>NZ_JASHHB010000001.1:0-357362 GCF_047460035.1 Streptococcus mitis | reverse complement strand
ATATGATTCTTTCTAATGAGTTGTTTCGTCGCTTTTCATTATAGGTCATATGGGACTTTTTTTCTACACAAAAATAGGCTCCATAATATCTATAGGGGATTTACCCACTACAAATATTATAGAGCCTTTTTGTTTTTTGGAATAATAGATCCATTTTAATAATATAAAAAACTTCAGATGTGTTGAACTTAATTGAATTACTCATCTGGAGTTTTTTTATAATTGTATTTTTTTACTTCCAACTCTTGAGTGAAATTTCTCCGCTATTTAGCCAGATTTCTTTTCCGTTATCACATTGAACTAAAAGTTTTCCATTTTCTGAGATTTCTTTTGCAAATCCTTTGTAGTCTTTCTGATCTAGTGTAAAAGTCACTTCTTTTCCTAGAACGAAGGACTGCTTTTTGTATAGGTATAATAGCTCTTCTGCTGGTGTTTCGAAGAAAGCACGCCATATTTCTATGATTAATTCATTTCTTGTTATAGGAGCTGGTGCGTTAAATAAACTAGCAGCTTTTTCTTTTAATTCTTGAGGGAAGTCTTTAATAGTAAAGTTGATTCCTACTCCAATAATGATATCTGTGACTAGGCCTGATTCTACAGACGTCATTGCCTCAGTGAGGATTCCTCCAATTTTATGATTTTTGAGGTAGATATCATTGACCCATTTTATGTCGACATCTATTAAAGTTAGGTTCTTAATGGCTTTGTAGATAGCTCCTGCTACAAGTAGTGTGTAGGATGGTAATTGGTCATAGGGGAGATTTGGTTTAAGATGGAGTGTCATATAAATGCCACCTTGGGGTGAGTAGAAAGAACGTTGAAAACGGCCTCGGCCAGCTGTTTGATAGGAAGCTAGATAGAGGGTGTTTGCTTCATTTCCTAAATCAATTGCTTCTTTTGCATCGAGTTGTGTTGATCTTGTTTCGGGTTTAAAACTGATTTTAATTGGAAGATTTTGTTCTAGAAGTTCTGGAAGAATAAGGTCACCATTCACCAGTTTATAGCCTTTGTTTTTGATACTATCAATTTCAATGCCTTCTTGTTCTAAACGCTTGATGGCTTTCCAAATTGATGTTCGGGTCAGTGATAGTTCTTCTGCAATCTTTTCTCCGCTGATATAGTCGGTTTCTTTAGCTAGAATTTTGTAGACGGCTTGGTAGGATTTCATAGTGTTTCCTTTCTCACTAGTTGGTGTTGAGAATATTCTTTTCTTGTTTGACTTGGAGTCTGATTAAAGTATTGTTTATAAGCTTTAGAAAAATGTAGTGGATCTGAAAAGCCTACCGAGTATGCAATTACCTTGATTGACTCTTGGGTATTTTCGAGGAGTTGTTTAGCTCGATACATTCGAACGTATAGTAGGTATTCTTTTGGAGATAAGGTGTTAAATTCTTTGAATACGCTTGATAAGTAGCTTCTGTGAACGGATAGTTCTTTTGCTAAATCTTGAATTGTAAGTGATTGAGGATAGTGGCTATCAATTAATCGTTTGCATTCAAGATAGAGTTGGTGGGTCGATGAAATATTCTTTTTCTTCTGATTGGGAGCAATAGTTCCCAGATGAAACATCAGTTCATGGAGTTGTCCCATGATATGGAGTTGAGCTAATTCATTTGATTTGGTAATCTGAGCGAAGCGGACAATGTCTGAGATGAGTTTTGCAGTAGTCTGGGTATGACAAGTTTCAGATTGGATGAGATAAGATTGGTCAGAAATTTGAGAAAGAGCAAAATAATCAGGAGCTTTCCCTCCTGTTATTCCTAACCAGTAGTAGGACCAAGGTTTCTCATTGTCTGCTTGATAAAAGGTTAATTCATCTGGTTTTAATAGAAAGAAATCTCCTTCTTTTAAATCAACAATTTTACCTTTGTAATGAAATTTACCTTGTCCTTTAGTAATGTAATGTAGAACGTATGTATCTCGAATTGTTGGACCAAAAGAGTAATTTGGTGTGCATTCCTCATATCCATAAAAGCTTAGGGAAAGGTCAATTGTTCCAGTCTGGTATTCTGAAAAAACTAGCATGTGCTACCTCCTACCTAACATTTTACCATATTCTTGAGACATTTTTCTATTTCGGAAAGCGTTTTCAGATGATAAAATATAATCTATAAAGTGATGAGGTGAAGTAAATGGGAGTTAGGATAGAGAATAATCTATTTTATGTTGAAAGTAAAAATCTAAGTTTGATTATTGAAAATCGAAATGGCTACTTACTTTTGAAACATTTAGGAAAGACTATTAAGAACTATAAAGGTTCCAATAGTGTTTATGAACGGGACCATGCCTTTTCAGGAAATCCAACAGCTACTAATCGAACCTTTAGTTTAGATACTCAACGTCATATTTTTGGGCAACATGGCTTAGGAGATTTTAGGAAACCAACTATACAGATTCAGCATAGTGTAACTGAAGTAACAGACTTTCGATTTGTAGAAGCAAAAAGTTTAAAAGGTCAGAATGGTCCACAGGGCTTACCTTCTCCACATAGCATGGATAATACAGAGACTCTTGTCTTAATGTTAGAAGATTCTAAGGCTCAACTTAGTCTGAATTTGTATTATACTGCTTTTGATAATGATTCGACTATTGCTAGCTACAGTAAATTAGTGAATAATAGTAATCAGGAAGTTGTCATTCATAAAGACTTTTCTTTTATGGCTGATTTTCCAGCGGCAGCTTACGAAATCGTAACTCTGCAGGGTGCTTATGCTCGTGAAAAGACTGTTCGACGTCAACAGGTAGAACAAGGAATCTTTTCAATTAGTTCGAACCGTGGAGCTTCTGGGCATGCTCAAACACCAGCTCTTCTACTCTGTGATCAAGGAATCACAGAGGATGCAGGGAATGTGTTTGCTATTCAACTAATGTATAGTGGAAACTTTGAAGCTTTTGTTCAAAAGAATCAATTGAATGAAGTTCGGCTGGCTATTGGGATTAATCCGGAAAACTTTTCTTGGAAGTTAGACCCTGAGGAATACTTTGAAACACCGGTAGCTTTAATGACCTATTCAGACAAGGGATTAACTGGTGTTAGTCATGCAAGTCAGAATTTTGTACTGAAGCACATTATGCCAAGTAAATTTTCTACAAAAGAACGCCCAATTCTAATTAATAACTGGGAAGCTACTTACTTTGACTTTCAGAGAGAAAAACTGTTAGAGCTAGCTGATGAAGCTAAGAAAGTTGGCATTGAACTTTTTGTATTAGATGATGGTTGGTTTGGCAATCGTTTTGATGATAATCGTGCTTTAGGTGATTGGGTTGTTAATGAGAAAAAACTGGGTGGAAGCCTAGAAAGTCTGATTTCAGCTATCCATGAAAGAGGTTTGCAGTTTGGGCTTTGGTTAGAACCTGAAATGATTTCTGTAGATAGTGATTTGTATCGTAAACATCCTGACTGGGCTATTCAGGTTCCTGGTTATGAGCATACTTATTCTCGGAATCAATTAGTACTTAATCTTGCCAATCCTCAGGTAGTAGAATACTTGAAAAATGTCTTAGATCAACTCCTATCTTATCATGAGATTGATTACATTAAATGGGATATGAATCGTAATATGACCAACCTAGGAAATGGCTTTACTTATCTAGAGACAAAGATGCAATCTCATCAGTACATGTTGGGGCTTTACGAACTCGTTTCTTATCTGACAGAGAAGCACAGCCATATTCTCTTTGAGTCCTGCTCTGGTGGTGGTGGACGAAATGATCTGGGTATGATGCGCTATTTCCCACAAGTCTGGACTAGTGATAATACTGATGCTATTGCACGTTTACCAATTCAATACGGTTCATCCTATCTCTATCCAACCATTTCTATGGGGGCTCATGTGTCAGCAGTACCGAATCATCAGATGGGACGAACGACACCATTAGAAACACGTGGACATGTAGCAATGATGGGAAATTTGGGATATGAGCTTGATTTGACAAGTTTATCAGATGAAGAGAAAGGTGAGATTGCTAATCAGGTGAACTTGTATAAAGAATTACGACCAGTAGTTCAGTTAGGACAACAGTATAGACTAATTAATCCTGATACTGCATCCAATGAAGCAGCTGTACAATTTAATTACAAAAATCAAACGATTGTAACCTACGTTCGCGTTTTGTCAGTTGTAGAGACCATGGAAACAACTTTAAAGTTAAAAGATTTGGATGAAGAGGGACTATATGAATTACAGGAAAATGGCGAAGTTTACTCAGGTGCAGAACTAATGTATGCGGGTTTAACTGTTATTTTATCCCAAGGAGATTTTTTGAGTAGACAGTATATTTTTAGAAGACTATAATAAAGGTGTATAAATTTATAAAGGAGGCTTTCCAATGAAATGGTATAAGAAAGCAGGTTTTCTTTTAGTCGCTGGGGCTAGTTTACTAGGTCTAGCAGCTTGTGGTCAGAATAATCAATCGACTGATGGAAAGGTAACGATTGAATTTTTTAACCAGAAGACCGAAATGGCGGATACTTTGCAAAAAATTGTAGATAATTTTGAAAAGGATCATCCTACTATTGATGTAAAACTGACGACTGTTCCGGCAGCTGGTATTGTTCTGAAGACTCGGATTTTATCAGGAGATGTTCCAGATATTGTTAATATCTATCCTCAAAATATGGATTTTCAGGAGTGGGCAAAAGCAGGTTACTTTGCAGATATGACAGGGAAATCTTATCTTGAGAATATTAAGAATGACTATGCAGAAAAGTATGCAATCAATAACAAGATTTATAGTGTGCCTTTAACTGCTAACCTTTATGGAATCTATTACAATAAAACAAAGTTTAAAGAATTAGGACTTGAGGAACCGAAGACTTTTAAAGAGTTTCAAGAGATTGTTAAAAAGATAAAAGATAGTGGGAATTCTCCGTTTGCAGTTGCAGGCAATGAAGGATGGACATTAAACGGTTATCACCAACTTTCTCTCATTACCATTACAGGCAGTGGAGACGCAGCTAATAACTATCTTCGCTTTTCAAAACCAAATGCTATTTCTGTAGATGATGCTATTTTAAAAGCAGATGCAGAACGACTAGATTTGTTGGCAGACAATGCTCAAGATGGATGGCGTGGTGCCTCTTATAATGATGCGGTGGTAGCATTCTCGAATGAAAAAGCTTTTATGATGCCACAAGGATCATGGGCATTAGCGGCAATTAATCAACAGGATCCAAAATTTGATGTGGGGATGTTTGCCTTCCCAGGAGAAGAAGTAGGAAAAGAAGTCACTGTTGGTGCAGGGGACATGGCATTATCAACTTCAGCTACGACCAAACATCCTAAAGAAACCGAAGAATTTATCAGCTATATGACTAGTCCAAAAGCTATGCAGGCATATTATGATGTAGATGGTTCACCAGTTGCTGTGAAAGGTATACAGGAAAAAGAAGATTCAGCACTTGCAGAGATTTCTAAACTAGCATTTACGGATAAACATTATGTTTGGTTGGGCCAACACTGGAATTCTGAAGAAGATTTTTTCAATCTAAGTGCAGGTTACTTGATGGATAAAAATCTGAAAAATATGGCAAACAATCTCAATGCTTTCTTTAATCCAATGAAGGCAGATTTGGACTAGAATAGGAGTTAAGATGATATGGCTATTCGAAAAATTTTAAATAAATACTGGGGTTGGACTTTTTTGCTCATCCCGCTTGCATTACAAGCTATCTTCTTTTACTTTCCGATGGTACAAGGTGCTTTCTATAGTTTGACTAACTGGACTGGATTGACCTATAATTATAAATTTGTTGGTCTGAATAACTATAAATTGCTGATGATTGATGGGAAATTCTTCACAGCCATTGCTTTTACTTTGATTTTAACCCTGGCATTGATTATTGGAGAGATTACAATTGGGATGGTTGTCGCTCGAGCCTTAAATTCTAAGATGAAAGGGCAGACCTTCTTTAGAGCATGGTTCTTTTTCCCGGCGGTTTTGTCTGGTTTGACAGTTTCCTTGATTTTTAAACAATTCTTCAACTATGGTCTTCCAACGATTGGAAAAATTTTAGGGATTAGTTTTTTACAAGAAAGTCTATTAGGAACACCGATCGGTGCGGTAGTAGCAACTATTTTTGTTCTTCTATGGCAAGGAGTAGCAATGCCAATTATTCTCTTTCTTGCTGGTCTTCAGAGTATTCCATCTGATATTTTGGAGGCGGCATCAATTGATGGTGCAACAAGCAAACAAACTTTTTGGAAGATTGAATTACCATATTTGTTGCCAACGATTTCTATGGTTTTTATCCTAGCTCTTAAGTCCGGTTTGACTGCCTTTGACCAAATTTTTGCTTTGACGAGTGGTGGTCCTAATAATGCTACAACGTCTCTTGGTCTTTTAGTCTATAACTATGCCTTCAAGAGTAATCAATATGGATATGCGAATGCAATTGCCTTGATTTTATTCTTAATTATTGGAATTGTTTCTCTTATCCAAATCAAACTATCAAAGAAATTTGAAATCTAATAGGGGAGTCTTACACATGAAAAAAGAAGAAAAATTGAATCAGTTTTGGAAGTATGTTCTCTTGATAGTAGGTGGTATTCTCATACTTGTTCCTTTGTTGGTAACGGTTTTTAGTTCCTTCAAGACAACCAAGGATATCATGAATCATTTCTTTGGTTTGCCCAATCCTTTTACATTAAGCAATTATGAACGATTGGTTTCGGATGGGATTGGAGGCTATTTCTGGAATTCAGCTGTTATTACGGTGTTATCATTGATTGTAGTAGCCTTCTTTATACCAGCTGCAGCCTATTCCATTGCTCGAAATATGTCCAAGAAAAAAGCCTTTGCAATTATGTATTCACTATTGATTTTAGGGATATTTGTTCCATTTCAGGTGATTATGATTCCTATCACAGTTATGATGAGCAAACTCGGCCTGGCAAATATGTGGGGGTTGGTACTACTTTATCTAACTTATGCAATTCCACAGACTCTCTTCTTGTATGTTGGTTATATTAAAATCAGTGTACCAGATAGTTTAGATGAAGCTGCAGAAATTGATGGGGCTGATCGATTTACAACTTACCGTCGGATTATTTTTCCAATGCTGAAGCCCATGCATGCTACAACCTTGATTATCAATGCATTATGGTTCTGGAATGACTTTATGTTGCCATTGTTAATTTTGAATAAGGATTCCAAGCTGTGGACTTTGCCTCTCTTCCAGTACAACTACCAAGGTCAGTATTTTAATGACTATGGGCCAAGTTTTGCATCCTATATTGTGGGAATTGTAACGATAACCATTGTCTACCTCATCTTCCAAAAACATATTATTTCGGGAATGAGCAACGGGGCAGTGAAGTAAGAAAATGCTTAGGGAGTCTATAATTCCTGATACAGAGGAACAGTTCAGCTTGTTGACAATTCTATGTAGAAAACAAGAAAGTAGTACTTAGTTGCTTGCAATCTATATTAATACGAGTTCAATGTGAACAAAAATTTTAAAATATTTTTTATTTACGAAGCCAGGTCATACGAGACTTGGCTTCAATTAAAAAAGGAGAGTAATTATGCCAATTCAAAATAAAACCATGTTGATTACCTATTCTGATAGTCTTGGAAATAATCTTAAAGATCTATATACGAATTTGGAAGAGCATTTTGGGGATGCTATTGAGGGAGTTCACCTTCTACCATTTTTCCCGTCAACAGGTGATCGTGGATTTGCACCGGTTGACTATGACGAAGTGGATCCAGCGTTTGGTGATTGGGAGGATGTTAAGCGTTTAGGTGAGAAATATTATCTTATGTTTGACTTTATGATTAACCATATTTCTCGTCAATCTAAGTATTATAAGGACTATCAAGAAAAACATGAAGCTAGTGAGTTTAAAGATCTCTTTTTAAACTGGGACAAGTTTTGGCCAGAAAATCGTCCGACACAAGCTGATGTGGATTTAATTTACAAGCGTAAGGATCGTGCACCAAAGCAAGAGATTGTTTTTGCAGATGGTTCAGTAGAACATTTGTGGAATACTTTTGGTGAGGAGCAGATTGATCTTGATGTGACCAAAGAAGTAACGATGGCATTCATCCGTAAGACCATTCAGCACTTGGCAAGTAACGGGTGTGATTTGATTCGTCTAGATGCCTTTGCTTATGCAGTGAAGAAATTGGACACAAATGATTTCTTTGTGGAACCAGATATTTGGGATTTGCTGGATAAAGTTCGAGATATCACTGCTGAGTATGGGACAGAGCTCTTACCTGAGATTCATGAACACTATTCGATTCAGTTTAAAATAGCAGATCATGATTACTATGTTTATGATTTTGCCCTTCCAATGGTGACTCTTTATACTCTTTACAGTTCCAGAACAGAGCGCTTAGCCAAGTGGTTAAAGATGAGCCCGATGAAGCAATTTACGACACTAGATACCCATGATGGGATTGGAGTGGTGGATGTCAAAGATATCCTGACCGATGAAGAAATTGACTATGCTTCAAATGAGCTCTATAAGGTTGGAGCGAATGTCAAACGTAAGTACTCCAGTGCAGAGTATAACAATCTAGATATCTACCAAATCAATTCAACCTACTATTCTGCGCTTGGAGATGATGATGTCAAGTATTTCCTTGCCCGTCTGATTCAAGCTTTTGCCCCAGGTATTCCCCAAGTCTACTATGTGGGTCTACTAGCAGGAAAGAATGACCTGGAATTATTAGAAGAAACCAAAGAAGGTCGAAATATTAATCGTCATTACTATAGCAATGAGGAAATAGCAGAAGAAGTCCAACGTCCTGTAGTGAAGGCCCTTCTCAATCTATTTTCTTTCCGTAATCGTTCAGAAGCATTTGATTTAGAAGGAACTATTGACGTTAAAACACCAACAGCCCACAGCATTGTAATCAAACGTCAAAATAAAGATAAGTCCGTAACAGCAGTAGCAGAAATTGATTTGCAAAATCAGACTTATCGGGTAATTGAGAACGGAATTGAAGTAACATTTTGAAGCCTTGATATGGTTGATAAAATAGGGTTTTTATTTTAGAAAACGTTTCCTTTGTTTTCAAATTGCTAAAAAAGTGGTACAATATAGGGTAGCTTACTATTATCTGAATCAACTGATTTGGAGAGAAAGGATTCATTTTGAAATCAATAGGCTTTATTGAAAAGCTGAAAGGGTTGTCTAGTAAAGAGCTGATTTTATTGGGAATTATCCTGAGTATCTTTTTACCCTTTTATCTTTTTGTAGTTGTATTCTGTTTATATATTATTAGTTTGATTTTTACAGGAGACATGAAAAGTATTCTTCAGAAAATGGGGGAGCATCCGATGCTGCTTCTTTTTCTTGGCTATAGTACTGTTATATCTGTTTTTGCACAAAATTGGATGGGAGTTGTGGCTTCAGTAGGAATTTTTCTATTTACTGTTTTCTTTTTGCACTATCAGTCGATTTTATCACATAAATTCTTTCGATTGATTTTGCAGCTCGTCTTGTTTGGTAGCGTCTTGTCAGCTGCTTTTGCGAGTTTAGAACATTTCCAAATTGTGAAGAAATTTAACTATGCTTTTCTTTCACCCAATATGCAGGTGTGGCATCAGAATCGTGCAGAAGTGACCTTCTTTAACCCTAATTATTATGGAATTATTTGTTGTTTCTGTATCATGATTGCCTTCTATCTATTTACAACGACCAAGTTGAATTGGTTGAAAGTATTCTGTGTGTTTGCAGGCTTTGTTAATCTCTTTGGATTGAACTTTACGCAAAATCGAACTGCCTTTCCTGCTATTATCGCTGGAGCAATCATCTATCTCTTTACGACCATTAAAAACTGGAAGGCCTTTTGGCTTAGTATTGGGGTCTTCGCGATTGGCTTGAGTTTCCTCTTTTCTAGTGATTTGGGAGTTCGGATGGGGACTTTGGATTCTTCTATGGAAGAGCGCATTTCTATCTGGGATGCTGGGATGGCCTTGTTTAAGCAAAATCCTTTTTGGGGTGAGGGGCCATTGACCTACATGCACTCTTATCCTAGGATAAATGCTCCTTATCATGAACATGCTCACAGTCTATATATCGATACGATTCTGAGTTACGGAATTGTGGGGACTATTTTATTAGTTTTGTCTTCTGTTGCTCCTGTTCGATTGATGATGGATATGAGTCAGGAGTCGGGGAAACGTCCGATTATCGGTCTTTATCTGTCTTTCCTTACAGTGGTTGCTGTACATGGAATTTTTGACTTGGCCCTCTTCTGGATTCAGTCAGGTTTCATTTTCTTACTAGTTATGTGCAGTATTCCGTTGGAGCATCGAACTTTGGTATCGGACATGACGGATTAAGTTTATAAGATTAAAATCTTCTACCTTGGGTAGGAGATTTTTTTACTGGGAAAAATTATTTCCAAATCGAAATAGTTGACAGTTAGAACGATGAGTGTTACAATTGTTTTATTCTTTTCGATATCGAAATAAATTGGAGGTGTTATGAAGGATAGTCATTTGCTAGCCCATCATATTCGTTTGTTGAATGGGCGGATTTTTCAAAAGTTACTGAGCCAAGACCCTGAAGCTCTTTATCGGAGTGAGCAGGGCAAGATTTTAGCGGTTTTATGGAATAGTGAAACTGGCTGTGCAACTGCAACAGATATTGCGCTTGCGACTGGGCTTGCTAACAATACACTGACGACGATGATTAAAAAACTAGAGGAACAAAATCTTGTAGCTATTAGTCCATGTGGAGAAGATAAGCGTAAGAAGTATTTGGTTTTAACAGAGTTGGGGCAGTCTCAGAAAGAAGTGGGGTATCGTGTCAGTCAGAAATTGGATACGATCTTTTACAAAGGATTTTCAGAGGAAGAAATTCGTCAGTTTGAAGCCTTTCAAGAAAGAATTTTGGATAATCTGAAAGAGGAGGAAAATGAGGTTTAAAATGGAGCAAATTAGCTGTTTATAAGTAAAGACCACTTTTGACTTTGTTTTCCAACTCTTAGGACAAGGAAACTATGTGGTTAGCTATGGTCAGACTCAGATTGGTGGAGTTGCCTATGCCCAGTATGACATCTTCCGTCTAGAAAACGGGAAAATTGTGGAACATTGGGATAATAAGGAAGTCATGCCTAAGGTAGAAGACTTGACCAATAGAGGGAAGTTTTAAATTGAGGATACAGAATGATTGAATACAAAAATGTGGCGCTACGCTACACAGAAAAAGATGTCTTGAGAGATGTTAATTTACGGATTGAGAATGGCGAGTTTATGGTTTTAGTTGGTCCATCTGGATCAGGTAAGACGACCATGATCAAGATGGTCAACCGCCTCTTGGAACCGACTGATGGAAATATTTATATGGATGGCAAGCGTATCAAAGACTATGATGAGCGTGAACTTCGTCTTTCTACTGGTTATGTTTTACAGGCCATTGCTCTCTTTCCTAATCTAACGGTCGCGGAAAATATTGCCCTGATTCCTGAGATGAAGGGTTGGACTAAGGAAGAAATTGCTCAGAAAACAGAAGAGCTTTTGGCTAAGGTTGGTTTACCAGTGGCTGAGTATGGACATCGACTTCCTAATGAATTATCTGGTGGAGAACAGCAACGGGTCGGTATTGTTCGTGCTATGATTGGTCAGCCTAAGATTCTCCTCATGGATGAACCTTTTTCAGCCTTGGATGCTATTTCGAGAAAACAGTTGCAGATTCTGACGAAAGAATTGCATAAAGAATTTGGGATGACAACGATTTTTGTAACCCATGATACGGATGAAGCTCTGAAATTGGCAGACCGTATTGCTGTCTTGCAGGATGGAGAGATTCGCCAGGTAGCGAATCCCGAGACCATTTTAAAAGCCCCTGCAACAGAATTTGTAGCAGACTTGTTTGGAGGTAGTGTTCATGACTAATTTAATTGCAACTTTTCAGGATCGTTTTAGTGATTGGTTGACAGCTCTATCTCAACATTTGCAGTTGTCACTTTTGACCCTGTTACTAGCTATTTTGCTTGCGATTCCTTTGGCTGTTTATCTTCGCTATCATGAGAAGTTGGCGGATTGGGTCTTACAGATTGCAGGGATTTTCCAGACCATCCCGTCTCTGGCCTTGTTGGGACTTTTTATCCCCTTGATGGGAATTGGAACCTTGCCTGCTTTGACAGCTCTAGTGATTTATGCGATCTTCCCGATTTTACAAAATACCATCACTGGGCTGAAAGGAATTGATCCGAACCTGCAAGAGGCTGGGATTGCCTTTGGGATGACTAGGTGGGAGCGACTCAAGAAGTTTGAAATTCCACTTGCTATGCCTGTTATGATGTCTGGGATTCGGACGGCAGCGGTCTTGATTATCGGTACGGCAACCTTGGCTGCCTTGATTGGTGCAGGGGGACTGGGTTCCTTTATCCTTTTGGGAATTGACCGTAATAATGCCAGTCTGATTTTGATTGGGGCCCTTTCTTCTGCAGTGCTTGCCATTGCCTTTAATTTCCTGCTAAAAGTGATGGAAAAAGCAAAATTGCGGACGATTTTTTCTGGTTTTGCCTTGGTGACAATATTGCTCGGTCTGTCTTATAGCCCAGCCCTCTTAGCTCAAAAAGAGAAAGAAAACTTGGTTATTGCTGGGAAATTGGGTCCAGAACCAGAAATTTTAGCCAATATGTATAAGTTGCTGATTGAAGAAAATACTAGTATGACTGCGACTGTTAAACCGAATTTTGGGAAGACAAGCTTTCTTTATGAAGCTCTGAAAAAAGGCGATATTGACATTTATCCTGAATTTACTGGTACGGTGACTGAAAGTCTACTTCAACCATCACCGAAAGTGAGTCATGAGCCAGATCAGGTTTATCAGGTGGCGCGTGATGGCATTGCCAAACAGGATCATCTAGCCTATCTCAAACCTATGTCTTATCAAAATACCTATGCTGTAGCTGTTCCGAAAAAGATTGCTCAAGAATATGGCTTGAAGACCATTTCGGATTTGAAAAAAGTGGAAGGGCAATTGAAGGCAGGCTTTACACTTGAGTTTAATGACCGTGAAGATGGAAATAAGGGCTTGCAGTCAATGTATGGTCTCAATCTCAATGTAGCGACCATGGAGCCAGCTCTTCGCTATCAGGCAATTCAGTCAGGCGATATTCAAATTACGGATGCCTATTCGACCGATGCGGAATTGGCGCGTTATGATTTGCAGGTCTTGGAAGATGACAAGCAACTCTTTCCACCTTATCAAGGGGCTCCACTGATGAAAGAAGCTCTTCTCAAGAAACATCCAGAGTTGGAAACAGTTCTCAATAAATTGGCTGGTAAAATTACTGAAAGCCAGATGAGCCAGCTTAACTATCAAGTGGGTGTTGAAGGCAAGTCAGCAGAACAAGTAGCCAAGGAATTTCTACAAGAACAAGGTTTGTTGAAAAAATAGCTTGAAAAGCTAAACTCAACTTGGTTAAACGACTATATAGAAAAATGCTCAGACAATCTTGTCTGGGCTTTTTTGATTATTGAAAAGATAAAAAACTCAGTAGCCTAGAAATAAGGCAACCGAGCTTTAATCTGTATTCAATTTTTAGGAATGAGAAGGTCTAGATAAAACTGCACAACTTCTTGGTCTGTAAAGTCTTGTCCTTTTTTGAGCCACCAGGTCAATGTCTCGATAAAGTTGGACACGACTAAGTGTTGGAGGTAAGAAGCAGGCAGACTTGGGTGTGCTTCTTTAAACTCATCAGTTAGCATGGGATAGACGTGGTGCTCCAGCTCTCTCCGGAGTTGACGGAGGAAGTAGTCATTCTTGGAGAATAGTAAACTGGTGATATGGTCTTGGTTTTTCTGAAAATGGAGAAAGAGGTGGGCGAGGTAGTCCTCAGTTGAAATGGGTTGCTCTCTTTCAAAGAGATGATGGAAGAGGTGGCGGCAAAGCGCGTCCAGAAGTAGTTCCTTACTCTCATAGTGACAGTAAAAGGTGGATCGTCCCACATCTGCGAGATCAATGATATCCTGAACTGTAGTGGCTTCGTAACCCTTATCGTTTAAAAGTTGTAGAAAAGCTTGATAGATGGCTTTTTTTGTTTTGCTGATACGGCGGTCAATGGTAGTCATATGGACACTTGAGGCAAATTGTTCAGAAATGAATAAAGCTGACGTTTTGCTTCTATCCTTTCTTTGAGTTTTAGTGGATAATGATAATGAACAAGGTATTCATAAATCTATTATAACAAAGGAATGAGAAAGATGAAGGCAAAATATACTGTTTGGGTAGCTTTTTTCTTAAATTTAAGCTATGCTATTGTTGAGTTTATCGCAGGAGGAATCTTCGGTTCAAGTGCTGTTCTTGCTGATTCTATCCATGACTTGGGAGATGCTATAGCAATCGGCATATCGGCCTTTTTAGAAACAATCTCAAATAGAGAAGAAGATAGGCAATACACCTTGGGTTACAAGCGATTTAGTCTTTTAGGGGCCCTAGTGACTGCTGTGATTCTTATCACAGGATCCATTCTAGTGATCTTGGAAAATATAACTAAACTTTTGAATCCACAGCCCGTTAATGACGAAGGCGTCCTCTGGCTAGGAATCATTGCAGTCAGTATCAATGTGCTAGCTAGTCTAGTAGTTCGTAAGGGAAAGACAAAGAACGAGTCAATTCTGAGCCTGCACTTTTTGGAAGATACTCTAGGTTGGTTGGCTGTCATTCTAATGGCGATTATCCTCCGATTTACAGATTGGTATATCCTTGATCCGCTCTTATCGCTTGTCATTTCCATCTTCATTCTAACAAAAGCTATTCCTCGATTTTGGAGCGCACTCAAGATTTTCCTGGATGCTGTGCCAGAAGGACTAGAGACAGGTGATTTGGAGAAGGATTTGGAGGCTCTGACCAATGTCAAAAGTGTCAATCAACTTAGCATTTGGTCCATGGATGGTCTAGAAAATAATGCTATTATCCATATCTGTTTAGAGGATTGGGAGGAGATGACGGAAACAAAGAATCAAGTACGTCAGCTCTTAGAAGAAAGAGGTGTGCAGAATATTACTATCGAAGTGGACACCAGTCAAAGCAATCATGCGCAACATAAGCGAAAGGTAACAGCCTTAGGGCAATCCCATGGGCATCAACACTAGAAAAAGCGGCTGAGACAAAACTCAATTTCAAGAGAAAATGAAGTAAATCTTCATACAAAAAAACGTATAGTATCAAGGGTTTTCAATGTCTGATACTATGCGCTTTTTGCTTTTAAAGACTTTTTTTCCAGTTTCTTTGGTATCATATTTGAAAGACGCTTTCCCCAACCTCTTTCTTTGATTGATGAAAAGGTATGCTAATAAGAGAACTGATAATGATAAAAAATTTTTCGATTAGACGCAAAATGCTTGACTTGGAGTCAACTCAAAATTATATAATAAGATAAGTGAGTTAGAATAGCTTAAATTCAGTGAATGAGAGGAGGTTAGTGTATGAATATTAAATCTGCTAGTGACTTGTTGGGAATTTCAGCGGATACGATTCGGTACTATGAACGGGTTGGTCTTGTGCCACCGATTACTCGAACTGCAACTGGAATTCGTGATTTTCAAGATCATGATATTGAAGCTCTGGAATTTATTAAGTGTTTTCGTTCGGCAGGTGTCTCTGTAGATAGTTTAGTTGACTATATGTCTCTCTACCAAAAGGGGGATGAAACGCGAGAGAAAAGGCTTGGTATTTTAGAAGAGGAAAAGAAAAAATTAGAGGAGCGCTTGTCTCAGTTACAGGTGGCTTTAAATCGCTTAAATCTCAAAATTAAACTTTACAAGGAAGGAAAAATTTAAATGAAATCAGCAGTATATACAAAGGCAGGTCAGGTTGGTCTTGCTACAATTGAACGTTCGCAAATTATAGACGCAGATGATGCGATTATTCGTGTAGTTCGTGCGTGCGTTTGCGGATCGGATCTATGGAGGTACCGTAATCCAGAAACGAAAGCTGGACACAAAAATAGTGGACACGAAGCGATTGGGATTGTCGAAGAAACTGGGGAATCCATTACGACGGTGAAACCAGGTGACTTTGTCATTGTCCCTTTTACCCATGGATGTGGTGAATGTGATGCCTGTCTTGCTGGCTTTGACGGTTCTTGCGATAATCATATTGGTAATAACTTGGGAGGCGATTTTCAGGCGGAATATATTCGTTTTCACTATGCAAACTGGGCGCTGGTTAAAATCCCTGGACAACCTTCTGACTACACAGAAGGTATGCTAAAGTCCCTCTTGACTCTTGCAGATGTTATGCCGACAGGCTATCATGCGGCGCGTGTTGCTAATGTTCAAAAAGGGGATAAGGTTGTGGTCATTGGTGATGGTGCTGTAGGTCAATGTGCTGTCATCGCGGCGAAGATGCGTGGTGCGTCGCAAATTATCCTCATGAGTCGTCATGAAGATCGTCAAAAGATGGCTCTGGAGTCGGGTGCGACAGCTTTTGTAGCTGAGCGAGGTCAAGAAGGTATTGCCAAGGTGCGTGAAATTCTCAGTGGCGGAGCGGACGCAGCACTTGAATGTGTTGGTACGGAGGCTGCTGTAGAACAGGCGCTAGGTGTCCTTCATAATGGAGGGCGTATGGGATTTGTAGGAGTCCCACACTATAATAATCGTGCTCTTGGTTCGACATTTATGCAAAATATCTCTGTAGCAGGTGGGGCAGCTTCTGCGACAACATATGATAAGCAATTTTTACTAAAAGCCGTCCTTGATGGTGATATCAATCCAGGCCGTGTCTTTACTTCAAGCTATAAATTAGAAGATATTGATCAAGCTTATAAAGATATGGATGAACGTAAGACCATTAAGTCTATGATTGTGATGGCCTAAAAAAGAAAATCCTAATGGAGATTTGAGACTCTCTATTAGGATTTTTTGTCATTTTTAATTTGTGGAGTTATGGCAGAGTACTCTCTCTCAGAGTCAGTCTGGTTCCCAGCATGGTCAGGCTAGGGATTTTGCGACCGTGGAGTACTTCTTTATTAAGAATATCCATGCCTGCTCTGCCCATTTCTTCGGTATAGACGGTGATGCTGGAGAGGGGAGGATAGACTTGCTTGGTCAGGCTGGTGTCGTTAAAGGAAATAAGACTGACGCGGTCTGGCAGGTTGATTCCAGCTTCTTGGAGGGCACGGAGGGCACCGATAGCTAAACTATCGCTAGCTGCAAAAAATGCTGGTGGCAGTTGGTCTCCCAAACTCTGAATAGCCTCCTTCATCAAGTCATAGCCAGACTGGGCAGTAAAGCTTCCTTGAAAGACCAGTTCATCATGATAGATTCCCTTTGCTTGACTGTAGTTTCTAAAATTTTCCAGTCGCTTATCCTCAATGATTTCTTCTTGGTCGGTTGTTTCTTCAAGGCCTGTTAGAATCCCGATGCGGTCCATCCCTTGGCTGAGAAAATAATCGACAACCTGTTTCATGGCAGTGTAAAAGTCTGTGATAATGCAGGTATGTCCCAGGGAAAGTGTATCGCTGTCTAGAAATACAAGAGGCTTTTGGTATTCTTCAAAGGCAGAAATCTGAGCTCGGCTAAATTTTCCGATGCAGAGAATCCCAATTACTTCCTCGCTTAGGGTAAAAGGATGGTCATTAAAATAGCGCAAGATATCGTAGTCCAACTCTTGGGCTCTTTTTTCTATGCCTAGGCGAATCTGGTAGTAGTAGAGATCGTCTAGCTCCCCTTGTTCGCTGACCCATTGGATAATGGCAATCTTTTGCTTGGGCTTGTGGGACTCGCCTGTCTTGAGGTGCTTGGTGTAGCCCAGCTCTTCAGCAACAGTTAAAATACGGTGTCTGGTTTCTTCTGTAACAGATAGACTCTGGTCGCGATTGAGGACACGGGATACGGTCGCGATAGAGACAGAGGCTAGCTGTGCAATGTCTTTTAAGGTAGCCATAAATCCTCCTTGATTAGATTAGTATATCATATTTTTCTGCTTTTTACCGATAGTTTAGTAAAATTTTAGTAAAAAGGATTGACCTTGGAAAATCCCTTGGATACAATAGAAGAAAACGATTACACGTTAAGGTGACTTAACGGACAGTAAAAGGAGAAATCATATGACACAACATCTTACTGCTGAAACTCTTCGCAAAGACTTTCTTGCTGTTTTTGGTCAAGAAGCAGACCAAACTTTCTTTTCACCAGGTCGTATCAATTTGATTGGTGAACACACAGACTACAACGGTGGGCACGTTTTTCCTGCTGCTATTTCCTTGGGAACTTACGGTGCAGCTCGTAAGCGTGACGACCAAGTTTTACGTTTCTACTCAGCTAACTTTGAGGACAAGGGTATTATCGAAGTGCCTCTCGCCGACCTCAAGTTTGAAAAAGAGCACAACTGGACCAACTATCCAAAAGGTGTCCTTCATTTCTTGCAAGAAGCTGGACACGTGATTGACAAAGGTTTTGATTTTTATGTTTATGGGAATATCCCAAATGGTGCTGGTTTGTCTTCTTCAGCATCCTTGGAACTTTTGACAGGGGTAGTGGCAGAGCATCTCTTTGATTTAAAATTAGATCGTCTCGATTTGGTTAAAATCGGAAAACAAACAGAAAATAACTTTATCGGAGTCAACTCTGGCATTATGGACCAATTTGCTATTGGTATGGGTGCAGACCAACGTGCTATTTACCTTGATACCAATACCTTAGAGTATGATTTGGTGCCACTTGATTTGAAGGACAATATCGTTGTTATCATGAACACTAACAAACGCCGTGAATTGGCGGACTCTAAATACAATGAACGTCGTGCTGAGTGTGAAAAAGCAGTGGAAGAATTGCAAGTAGCCTTAGATATTCAGACCTTGGGTGAATTGGATGAGTGGGCCTTTGACCAATATAGCTATCTGATTAAAGATGAAAATCGTTTGAAACGTGCTCGCCATGCTGTGCTTGAAAATCAACGTACCCTTAAAGCTCAAGCAGCCCTCCAAGCAGGAGATTTGGAAACATTTGGTCGTTTGATGAATGCGTCACACGTTTCCCTAGAGCATGACTATGAAGTAACTGGTTTGGAATTGGATACTCTTGTTCACACAGCTTGGGATCAAGAAGGAGTTCTCGGTGCTCGGATGACAGGGGCAGGTTTTGGCGGATGTGCCATTGCCTTGGTGCAAAAAGACACTGTTGATGCCTTTAAGGAAGCTGTTGGCAAACACTACGAGGAAGTAGTTGGCTACGCTCCAAGCTTCTATATCGCTGAAGTTGCAGGTGGCACTCGCGTCCTTGACTAGTTAAAAGGAGGCTCTATAGTGACCTTAGTAGATAAATTTGTAACACACGTTATTGCTGAAAGTTCATTTGAGGAAATGGATCGAATCTACCTGACTAATCGTGTTTTGGCACGAGTGGGAGATGGTGTTTTGGAAGTTGAGACCAATCTGGATAAAGTGATTGACCTCAAGGACCAGCTGGTTGAGGAAGCCGTTCGATTAGAGACGATTGAGGATAGTCAGACTGCGCGTGAAATTCTTGGTGCTGAACTGATGGACTTGGTGACTCCTTGTCCAAGTCAGGTCAATCGTGACTTTTGGGCGACCTATGCCCGATCTCCTGAGCAAGCGATAGCGGATTTTTACCAGCTCAGCCAGAAAAACGACTATATCAAACTCAAGGCCATTGCTAAAAATATCGCTTATCGTGTTCCATCTGATTACGGTGAACTTGAAATTACCATCAACCTCTCTAAGCCTGAAAAGGATCCGAAAGAGATTGCGGTGGCTAAGTTGGTGCAAGCTAGCCATTATCCCCAGTGTCAGCTTTGTATAGAGAACGAAGGCTACCATGGTCGGGTTAACCACCCAGCTCGCAGCAACCACCGTATTATCCGTTTTGAAATGGCTGGTCAGGAATGGGGCTTCCAGTATTCGCCCTATGCTTACTTTAATGAGCACTGTATTTTCTTAGATGGCCAGCATCGTCCTATGGCTATTAGTCGTCAGAGTTTTGAACGTTTGCTGGCTATCGTAGAGCAGTTTCCGGGCTATTTTGCAGGCTCTAATGCCGACCTTCCGATTGTGGGGGGCTCTATTCTAACTCATGATCATTATCAGGGAGGCCGTCACGTATTTCCTATGGAATTGGCTCCTTTGCAAAAGACCTTTCGATTTGCAGGTTTTGAGCAGGTCAAGGCTGGAATTGTCAAGTGGCCTATGTCAGTGTTGCGTTTGACTTCGGATTCCAAAGAGGATTTGATCAACTTGGCTGACAAGATTTTACAGGAATGGCGTCAGTATTCAGATCCTAGTGTGCAGATTTTAGCTGAGACTGATGGGACACCGCATCACACCATCACACCGATTGCGCGTAAACGCGATGGACAGTTTGAGTTGGACTTGGTTTTACGAGATAATCAAACATCGCCAGAGCATCCTGATGGTATCTATCATCCCCACAAGGATGTCCAACATATCAAGAAGGAAAATATCGGTTTGATTGAGGTCATGGGCTTGGCAATCCTGCCACCACGTCTGAAAGAAGAAGTGGAGCAAGTTGCTAGCTATCTTGTAGGAGAAGCTGTTACAGTTGCCGATTATCATCAGGAATGGGCAGACCAACTCAGAGCCCACCATCCAGATCTAACGGATAAAGAAAAAGCCCTTGAAATCGTCAAGGACTCTGTGGGTACTATCTTTGCGCGTGTACTTGAGGATGCAGGAGTCTACAAGCAGACAGAACAAGGACAGGCGGCCTTTATGCGATTTGTGGAGCAGGTCGGAATTTTGCCAGACTAGGAGCTTTCTCCTTGCACAGTCCTATAAAAAGTAGTATCATAGTGTCGTTTGAAATATCAGGAGGAAACGATGAAAGATTTTCATTTTGACGCTATATCTGCCTTTGAAAATTACGAAATTGAACAAATGAGAGATGGTCACGTTGTGGTGACGACCAAAGTAGTGGACTCGTCGCTCAACTACTATGGCAATGCTCATGGTGGCTATCTCTTTACCCTTTGTGACCAGATCAGTGGTTTGGTGGTTATCTCGCTAGGATTAGACGGAGTGACGCTCCAATCCTCTATCAACTACCTCAAAGCAGGAAAACTTGATGATGTGCTGACTATTAAAGGAGAATGTGTCCATCAAGGTCGCACAACCTGTGTGGTGGATGTGGATATCACCAATCAAGAAGGCAGAAATGTCTGCAAAGCAACCTTTACCATGTTTGTCACAGGCCAGAGGTCAGAAGAAAGACAGGTAAGGATATAGAAAAAAGAGGTCTACACCTCTTTTTCTTATTTCTTTTTATGATTTAATACAGCATTGAGGGCAATGGCGAGTAGGCTGGCTACGACGATTCCGTTTGAGAAGAACATTTGGAAGGCTGTCGGCATGCTGACAAAGAGATTACTGTTGTTGAGTCCGACACCTGCAGCTATGGATACTGCTGCGATAAGAAAGTTATGTTCATTGTTAGCAAAGTCAACACGAGCGAGGATTTGCATCCCTTGAATAGATACAAAACCAAACATCACCAGCATGGCACCACCGAGGACAGGGCTTGGAATGATTTGGGCAAGGGCGCCAAACTTAGGAAGGAGTCCAAGGAGAACCAGGAAACCAGCTGCGTAGTAGATTGGTAGGCGAGTCTTGATACCTGACAATTTAACCAAACCAACGTTTTGTGAAAATCCTGTGTAAGGGAAGGTGTTAAAGATTCCTCCGAGAAGAACGGCCAAACCTTCTGCGCGGTAACCGTTGCGAAGGCGTGTGCTATCGATTGGATCTTTCGTGATATCAGACAAGGCTAGGTAAACACCAGTTGACTCAACCATAGAAACCGTTGCGATGATACACATCATGATAATAGATGAGATTTCAAAGGTTGGCATCCCAAAGTAGAGTGGAGTTGGGACATGGACAAGTGGTGCTGCCGCAACAGGAGAGAAATCAACCAAGCCCATGCTGGCAGCAATGGCAGTTCCAACAACCAAACCAATCAAAATAGAGATAGACTTGATAAATCCTTTGGTAAAGATGTTGATCAAGAGGATAATCAGAACAGTGATAGCTGCAAGCAAGAGACTTTGACCAGTTGGTTCTGGAACGTTATTTCCCATATTTCCAATAGCAACAGGAATCAAGGTTAAACCAATCGTGGTAATAACAGATCCTGTTACGATAGATGGGAAGAGATTGGCCACTTTTGAGAAGATGCCTGAAACAAGAACCACGTAAATCCCTGATGCGATAAGGGCACCAAACATAGCCCCACTACCATGGCTTTGTCCAATCATAATCAAGGGAGCTACCGACTGGAAGGCAACTCCAAGAACGACTGGGAGTCCAATTCCAAAGTATTTGTTGAGTTGGAGTTGGAGGAAGGTTGCCACCCCACACATGAAGATATCTGTGGAAATCAGGTAGGTCAACTGCTCAGTTGAATAGCCAAGGGCTGTCGCAATCATGATAGGAACCAGGATGGATCCTGAGTACATGGCTAGTAAGTGTTGCAAGCCAAGAACGGCTGCTTGCGAATGTTTTTCTTGAGTTTGCATTAGAGATCTGCCTCCTTAAAAATAACTTGACCATTTTCAAAACGATCCAAACGAGCGAGTGATAGGACAGGATAGCCTGCTTTTTCAAGCAAATCACGGCCATCTTGGAAGGATTTTTCAATCACAATACCGATAGCTTCGACTGTGGCACCAGCTTGTTCGATGATTTGAATCAAGCCTTTAGCAGCTTGGCCATTAGCAAGGAAGTCGTCGATAATCAAAACCTTGTCCTCTGGTGAGAGGAATTTTCCAGCGATAGAAACGGTGCTGGTTACCTGCTTGGTAAAGGAGTAAACTTCGGCAGTTAAGATGCCTTCGTTCATAGTGATGTTCTTAGCTTTTTTAGCGAAAATCATGGGAACGTTTAAGGCTTCAGCTGTAAAAACGGCTGGGGCAATACCTGACGCTTCAATGGTTACAACCTTAGTAATGCCAGCAGAAGCAAATTTTTCCGCAAAAACCTTACCAATCTCTCGCATCAAGCTAAAGTCAACTTGGTGGGTTAAAAAGGAATCCACCTTGAGGATGTTATCACCCAAGATATGCCCATTCTTGAGGATGCGCTCTTCTAATAATTTCATAAGACCTCCTAAAGTCTAAAAGCCAATCCATTTGCTTGTTTAAAGTTTCTAGCAAGAAATAGAAAAAGGACCTACTTAATCTCTAAGTAAGTCCTCAAAATAGGCATGGCAAAAAAGGCCATACCTCAAGCTGACTTACTTATTGTTAGGTGTTCCGGCACCTTGTAGAAACATCGTGCCAATTCACGACATAAACAAGTAAAACGATATTTAATTTTAAATAGGCTTGAGCCAATGTTTTTATTTTACACTAAATAACTTTATAAATCAAATATTTTGTTAGTATTTTTGTTTGAAAAACGAACAAATATAATAAAAATGGGCAAAAATTAACTTATTGACTAACATTTAGAAGGTTTTTCCATCATAAAAGGCATATTATCAAGATTTTTCAAGACTTGACAATATGCCTTTTTCTAACTTTAAAGACTTTTTTCCAATCTTTATTATTCTACTCGCTAAATCTTAAAAAATAACCATCTGGATCTAAAACTGCAAATTCATGAGGATAGATATAGTGATCCCCAACACGAAATTCTCTTTTTGTCAGTTGACGATGGATGAGATAGTTAGCTGACAGCAGATTTTGGTAGAGCTGGGGGACATCCTTGATGCCAAAGGAAATATTGACACCGCGCCCGAAAGGATAGGTCAGTTGGGCTAATTCTTCTGCGCTGCCTTCTTCTAACATGAGCTGGCAGTCTTCAAGCGAGAGGAAGAGAAATTTCTCCTCGGGGCGCTCGTATTCGACAGAGAATCCTAGCAGGTCGCAGTAGAAGTGGCGTGATTTTTCGATGTCAGATACTACAAATTCAGGAATGACAGCTTGATAGTCCATTCGTTTTCTCCTTAGAGTTCAATCTCCATGACAATGGGTGTATGGTCTTGGCGCGCACCGGAGTCAATCATATCAGACTTGGTCACCTTGTCAGCCACGCGGTTGCTTGTGAGCCAGTAGTCGATTCTCCAGCCTGTATTGTTGATTTTAGAAGTCTTGCTGCGTTGTGCCCACCAAGTGTAGCGTTCTGGAACATCGCCATGAATATGGCGGAAGGTGTCGGTAAATCCAGTTGCCAAAAGGTTGGTAAATCCAGCACGTTCCTCGTCGGTAAATCCTGGTGAACGGCGGTTGCTGGCAGGATTTGCAAGGTCGATCTCATTGTGGGCCACGTTGTAGTCACCGGTTGCAAGGACTGGCTTTTCTTTGTCTAGTTCAGCCAAATACTCCGCATATTTGACATCCCAGACTTGACGTTCTTCCAAGCGTTTGAGGCCGTCGCCAGCGTTTGGAGTGTAAACTTGGGTCACGAAAAATTTATCAAATTCTAGAGTGATGATACGACCTTCCAAGTCCATGGTAGAAGGGGCACCGATTTCTGGGAAAGTGACAGTAGGTGTAAGTTCTTTCTTATAAAGGAACATGGTTCCAGCATAGCCTTTCCGGGCAGGTTCTTGGGAAGAGCGCCACGTGTTTGCGTAGCCTGGGAAGAGTTCTTCTAAAATCTCAAGATGTTTTTTAGTAGGCCCCTTGGCAGAAAGCTTGGTTTCTTGGATAGCGATAATATCAGCATTTTCAGCGACCAAGGTTTGTAGGACTTCTTGGGACAATTTCGCGCGAGCTGAGTCACTAGTTAGGGCAGCGTTTAGGGAATCAATATTCCATGAGATAAGTTTCATAAAGTTACCTTTTTCATTCAGATTATAGATTTTATTATACCAAAAAAAGGTCTATTTCCCCAACGTATGGTTTGAAAATTACTCTTTAGACTTTATCCTTAGAAAATAAAAATTCCCTAAACTATTTAGAAAAAAATCTAAATAGTTCTTGTGTTTAGAATAGAAAGGTGTATAATGTTATTTAGAAAAACATCTAAATAGAAAGTGAAGTTACATATATGTCAAATAAGAGAACAATCCTTCTTTTTGTGGTCTTGGCTTATGCCCTTGCTTGGATAATATGGTTGGCACTATGGCTAAGTGGTGTTGGTCTAAATTCTCCATGGAGTCAACTTGCTAGTATTGTAGCCATGTGGATGCCTGCACTTGCAGTCTTTGTTTTAGGGAAAATCACGAATCAACCTAGTGGAATCAAATCTAAATTAGTCGTGAATCTCAAGAGGAACTGGCGCTTTTACTTACTAGCTATCTGGTTACCAGCAGTCATCAGTTTTTTAGGAGCGGGACTTTATTTTCTTGTATTTCCTAGCAATTTCAGCCTTGGTTTTGAATCTATTCAAGCCATCTTACAAGAAAAAGGTGTCTCTCAATCAGCCATTCCCTTATCTTCCTTGGTTTTGATTCAAATCTTAGCTAGTTTGACCTACGCTCCTTTTCTTAATAGTTTCTTTGCATTGGGGGAGGAAATTGGTTGGCGTGGCTATCTTTACCCAGCTCTAAGAGGACGCTTTTCAATAGTCCAGACTCATGTCTTGCTTGGTCTCATTTGGAGTCTTTGGCATCTACCAATCAATTTGCAAGGCTATAATTATGGACTATCTTATTTTGCTTATCCTGTTTTGGGAGTTGTCGCCATGTTTCTATTTTGTTTTAGCGTAGGAATATTGTTGAGCTGGTTGTTGGAAAAGACAGGTTCTATCTGGGCTTCTGCCCTATTTCATGGGGCAATCAATGCAACTGCAGGTCTTGGTTTACTCTTTCAATTACCAGGAGAAAAAATTTCAAGCCTCTTGATTTTAGGCCCATCACCGACAGGAATGCTATCAGTTCTACCTTGCTTAGTCCTAGCCCTACTAATATTACAAAGGGAAAGGAGTCATTATGAGTTTTGCAAATAGTTTTAAAGCCTTATCTCATCCAGTTAGGAGAGAGATTTTAAATTTACTCAAAGCAGGTAGATTATCTGCAGGAGAAATTGCCAGTCAATTCGAGTTGACTAGTGCAACTATTTCACATCATCTCACGATTTTGAAAGCAGCGGATTTGATTCATGAAATGAAAGAAAAAAACTTTATTTATTATGAGTTAAACACATCGGTTTTAGAGGATATAATGGTTTGGTTAGCAGATCTGAAAGGAGATCATTTTGATGAAGATAAAAATCAATAAGAAATTGGTATTATTTACGAGCATTCTCATCCTACTACCTTCCCTTGTAGGTTGTGTTTTCTGGAATCAATTACCAGAGGAGATACCCACTCATTTTAATCTACTGGGTCAAGCAGATGGCTACAATCATAAAATGTCTGCTATCTTTGGATTACCTACTCTCATGCTTTTGATGCATTGGTTGCTTCTATTTTTAATGATTAAGGATCCTAAATCTAGCAATATCAGTTCAAAAATACAACTTTTGATTTACTGGATTATTCCTTTTGTATCTTGTCTATTAATGATTTCTATCTTCGGAGAATCTTTGGGTTATTCCATGATGAGTGGGCTACTAGCTCAGATTTTTATGGGAGTCATGATGATCATAATTGGAAATTATCTACCAAAAACACACCGAAATTATATAGTCGGTATTCGACTACCGTGGACCTTGGAGAATGATGGAAACTGGAGAAAAACGCATCGCCTAGCTGGAAAAATTTGGGTATTAGGAGGATTGTTATTGTTTCTAAATTCCTTTGTGCAACTATATGTTTACTGGGTATTCTTCTTGACACTTTTCTTTGTAGTGATAATTCCTAGTGTCTATTCTTATCAATTATCAAAATCAGAATCTTGAAATAGCTACTGGAGTCATTAGTTTGAGAAGTTGGTCTGATATGTCTATTTCCCCAACGTATGGCTTGAAAAATCACTCTCTTTCGTTTATAATGAAGAATGATTTTATGAAAGGGAGTGAAAATAAATGAAATTTTACTCATATGACTATGTACTTAGCCAAATCAGTCAGCAAAATGGCATCATGATTGGCTTTGGGATTGTGCTCCTAGCTATCACAGGATTTTTTGCCTTTAAGGCCTATCGAGATAAAAAGGGGACTAAGTTTCGGGAATTGGTCATGATTTTGGCCTTGACCTTAGTAGCCATGCTTTTGGTGACAATCTCAAAATACCAGACCAATCAAGCCTCTAACAACCAATTTCAAACCTCCCTTCATTTCATAGAGGTTGTTTCCAAAGACTTGGGAGTGGATAAATCAGAAGTTTATGTCAATACTTCTGCAGCCACTGATGGAGCGCTTGTCAAGGTAGGTCCAAATTTCTACCGCGCCATGAACGGGAGCCAACCAGACAAGTATCTTTTAGAGAAATTAGAATTGAATCAAACAGACGCTATTGAATTGGTGGAGGTAAACAAATGACACTCAACTATATGGAAATTTTAATCAAACTGGCCTTGGGTCTATTCTCGCTGGTTTTCGTGATCAATGTGACAGGAAAAGGAAACCTAGCACCTAACTCTGCGACAGACCAAATTCAGAACTATGTTCTTGGTGGTATCATCGGTGGGGTGATTTACAATAGTTCTATCAGCATTCTCCAGTATGCAGTGATTTTGATGATGTGGACGATTTTGGTCTTGACCCTCAAGTGGCTCAATAACAATGTTCGTTTTGTCAAACGCTTGATTGATGGAAAACCAACTCTCCTTATCAAAAATGGGCAGATTGACCCAGAAGCCTGTCGTTCAGTTGGTTTGTCTGCAGCAGAAGTTGCTCTCAAACTTCGTAGCCAAGGGATTTTCCAGATGAAACAGGTCAAATGCGCTGTGCAGGAGCAAAATGGCCAACTCATCGTGGTCCAAATGGGGGATGAAAATCCTAAGTATCCAGTTGTGACTGACGGTGTGATCCAAGTCGATGTTTTGGAATCGATTGGCCGTAGCGAAGAGTGGCTGCTTGATAATCTAAGCAAACAAGGACATGACAATGTGGCCAATATCTTTATCGCTGAGTATGACAAGGGTGCCGTCACAGTTGTAACCTATGAATAAGAAAAACCTGGGGTCTTGTACTCTTCGAAAATCAAATTCAAACTGCGTCAACGTCGCCTTGCCGTACTCAAGTACAGCCTGCGGCTAGTTTCCTAGTTTGCTCTTTGATTTTCATTGAGTATTGGCCTCAGGTTTCCATTTGCAATCAGAAAGGGATTTTATGTCCATTATTCAAAAACTTTGGTGGTTTTTCAAGTTAGAAAAACGCCGTTATCTAGTCGGGATTGTGGCCTTGGTCTTGGTTTCCGTCCTCAATCTTATTCCACCTATGGTCATGGGGCGGGTCATTGATGCCATCACATCGGGGCAATTAACCCAGCAGGACCTCCTTCTTGACCTATTTTACTTGCTTCTTGCTGCCTTTGGGATGTACTATCTACGCTATGTTTGGCGTATGTATATTCTAGGGACTTCCTACCGTTTGGGACAGATTATGCGGTCTCGCTTGTTTGAGCATTTCACAAGAATGTCTCCAGCTTTTTATCAAACCTATCGGACGGGGGACTTGATGGCACACGCAACCAACGATATCAATGCCTTGACTCGTTTAGCAGGTGGAGGAGTCATGTCTGCGGTGGATGCCTCTATCACAGCGCTGGTGACTTTGCTGACCATGCTCTTTAGCATTTCATGGCAGATGACCTTGGTTGCCATTCTTCCCTTGCCTTTCATGGCTTATGCGACTAGTCGTTTAGGTAGAAAGACCCATAAGGCCTTTGGTGAATCACAGGCTGCCTTTTCTGAACTCAATAACAAGGTGCAGGAGTCTGTATCAGGTATCAAAGTGACCAAGTCTTTCGGTTACCAGGCCGATGAGCTCAAGTCCTTTCAGGCAGTCAATGAATTGACCTTCCAAAAGAACCTCCAAACCATGAAATACGATAGTCTCTTTGACCCTATGGTTCTCTTATTTGTTGGTTCCTCCTATGTTTTAACCCTCTTGGTCGGCTCCTTGATGGTTCAGAAAGGGCAAATCACGGTTGGGAATCTAGTTACCTTTATCAGCTACTTGGATATGCTGGTTTGGCCTCTTAAGGCCATCGGTTTCCTCTTTAATATTACTCAGCGAGGGAAGGTTTCCTACCAGCGGATTGAGGAACTTTTGTCTCAGGAATCACCTGTACAAGACACTGAGTTTCCTCTAGACGGTATTGAAAATGGACGCTTGCAGTACGATATTGATAGCTTTGCCTTTGAAAATGAGGAAACACTGACGGATATTCACTTTAGTTTAGAAAAAGGGCAAACCCTGGGCTTGGTTGGTCAGACAGGCTCTGGAAAAACGTCCTTGATTAAGCTTCTCTTGCGTGAATACGATGTGGATAAGGGTGCTATTTACCTAAACGGTCATAATATTCGTGATTATCGTCTGACAGACCTTCGCAGTCTTATGGGCTATGTTCCTCAGGATCAGTTTCTCTTTGCGACTTCAATCTTAGACAATATTCGCTTTGGCAATCCTAACTTACCCCTTTCAGCGGTCGAGGAAGCGACTAAGCTAGCCCAAGTTTACCAAGACATTGTAGACATGCCTAAAGGATTTGATACGTTGATTGGTGAAAAGGGAGTCAGTCTTTCTGGAGGTCAAAAGCAGCGTCTGGCCATGAGTCGGGCTATGATTTTAGACCCTGATATCTTGATTTTGGATGATTCTTTGTCGGCCGTGGATGCCAAGACAGAATATGCGATTATTGACAACCTTAAGGAGACGCGAAAGGACAAGACAACCATTATTACGGCTCATCGCCTGAGTGCAGTTGTCCATGCAGATCTAATCTTGGTTCTGCAAAATGGTCAAATTATCGAACGAGGCAGGCACGAAGACTTGCTAGCTATGGATGGCTGGTATGCCCAAACCTACCAGTCTCAGCAGTTAGAAATGAAAGGAGAAGAAGATGCAGAATAAACAAGAACAATGGGTTGTATTGAAGCGCTTGATGTCCTATCTCAAGCCTTATGGTCTCCTGACTTTTTTGGCACTCAGTTTTCTCCTAGCAACGACGGTCATTAAAAGTGTCATTCCCCTTGTGGCTTCCCACTTTATTGACCAGTATCTCAGTAATCTCAACCAATTCGCTGTGACCGTTTTGCTGGTCTACTATGGCCTTTATATCCTACAAACTCTGGTCCAGTATGTCGGTAATCTTCTCTTTGCGCGCGTGTCTTACAGTATTGTTAGGGATATTCGTCGGGATGCCTTTGCCAATATGGAAAAACTAGGCATGTCTTACTTTGACAAGACGCCAGCAGGCTCTATCGTCTCGCGTTTGACAAATGATACCGAGACCATCAGTGATATGTTTTCGGGGATTTTATCCAGCTTTATCTCAGCAGTTTTTATCTTTCTGACAACCCTTTATACCATGTTGGTGTTGGATTTCCGTTTGACAGCTTTAGTCTTGCTCTTTCTCCCCTTGATTTTCCTTTTGGTCAATCTCTATCGGAAAAAATCCGTCAAGATTATCGAAAAAACCAGAAGTCTCTTGTCAGATATCAATAGCAAGCTGGCTGAAAACATTGAGGGAATTAGAATAATCCAGGCCTTTAATCAAGAGAAGCGCCTGCAGGCGGAATTCGATGAAATCAACCAAGAACACTTGGTCTATGCCAACCGTTCTGTAGCCTTGGATGCCCTCTTTTTGCGCCCTGCCATGAGTTTGCTGAAACTCCTAGGATACGCTGTTTTGATGGCCTATTTTGGCTATCGTGGTCTTTATCTGGGAATAACGGCAGGAACCATGTATGCCTTTATCCAGTATATCAATCGTCTCTTTGATCCCTTGATTGAAGTGACGCAAAACTTCTCAACCCTGCAAACGTCTATGGTTTCTGCAGGTCGTGTCTTTTCCCTGATAGACGAGAGGACCTATGAGCCCCTTCAAGAAAATGGACAGGCCGAGATCAAAGAAGGCAATATCCGTTTTGAACATGTATGTTTCTCTTATGATGGAAAACATCCGATTTTGGATGACATTTCTTTCTCTGTTAATAAGGGTGAAACCATTGCTTTTGTGGGTCATACAGGTTCTGGGAAATCTTCGATTATCAATGTCCTTATGCGCTTTTATGAATTCCAGTCAGGGCGAGTTCTCTTGGATGATGTGGATATCAGGAACTACAGTCAGGAAGAGTTTAGAAAAAACATTGGTCTGGTCTTGCAGGATCCCTTCCTCTATCATGGGACTATTAAGTCCAATATCGCCATGTACCAAGAAATCAGTGATGAGCAGGTCCAGGCTGCGGCAGCCTTCGTGGATGCAGATTCCTTTATTCAAGAACTTCCTCAGGGATATGATGCACCTGTTTCCGAGCGTGGTTCAAGCTTCTCTACTGGTCAGCGCCAGCTTCTTGCCTTTGCTAGAACAGTCGCCAGTCAGCCTAAAATCCTGATTTTGGATGAAGCGACAGCCAATATTGACTCTGAAACAGAAAGTTTGGTTCAAGCTTCACTGGCTAAGATGAGACAGGGACGGACAACCATTGCCATCGCTCATCGCCTTTCTACCATCCAAGACGCCAACTGCATCTATGTTTTGGACAAGGGGCGAATTATTGAGAGTGGAACGCATGAGGAACTCTTGGCGCTGGGTGGAACCTACCACAGGATGTATAGCTTGCAGGCAGGGGCCATGGCCTAATACTCGTTGATTTTCATTGAGCATAAGAAGGAAATCCTTCAAATTACAGATTTCTTTCACCGCCTTTTCCATTTTGTGGTATAATGAAAAATGTTGACAAATAGTATAATAAAAACAAAGGAGAAACAGCATGCTGAAATGGGAAGACTTGCCCGTGGAAATGAAATCAAGCGAGGTTGAGTCTTACTACCAGCTTGTCTCTAAAAGGAAGGGTTCGCTGATTTTTAAGCGTTGCTTGGACTGGGTTCTAGCCGTAGTCTTGCTGATTCTGACCTCTCCTATCTTTCTCATCTTGAGCATTTGGATCAAGTTGGATAGCAAGGGGCCAGTGATTTATAAGCAAGAGCGCGTGACCCAGTACAACCGACCTTTCAAGATTTGGAAGTTCCGTACCATGGTGACGGATGCGGACAAAAAAGGGAGTCTGGTGACTTCTGCTAACGATAGCCGCATTACCAAGGTTGGCAATTTCATCCGCCGTGTGCGTTTGGACGAACTGCCTCAGTTGGTCAATGTCCTTAAAGGAGAGATGTCCTTTGTCGGTACACGACCTGAAGTGCCACGCTACACTGAGCAGTACAGCCCTGAAATGATGGCGACCTTGCTTTTGCCAGCAGGAATTACCTCTCCAGCCAGCATCAACTACAAAGATGAGGACACTATCATCAGTCAAATGACCGAAAAAGGCCTATCAGTTGACCAAGCCTATGTCGACCATGTCCTCCCTGAAAAGATGCGCTATAACCTCGCCTATCTCCGAGAGTTTAGTTTCCTTGGGGACATCAAAATCATGTTTCAAACCGTGTTTGAAGTGCTAAAATAAAGTAGTCATAAGAAAATGAGTACAGATAAAAGGAGCAAATCAATGCCAAATTACAATATTCCATTTTCACCTCCCGATATTACAGAAGCAGAAATTGCTGAAGTAGCGGATACCCTGCGTTCTGGTTGGATCACAACAGGTCCTAAGACAAAAGAACTAGAGCGTCGCTTGTCTCAATACACACAGACACCTAAGACTGTCTGCCTCAACTCTGCGACAGCCGCTCTGGAGTTGATTTTGCGTGTGCTTGAAGTGGGACCTGGTGATGAAGTCATCGTTCCAGCCATGACCTATACAGCTTCATGTAGTGTCATCACTCACGTAGGAGCGACCCCTGTCATGGTGGATATCCAAGCAGATACTTTTGAAATGGACTATGACCTGCTGGAGCAAGCTATCACTGAAAAGACCAAGGTGATCATCCCAGTAGAACTTGCAGGTATTGTTTGCGACTATGACCGTTTGTTCCAAGTCGTGGAGAAAAAACGTGATCTCTTTACAGCTGCTAGCAAGTGGCAAAAAGCCTTTAACCGTATTGTGATTGTTTCTGATAGTGCCCACGCTTTGGGGTCTACTTATAAAGGACAACCAGCTGGTTCTATCGCTGACTTTACTTCCTTCTCATTCCACGCAGTTAAGAACTTTACAACTGCAGAAGGTGGAAGTGCGACTTGGAAAGCCAATCCAGCGATTGACGACGAAGAGATGTACAAGGAATTCCAAATCCTTTCTCTTCACGGGCAAACTAAGGATGCTCTTGCCAAGATGCAACTGGGTTCATGGGAATACGATATCGTTACACCAGCCTACAAGTGCAACATGACCGATATCATGGCTTCACTTGGTTTGGTACAATTGGACCGCTATCCAAGTTTGTTGCAACGTCGTAAGGACATCGTGGACCGCTATGATCGTGGTTTTGCAGGTTCTTGCATCCATCCTTTGGCACATGAGACTGATACTGTAGAATCTTCACGCCACCTCTACATCACCCATGTAGAAGGAGCGAGCTTAGAAGAACGCAATCTTATTATCCAAGAATTAGCTAAAGCAGGAATTGCAAGCAATGTCCACTACAAACCGCTTCCGCTTTTGACAGCCTATAAGAATCTTGGTTTTGATATGGCGAACTATCCTAAGGCTTATGCCTTCTTTGAAAATGAAATTACGCTCCCTCTTCACACTAAATTAAGCGATGAAGAAGTGGACTATATCATTGAGACTTTCAAAACAGTTTCTGAAAAAGTACTAGCTTCATCAAAAAAATTGTAAAAAAGTCTTGACAAAGAAAAAACAAAGTATTAAAATAAGTTCAACAAATCAGAAAAGTAACTATTTTTGATCTTCAGGGAGCCTGTGGTCATTGTGAACAGGTGGTTGGAAGTAGTGAAAGTGGGCTGATTTTAAAAATGAATTTGAAACAATGAAAATTCGGTGCGCACACCTTACAGTGCAACTTGTTGTTAGACAAGGCAGAGATGTAAAGGGGAATAGTCCCTTTATAATTGAGGTGGCACCGCGTTACCAACGCCCTCACACGGAAGTATATTCTGTGTGTGGGCTTTTTTCATATCTTGGAACTAATACAGAAAGAGGAAAATTTTATGACAACTAAAGGTTATTTTGGACAATTTGGTGGTAGTTTTGTACCGGAGCCGATTCAGGCTTTGTTGGATGAGTTGGAAGTGACATTTGACAAGTACAAGGATGATCCAGAATTTTTGGCAGAATTTCGCCATTACTTAAAGGACTATTCCGGTCGCGAAACACCGCTCTATTTTGCAGAAAGTTTGACAGATCACTTAGGTGGCGCTAAGATTTATCTCAAGCGCGAAGACCTTAACCACCTTGGTTCTCACAAGCTCAACAACGTTTTAGGACAAATTCTTTTGGCTAAACGCATGGGCAAAAAACGAGTGATTGCGGAAACCGGAGCTGGTCAGCACGGTGTTGCGACAGCAGCGGCTGCAGCCAAGTTTGGTATGGCCTGTGATGTCTACATGGGGGCAGAGGATGTGGAGCGTCAACGTCTCAATGTTTTCCGTATGGAGATGATGGGAGCAACTGTTCACGCAGTTGAAACAGGGACTCGTACCCTCAAAGATGCTGTTGATGCAGCCTTTGGAGCATGGATGAATGACCTTGAAGCCTTCTATGTTCTGGGATCTGCTGTAGGTCCTCACCCTTATCCTACAATTGTCCACGAGTTCCAAAAGGTCATCAGTGAAGAATCTCGCCGTCAAATCTTAGAAAAAGAAGGTCGTTTACCAGACTACGTTATTGCCTGTGTAGGTGGTGGTTCTAATGCTATTGGTGCATTTTCTCAGTATGTGGCTGATGAAGAAGTCAAATTGGTTGGGGTTGAAGCTGCTGGTCACGGACTTGACACAGACAAGCACGCAGCTACTATGACAAAAGGTAGTATCGGAATTGTTGACGGTATGAAGACCTATGCAGTCTTTAAGGAAGATGGAGAGCTGGCTCCAGTTTACTCTATCTCAGCTGGATTGGACTATCCAGGGGTTGGCCCAGAACACGCCTACTTCAAAGATTCAGGTCGCGTGGAATATGTTGCAGCGACGGATGAAGAAGCTGTTCAGGCTCTCCTCCTTCTCAGCAAGACAGAAGGGATTATCCCAGCGATTGAAAGTTCGCACGCTATCGCAGAAGCAGTTAAACGTGCACCGAAACTAAGCAAAGACGACATTATCATTATCAATGTCTCTGGTCGTGGAGACAAGGACGTAGCTGCGATTGCAGACTACCTAGAAGCTAAAAAGTAATAGATGGAAAAATTACAGTCTTTTCTCTCACAGAGAGCTTGTGGTTGCTGGAAACAAGCAGAGAAAGCTGTAAGGTTGGGTCCATCTGAAACGAGAGAAGAAAACATAATTCTCAAGGGAGTGCCCTTTATCGCACAGCCTGTTACAGGAAATATCTGAGACAGGAATGAGAGATAGGAGAAATCCTATAATTGAGGTGGCACCGCGAATTTCGTCCTCACGCAAGTTGTTTTGCGTGGGGATTTTTCATACAGTCACCACGGACTAGAAGTAGAACTGAAAGGGAAATTACAATGGAACGAATCATTCATGGAGATGTCTTATCACCAATCTTGGCTTATATGCGCCTAAAGGGGCAACACAAGGTTATCTTAGAGAGTATTCCGAGAGACAAGGAAACAGCTCGTTTTTCTATCTTAGCCTATAATCCAGTTTTTGAGATTAAGTTTGAAAATGGAGTTCTCTATCAAAATGGTCAAGTGATTGATCGTGATCCCTTGGATTTTCTTTATGAAGTGACTCATAAGAGCCAGCACCATTCAGATCTACCTTTTGGTGGTGGGGCAATTGGTTTTGTTGGTTACGATATGATTTCGCTTTATGAAGAAATTGGTCAAATTCCTGAAGATACAATTGGAACGCCAGACATGCATTTCTTCGTCTATGAGAGTTACATGGTCTTTGACCACAAGAAGGAAAAAATTCATGTCATCGAGGATGCTCTCTATAGTGAGCGTAGTCAAGAAGACTTGGAAAAAGCCTTGAACCAAGTGCTTGAGGAATTACGCATCCCTGCTCCAAATGAATTTGAAGACTTGGATCTATCTCCGTTAGACTTCAAACCGCATATCGCTCCTCAAAAATTTGAGGAAATGGTGGAAACAGCTCGTGACTTGATTCGTAATGGCGACATGTTCCAGTGCGTACTCAGTCAGCGCTTCTCAGCAGAAGTTACTGGAAATCCATTTGACTTCTACAGAAATCTCCGCGTGACTAATCCTTCTAATTACCTTTATTTCTATGATTTTGGAGATTATCAAATCATCGGTGCCAGTCCAGAAAGTTTGGTTTCTGTCAAAAACGGCATCGTAACAACCAATCCGATTGCAGGTACGCGACCAAGAGGAGCTACGGATGAAGAAGACAAGGCTTTGGCGACAGACCTGCTTTCGGATGAGAAGGAAACAGCAGAACATCGGATGTTGGTAGACTTGGGACGTAACGATATTGGTCGCATCTCCGAAACAGCCAGTGTCCAAGTCACCAAGTATATGGAAGTGGAGCTCTTCCGCTATGTTATGCATTTGACCAGCGTGGTGAAAGGGCGTTTGCTTCCAGAACTCACTGCCATGGATGCCTTGAAATCTACACTTCCAGCTGGAACAGTTTCAGGAGCACCAAAGATTCGGGCCATGAGACGCATCTATGAACTAGAAACGGAAAAACGAGGCGTATACGCAGGAGCAATCGGCTACTTGTCTGCGACGGGTGATATGGATTTGGCCATTGCCATCCGAACTATGATTCTCAAAAATCAAACAGCCTATGTGCAGGCTGGGGCAGGGATTGTCTACGACTCTATCGCCCAAAACGAATACCAAGAGACCATTAACAAAGCAAAATCTATGACTAGAATTGGAGAACTAAGACCATGATTTTATTGATTGACAACTATGATTCTTTTACCTATAACTTGGCCCAATACATTGGGAATTTTGCAGAAGTACAGGTCTTGAGAAATGATGATCCCAAGCTGTATGAAGAAGCTGAAAAAGCAGATGGTCTGGTCTTTTCTCCTGGTCCTGGTTGGCCAGTTGATGCTGGTAAGATGGAAGACATGATTCGTGATTTTGCTGGCAAGAAGCCGATTTTAGGGATTTGTTTGGGCCACCAAGCTATCGCAGAAGTCTTTGGTGGTAAGTTAGGTTTGGCTCCAAAAGTCATGCATGGGAAACAGAGCAATATCAGCTTTGAAGCGCCATCTGTTTTGTATCAAGGCATTGAGGATGGCCGTGCGGTCATGCGTTACCACAGTATTTTGATTGAAGAAATGCCAGAAGACTTTGAAGTGACAGCTCGTTCAACTGATGACCAAGCCATCATGGGGATTCAACATAAAAACCTACCGATTTATGGCTTCCAGTACCATCCAGAAAGTATCGGAACGCCAGATGGCTTGTCTTCTATTCGGAATTTTATCGAGAAGGTTGTAAAGTGAGGAAACTAGGATGAAAGATATTATTGAAAAACTAGCAAAATTTGAAAATTTATCAGGTGTGGAAATGACGGATGTCATTGAGCGTATCGTAACTGGGCGTGTAACAGAGGCGCAGATTGCTTCTCTTCTCTTGGCTCTTAAGATGAAGGGGGAAACGCCTGAAGAACGCACAGCCATTGCCCAAGTCATGAGAGGCCATGCCCAACACATTCCAACTGAAATTCATGATGCCATGGACAACTGTGGTACAGGTGGGGACAAGTCTTTCAGTTTTAATATTTCCACAACTGCAGCCTTTGTCTTGGCTGGTGGCGGTGTTCATATGGCAAAACACGGTAACCGCTCGATTTCTTCTAAATCTGGATCTGCAGATGTCCTTGAAGCCTTGGGCATCAACCTAGACCTTAAACCAGCTGAACTAGGTAAGGTCTTTGATAAAACTGGAATCGTCTTTCTCTTTGCTAAAAATATGCACCCAGCTATGAAATATATCATGCCAGCTCGTTTGGAATTGGGAATTCCAACGATTATGAACTTGACTGGTCCCCTGATTCATCCAATGGCTTTAGAAACACAGCTTCTTGGAATTAGCCGTCCAGAACTTCTAGAAAGTACAGCTCAGGTTTTGAAAAATATGGGTCGCAAACGTGCCATCGTGGTTGCTGGACCAGAAGGTTTGGATGAAGCTGGTTTGAATGGAACAACCACGATTGCTCTTCTTGAAAATGGTGAAATTACCTTGTCGAGCTTTACTCCAGAGGATTTGGGAATGGAGCGCTACGCTATCGAAGATATTCGTGGAGGAAATGCTCAGGAAAATGCAGAAATTTTGCTCAGAGTTCTTAAAAATGAACCAAGTCCATTCTTGGAAACGACAGTTTTAAATGCTGGTCTTGGTTTCTATGCTAATGGTAAGGTGGCTAGTATTAAGGATGGAGTTGCCTTGGCCCGTCAAGTGATTGCTAGTGGCAAGGCCCTTGAAAAACTTAGACTGTTACAGGAGTACCAAAAATGAGTCAGGAATTTTTAGCACGAATCTTGGAGCAGAAGGCGCGTGAGGTCGAGCAGATGGAGCTGGAGGAAATCCAGCCCTTGCGCCAGACCTATCGCTTGGCTGACTTTTTGAAGAATCATCAAGATCGCTTGCAGGTAATTGCTGAAGTTAAGAAAGCTAGCCCTAGTCTGGGAGATATCAATCTCAATGTGGATATTGTGCAACAGGCCCAGACTTATGAAGCGAACGGAGCAGTGATGATTTCGGTTTTGACAGATGAGGTTTTCTTTAAAGGTCATTTGGATTATCTACGGGGGATTTCCAGTCAGGTACAGATTCCAACGCTCAACAAGGACTTTATCATCGATGAAAAGCAAATCATCCGTGCTCGCAATGCAGGTGCAACAGTCATCTTACTCATTGTGGCTGCCTTGTCAGAAGAACGCCTTAAGGAACTCTACGACTACGCGACAGAGCTTGGTCTGGAAGTCTTGGTGGAAACCCACAATCTAGCTGAACTAGAGGTAGCTCACAGACTCGGTGCTCAGATTATCGGAGTTAATAACCGAAACTTGACCACCTTTGAGGTCGATTTGGAGACCAGTGTAGACTTGGCTAAACACTTCAAAGATGATTGCTTGTATATTTCTGAATCAGCTATTTTCACAGGGCAGGATGCAGAGCGAGTAGCACCATACTTTAACGGCATTTTAGTAGGGACAGCTCTCATGCAGGCAGAAGATGTAGCCCAGAGAATCAAGGAGTTGCAGATTGACAAAGGTTAAAATTTGCGGATTATCGACCGAGGAAGCGGTGGGAACAGCCGTTTCAGCAGGGGCAGACTATATCGGTTTTGTCTTCGCACCCAGTAAAAGACAGGTGAGCTTGGAACAGGCTGTTGAGCTGGCAAAGCTTATTCCTGCAGATGTCAAAAAGGTTGGTGTATTTGTTTCACCAAGTCGGGCAGAACTGCTAGAAGTCATTGACAAAGTTGGTTTAGACTTGGTTCAAGTTCACGGTCAGATAGCGGATGATGTGTTTGAGGATTTGCCCTGTGACAGCATTCAGGCTGTGCAGGTGGATGGAGAGGGGCATGTGCCTCATTCTCAGGCAGATTATCTCCTCTTTGATGCCCCTGTGGCAGGAAGTGGCCAGACCTTTGACTGGGGGCAACTAGATACTACTGGACTAAATCAGCCCTTCTTTATCGCAGGTGGGCTTAAGGAAGACAATGTAGTACAAGCAATTCAACACTTTACTCCCTATGCAGTAGATGTATCAAGCGGAGTGGAGACAGATGGACAAAAAGATCATGAAAAGATTAGAAGATTTATAGAGAGGGTAAAGAATGGCATATCAGGAACCAAATAAAGATGGATTTTACGGAAAATTCGGAGGACGTTTCGTCCCAGAAACATTGATGACAGCAGTTTTGGAGTTGGAGAAGGCCTACCGTGAAAGTCAGGCAGATCCAAGTTTCCAAGAGGAATTAAACCAACTCTTGCGTCAGTACGTGGGGCGTGAAACTCCCCTTTACTACGCAAAAAATTTGACTCAGCATATCGGCGGAGCCAAGATTTATCTCAAACGGGAAGACCTTAACCATACAGGGGCCCACAAGATTAACAATGCCTTGGGACAAGTTTTGCTTGCTAAACGCATGGGTAAAAAGAAAATTATCGCTGAAACAGGTGCTGGTCAGCACGGTGTGGCAACTGCAACTGCTGCAGCCCTCTTTAACATGGAATGTACTATCTACATGGGTGAGGAAGATGTCAAACGCCAAGCCCTCAATGTGTTCCGTATGGAGCTTTTGGGAGCTAAGGTTGAGGCAGTGACAGACGGTTCGCGCGTGCTCAAAGATGCGGTCAATGCAGCTCTTCGTTCATGGGTGGCAAATATCGACGACACCCACTATATCCTTGGTTCTGCCTTGGGGCCTCATCCATTCCCAGAAATCGTTCGTGACTTCCAAAGTGTTATTGGTCGAGAAGCTAAACAACAGTACCGTGACTTGACAGGTCAAGATCTGCCAGATGCCTTAGTAGCCTGTGTTGGTGGTGGTTCTAATGCCATCGGTCTCTTCCATCCATTTGTAGAAGATGAGTCTGTAGCCATGTATGGGGCTGAAGCAGCAGGACTTGGTGTGGATACAGAGCACCACGCAGCTACCTTGACTAAGGGTCGTCCAGGTGTGCTTCACGGTTCCCTTATGGATGTGCTCCAAGATGCCCATGGTCAAATTCTTGAAGCCTTCTCTATCTCAGCAGGATTGGACTATCCTGGTATCGGTCCAGAACATTCTCACTACCACGATATCAAACGTGCCAGCTATGTTCCTGTGACGGACGAAGAAGCCTTGGAAGGATTCCAACTTTTGTCTCGTGTGGAAGGGATTATCCCAGCCTTGGAATCTAGCCATGCTATCGCCTTTGCGGTGAAATTGGCCAAAGAACTTGGACCAGACAAGTCCATGATTGTCTGCCTATCGGGTCGTGGGGACAAGGATGTGGTTCAAGTCAAGGACCGCTTGGAAGCAGATGCAGCAAAGAAGGGAGAAGCTCATGCCTAAGACATTAACAGAAAAATTGAACGCTATTAAAGCAGCTGGGAAAGGAATTTTTGTTCCCTATATCATGGCTGGAGACCATGAGAAAGGCTTGGAGGGTCTCGGAGAAACGATCCACTTTTTAGAAGAATTGGGAGTTTCAGCTATTGAGGTGGGTATTCCCTTTTCAGACCCTGTTGCAGATGGTCCTGTAATCGAAGAAGCAGGCTTGCGCAGTCTAGCTCACGGGACTTCTACCCAGGCTTTGGTTGAAACCTTGAAAACCATTGAAACAGAAGTTCCGCTTGTCATTATGACCTACTTCAACCCTCTCTTTCAGTACGGTGTGGAAAAATTTGTCAAAGATTTGGCAGATACAGCAGTTAAGGGATTGATTATCCCAGACCTGCCTCATGAGCATGCCAACTTTGTGGAGCCTTATTTGGCAGATACAGACATTGCCTTGATTCCCCTAGTTAGTTTGACTACAGGAATTGAGCGTCAAAAAGAGTTGATTGAAGGAGCAGAAGGTTTCGTCTATGCCGTTGCTATTAACGGGGTGACAGGGAAATCAGGAAACTACCGATCAGACTTGGATAAGCACTTGGCGCAATTGCATCAAGTAGCAGACATCCCAGTCTTGACAGGATTTGGTGTGTCTAGTCAAGCTGATGTAGAACGCTTCAATGCGGTGTCAGATGGTGTCATCGTCGGTTCGAAAATTGTAAAAGCTCTCCACCAAGGAGAGCCAATTCAGGACTTTATCAAACAAGCAGTAGCTTACCAAAAATAATTACACAAGCCGCGAGTAAGAGGAAGGGCACGAAAGGAAGTCTTTCCTTTTTCTTTTGCAGGAGAAAGGCTAGGATCCCTGTTGCAGAAGCAAACTGAATCAAGATAAGTAACTCCGTTGCGCTAAAGACGATAGCACAAGAAGCTAAAAAGAGAAAATCCCCTGCGCCCATGCGGATATCGATAAAATGAGCCACAATTCCAAGGACAAGGAAGAGGACCATGACTAGATTCCAGCCAGAGAAAGCCATGAGGATTAGGTGAAAAGTCAGCCAGACTAGTAAGGGATATTCCTGATGACGGAAGTCGTAGATGCCCAGAGTCAAACCAGCAGTGATTAGGATGACTTGCCCCAAGGAAAGAAATCCCCAAGAGCAAACCAGAAAAAGGAGACCTAAACCTAGTTCAAGAAGGGCATACCAGACTGGATAAGGAGCCTTGCAGTAGCGACAGCGAAAGCGATTGAAGACCTGTGAGAGAATCGGAATCAAATCTAAGGGATGCAAGCGAGTCTGACAGGCATCGCAGTGGCTAGCTGGTAGGATAATGGATTGCTCTGGAAAACGGTCAATGACCAAACCAAGAAAGGAAGCGAGAATGCTCCCGACAAGAAAAAAATAAAAATCAATCATACTTATCTATTCGTAAAAAATAGGAGAAGTAGTATAATGGAGAAACATAGACAAGATAGTGAGGTCGAGATGACAATTCGTTTTGAAGAAAATGTGAGCACAGAAAATGCTCAGCTCGTATGCCAATGGTCCAACTCCCTGGGGAAAGATTTTCAGGAACAATGGATGGGACCAAAGATTCCTTTTCCACTGACCCTTCAAGTCTTGCAAGAGTTGGAAGGAATCTTTTCAATCTTTGAAGGACAAGAGTTTGTGGGGGTTATCCAGAAAATCAGGCAAGAAGACAGCAATCTTCATATTGGACGCTTTTTTATCAATCCCCAGAAACAGGGACAAGGCTTAGGTAGGCAGGCTTTAAGGAAATTTGTTAGTTTGGTCTTTGAAAATGGAGACATAGGTAGTATTTCTCTAAATGTCTACGAGGCAAATCAAGCAGCCCAGCACCTTTATCAAAAAGAAGGATTTGAAATCGTTCAAATGGTTGAAGCACCTGTACGAAAATACATCATGAAAAAGGGGAGATAGAAGCAAACAAAGTCTTTTCCTGTTTTATGTAGATGTTTACATATGAAAATTGAAGTATTTTCAAAAGCTAATTGGAGTGATTTTATTCATGATAGGAAAAAGGATCTGGACAAAAATGATTGAGAAATAGTTGCTAAAAAAGCGTTTGCATGATACTATATATTGAAAGGAGGTGATAATATGGTAGAACAAAGAAAATCAATTACCATGAAAGATGTTGCTTTAGAAGCAGGAGTTAGTGTTGGAACAGTTTCACGTGTGATTAATAAGGAAAAAGGCATTAAAGAAGTAACTTTAAGGAAAGTTCAAAGGGCTATAAAAACATTGGACTATATCCCTGATAATTATGCTCGAGGTATGAAAAAGAATAGAACAGAAACTATCGCTTTGATTATTCCGAGCATCTGGCATCCGTTTTTCTCGGAGTTTGCCTATCATGTTGAGAAAGAGTTATTAAAATATAATTATAAATTATTTATTTGTAACGCTGATAGCGATTCACAAAATGAAATCGAATATATCGAAATGTTGAAACAAAATAAAGTGGATGGAATTATTGGTATTACATATTCTGATATTGACAAATATATTTTATCCGATTTACCGTTTGTAAGTATAGATAGACATTTTTCGGAAAATGTATGCTATGTTACTTCAGCAAATTACAAAGGAGGACAAACTGCAGCAGAGGAACTGGTTAGAAGGGATAATAAGCACCTTGCTTTTATTGGTTCAATTAATATGTATGAGAATGAGACTATACTCAGAAGTAAAGGATTCAGAGAAAAAGCTAAGGAATTAGGAGTAGATGTCTATAATTTTGAAATGAAAGAACCTTTAATAAATCCTGAAGATCAGATAAGAGTTTTTTTGCAATCTCATAAAGAAATTGATGGTATATTTACAATAAATGATATGATGGCTCTGAGAGTTATTAGTGTTATGAAAGAACTGGGGAAAATAGCACCTGATGATTACCAGATAATTGGGTTTGATGGTTTAAAAACTTCTGTCGATCAATCTTATCTAGTGTCTACAATAGTTCAAGATATTGGTATGATGGCAAAAGAATCTGTTGCAATGATACTGAAAATGATTAAGCGAGAAGAGATTCTAGAAAAACGAATCGTAATTCCCACATATTTTTGGGGAGATAAAACAACAAAAAAAATTTAAAAAGCGCTTGACAATTAATGAAAGCGCTGTTATAATATAATCAACAAATGAAACGTTTCAAAAACAGGCTAGAAGCTTGTTTAAAAAATAAATAAAAATGAAACGTTTCAAAAAGGAGGAAAATGATGCGTAAAGGTACAATGTTATCTGTTGTTGCGGGGCTATCGTTAGCTATACTTGCAGGTTGTAGTGGAGGAACTAACTCAAAACAAGCGAGTTCTTCAAATGATATTAAAGTCTGGGTACAATTCTCTGACGAAACCAATGAAGGAAAAGCTTGGCAAAAAGTTGTTGACAACTTTAATCAATCAGGAAAAAGTAAGTACAAAGTTGTAACTGAGTATATTCCTCGTAGTGGTAGTGGTGGAGGATATGAAGACAAGGTTAATGCTGCTATCACGACTAATAGTCTTCCAGATGTTATTACCCTTGATGGACCAAATACGGCAGCTTATGCAAAATCTAAAGTGATTACTCCGCTAGATGATTATCTAAAAGATAATAATATGGATGATGTTTTGGACAGTATTAAACAACAAGGAACTTATGATGGCAAATTCTATGCATTTGGATTTTCTGAATCGAATGTTGGTGTTTATTACAACAAAAAAATGTTCAAAGAGGCCGGAATTGCGGAATCAGAGCTTCCAACGCTAGAAAAGCCATGGACATGGGATGAATTTAATACGATTGCTAAAAAATTGAAAGATCATTATAACAAACCGGCAATTGATTTTCGTATTAATTCAAACGATGAAATGTTACCATATGCTTATATGCCGTTGATTTGGTCAAATAATGGTTCTGTCGTAAACGAAGATGGAACAAAGGCAGAAGGATACTTCAACTCAAAAGAGAGTGTAGAAGCAGTTCAATTCATTCAAAATCTTGTAAAAGAAGGTTATACAACTGTTAGTCCAGTCGAAAAAGGTTTTGAAACAGGAGAGTATCCAATGCTTTTGAGTGGTTCTTGGACGATTGCTGACATGAATGTAAACTACAAAGATATTGATTTTGGTATCCTTCCTTACCCAGTATCTAGTAAGACGAAAAAATTAGTATCCCCTTCAGGTAGTTGGCAATTAGCTGTTACGACAAAATCTGATAAAAAAGAGGCAGCATCTGAATTTGTTAAATTTGCTACAAATACAGAATCAAGTGAAATTATTAGCTTGGGGAATTCGGTCCTTCCGATTCGTAAATCTACAATTGAAAATATCAAAGATAAAGTGTCCGAACCAATGCGTTTCTTGATGGAACAAAATTCAAAAACAGCTCATGCTCGCCCAGTTGTCGTAGCATATCCTCAGGTTTCTAGAGCTTTTCAACAAGCGATGCAAGATATCAGCTATTATGAAGAAAATCCAAATGTGCAAAAAGTCTTGGATACTCGTACAAAAGAAATGCAAACTGCTATTGATCAGTCACTCAAATAATCTGTAAAAAAGAAGGTGGAAGGAAAATGTTTGGAACTACCTTCCCCTTTCTTGTTAATAGCCTAGTTTGATATATATGATTAAAGGAGATGGATATGAGTAAAGAAACTGTTGTGGATACAAAAAGACGTGAAAAAATAAAGGATAACATACTAGGTTATAGTTTTTTAGCTCCAGCTTTAATTTTATTAGGTATCTTTTTAGTAATTCCAGTTGGAATGGTCATTTATTACGCTTTTACAGATTATTATTTGTTGACACCAGATGAAAGAAAATTTGTTGGACTTGAAAATTTTATTCGATTAACAAAAGATCCGATTTTCTTAAAGAGCTTCTTGAATACTTTGAAATTTGTTGTTTGGATTATTCCAGTTCAATTGGGAGCGGCCTTAGGAATGGCTTTGATTGTTAATAAAAAGCGCAAAGGGAATATGTTTTTTAAAGTGGCTTTTTTTGCTCCAGTTGTCATGTCCTTGGTAGTTATTTCTATTCTTTGGCTTTATCTTTTAAATCCAAATAGTGGCTTATTAAATGCTATTTTAAATAAGGTAGGTATTGCTTCTCAACCTTTCTTGACTAGTCCTAAACAAGCTATGTATGCAATTGTTTTTGTTTCTGCTTGGCAGGGTGCAGGTTATCAGATGCTTTTATTTTTAGGAGGAATGCAGAATATTCCACAAGATGTCTATGAAGCTGCTGAATTAGATGGATTCTCAAAATGGGCTCAGTTTCGTTATATCACGATGCCCCTACTAAAACCAACAGCCCTGTTTGTATTGTTAACAACTTTAATTTCTGCTTTTAAGCTAATTGTACAACCAATGGTTATGACGCAAGGTGGGCCATTAAACTCAACAATTACTATGGTGTACTATATTTATCAACAAGGTTTTACTGATCGTCTTGTAGGATATTCTAGCTCAATCGCTTTAGTATTTACAACGTTAATTGGTATGATTAGCTTAGTGCAACGTCGCGTTCTGAAGGAGGATGACTAAGATGAAACGATTTAAACCAACAACAATCTTAGAATATATTCTGTTAACCCTATTGGCAGGACTCTTCCTTTTTCCTATGGTTTGGATGGTAGTTTCAGCCATGAAGCCAGAAGCGGATGTTTATAAAAATTTAACTAGTTGGCAAGCCTTCTTACCAAGTTTAAATCCCGCTGATTGGTTTAAACCTTATCAGGAAGTATTTGAGCGATTTAGTATTTTTACCTATCTAGGGAACAGCATTTTTTATGCTGGAACGTTTGCTATTGGTTCTATTATTGTCAATGCACTGGCCGGTTTCGCTTTTGCAAAAGTCAATTTTTCAGGTAAGAAAATTTTATTTGGTTTCTTACTTGCTTTACTTATTATTCCAGTAGAAACTGTGTTAATTCCACAATTTACCATTATCAATTCCTTAGGTTTGGTCAATAATCGTCTTGCAGTTATTATTCCAGGATTGGCGAGTGTATTTAATATTTACTTATTTAGGAATTTCTTTATTGCAATTCCAGAAGAGATTCTTGAGTCTGCAAAGATGGACGGAGCAAGTATCGTTAGAATTTTCTTTAAAATTATGCTTCCAATGTCTAAACCTGCAGTTGCCACAGTTGGCGTTTTATCATTTATTTCAAGCTGGAATGATTATATTTGGCCATTGATGGTTTTGACAGATTCTTCTAAATTTTCAATGCAGGTTGCAATTACAACTATTAATACAACTCAACCAGTTTATATCAATCAGGTAATGGCTGTATTAACTATTTCAACGATTCCGTTGATTTTGGTCTATGTAGTCGCTCAGAAATATATTGTTCAAGGTCTAGGTGGTTCCGGAACTGGAATAAAATAGGATATACTTATGATAAATAAAACATTTACAGTAGAAAAAGCCAATCGTTTTATAGCAGAAAATAAACATCTCGTAAATACTCAGTATAAGCCTGAAGAACATTTTTCAGCTGAGATTGGTTGGATCAATGATCCAAATGGATTTGTCTATTTTCGTGGAGAATACCATCTCTTTTATCAATTCTATCCTTATGATAGTGTTTGGGGGCCTATGCACTGGGGTCATGCTAAAAGTAAGGACTTGGTGACTTGGGAGCACTTGCCAGTGGCACTTGCTCCTGACCAAGACTACGACCGCAATGGTTGCTTCTCAGGATCAGCTATCGTCAAAGACGATCGCCTCTGGCTCATGTATACTGGTCACATCGAAGAAGAAACCGGTGTTCGTCAAGTACAAAATATAGCATTTTCAGATGACGGGATTCACTTTGAAAAGATTGAACAAAATCCAGTTGCAACTGGAGCAGATTTGCCAGATGAGTTAATTGCTGCTGATTTCCGTGATCCAAAACTCTTTGAAAAAGATGGACGCTATTACTCCGTAGTAGCTGCCAAACACAAGGATAATGTGGGCTGTATCGTTCTACTAGGGTCCGATAACCTAGTAGAATGGCAGTTCGAATCCATTTTTTTAAAAGGGGTAGAACACCAAGGCTTTATGTGGGAATGCCCAGATTACTTTGAGTTAGATGGGAAGGATTGCCTTATTATGTCACCCATGCGTTATCAGCGTGAGGGAGACTCATATCATAACATCAACTCATCGGTTTTGTTCACGGGTAAGGTAGATTGGGGAGAAAAACGTTTTATCCCAGAATCAGTTCAAGAAATTGATCATGGCCAAGACTTCTATGCGCCTCAAACATTGTTGGACGATCAAAATCGTCGTATCCTGATTGCTTGGATGCAGACATGGGGGCGTACCCTTCCAACCCATGACCAAGAACACAAATGGGCATGTGCCATGACTTTACCTAGAATTCTAAGATTGGAAGATGGCAAACTAAGACAATTCCCTGTTAAAAAAGGCCAATATCAAATCCAAATAGATAAAGATTGTCATTACCACTTAGGAAATGATACAGATTATCTTGAATTTGGTTATGACAGTAATGCGCAGCAAGTTTACATTGATCGTAGCCATCTTGTTCAAAAAATTCTAGGTGAAGAAGAACAGGACACTAGTCGACGGTATGTAGATATTGAAGCTAAAGAATTGGAAGTTGTTCTAGATAAAAATTCCATCGAGATTTTTGTCAATCAAGGTGAAGCAAGCTTGACGGCAACCTATTACTTAACAGTGCCAGCTGAGCTATCACGAATCGATTAAAAATTAAGTTATTTCTCCTAAAGAAAAATCTCTTTCTATAAATGTTGAAAGAGATTTTTTTGTTTGATTAGATAGTAGAGAAGGCGAAAAGATGCTTTTATACTTGAGGAGGAAGCCGTTTGAGACAAGAAAAAAAGCCTTGATTTTAAGGCTTTTCCTGTTGATTTAGATGCCCCCTACAGGGATTTGGAAAGGACTTTCATATTGAGAGCAATTAAAAATATTGAAATATAAGTGATTTTAGGTATTTTCAATGTCATGATTTAAAAATGGGACAAAAGTGGGGCAAAAACCATACAGATTCTAAACTGTATGGTTCTTTTTTTATCTAACCAAGAAAGGTTAAAACTTATTAAAACAAATGCAATCAACTGTTGAAAACTTTTTAGTCCGTGTAATATAAAAACAAGTAAAAAGTTGAACTATAGGGAATATTGTGTCATAATAGGTAATAGATGAATAATTAATAGATTGGAAATAATGCTTTCTTACCTTAACAAGTTGAATTGGTTATACATTTTTTCGTCGCAATTGTGTCTATCTCTCGAGTTTAGCTAGTTTTTATAAGCTCTGGTTTCTAATCAATATAACAAATTTTAGAAGTGCATAAGACAAGATGGTGACATTACTACAGTCATTTCTAGTCACCATATGTTGCTGGCACAGGCTGTTTGTAGTGTTGGCTATTTACTAGTCAGTTTAATCGGAGTGTTTAATTTTTATTGTTGAAAGGTTTTTATATGGCGAAAATTCTATCTTTAGGTCTGACAGGTAAGAAATTACTTGCTCAGGGGTTCTTGTTTGTTCTGCTAGGTCTCATCTTGATGGTCACGGGGACTTGGTTGCCAGTAAAGGTTATTCGACTGGTTCTGTTTTTAGCTTGGATAGCAACGGTCTTAGATTTAGTATTACGTATTTTCAAAAAAAGTCAGTCAACGGACACCTTGGGAGTTGCACTGGTTAAATTGTTAGTGCTGGGATATTTGCTTGGCTCCAATCTTGCGACGGATGTGCCGATTTATATTTTGGCTCTTGTGATTGGAGTTTATCAGATTTTTCATGCTAGTATTAACCTTGTCACCTATGTTCTCTACCGCAAAAACAAAATTCGACCTCGTTTTCGTCTCTTACTAGATGGACTCGTACTAGTTTTTCTTGGTGGGACTAGTCTTTTGTCCTCTACAGGAAATTCTGTCTTTCAACTCTTTGTATTAGGGGCTTATTTTTTCCTTTATGGTGTGTCCAATATCCGTGATGGTTTCTTGTTTGAGGAGGAAATTGGGAAAAACCATCTCAAACGTCGTATTAGAATTAGCTTACCTATTGTCCTAGCCGCTCTCATCCCTGCAAGAACTTTAGCAAAAGTTAACAAATTTATGCTGGAAAATGCTGATGAGGAAGAAGATATCCATCTTGGAATAGTGAAGTCTGGTAAGACAGCGGAGCTTGAAATTTTTGTTCATACAGCTGAGACCTCTCTGTTTTCGGCAATTGGTCATGTGGATATCTGCTATCAAGGCCGTGTTATTTCTTATGGCAACTATGATCCGTCTTCTGAGACCTTATTTGGCATGGTAGGAGATGGTGTCTTATATTTCTGTGATCGTGACAAGTACATTGACCTATGTAAACGTGAGAGTCAAAAAACGCTTTTTGGTTATGGGATAGATTTGACGCCTGAAATGGAAAAAGCAGTTCAGAAAAAGTTGGCTGAATTGAAACAACTGACGATTCCATGGGAGCCAAGTGCAGATAAAATCATGACAGGTGATGGTAAGGAAGACTACACCTACGCTTATAAAATCAGACATGAGACAGATGGGGAACTTTATAAATTTATCAAATCTAAGTTTAAATCCTACTTTGTCTTATCTACAAACTGTGTGCTCTTGGCTGATACCATAGTCGGTCAGGCTGGCACCGATATCCTCTCACCCAAAGGATTTATCGCTCCAGGAACTTACCAAGCCTACCTTAATCGAGAGTTTGAAAAACCAAATAGTATAGTCGTATCTAAACATGTTTATTAAGGAGAATTTATGAACTTAGTAAAAAAATACACCCCGTTAATCCTTTTTATAGGGCTGGTTGCTCTTGTAATTCTGAATGCATCGAGCTTTATATCAGGAGCAATCTCTCTCTTTGATGTAATATCAACCTTGATTTATGGTGCTGTTATTGCTTTTGTGCTTAATGTTCCTATGAAAAAAATTGAACAGTATTTAGTTAAATTGAAGGTAAAGGCAGAGTTGCGTCGTCCGATTGCCATGGTACTTGTTTTCCTAGCTCTTATCTTAATCGTGATTGCTCTTTTGGTTTTGGTGCTGCCAACCCTAGCCCAGACTATTAGTCAGCTGGGAACAGTCCTTTCAACAGTCCTGACTCAACTTGGGAAATTGCTAGGCAGCTCGGAATTTGTAACCAAAGACATGTTGTCAACTATCGTATCAGGCATACAGGGACAATCTAGTTCTATTAGCCAAGCTTTGATAGGTTTTTTATCAGGTCTGACTAGTAATATCGGCAATATTTTTTCAAGTTTGATGAATGCCTTTTTGATTATAGTCTTCACCTTTTTATTTTTATCCAGTAAGGAACATTTGGCAGCGATGACGAGTCGACTTCTAAAAGTTTTTCTTCCAGAGAAGGTGGTGATAAAGTTGACTTACATTGGACAAGTAGCACTAGAGACTTATGACCAATTTTTGATGAGTCAGCTGATTGAAGCAGTTATCATAGGAGTTATGATAGCGGTTGGTTACAGCGTGTTTGGGATACCCTATGGAGTAATGACAGGTATATTTGCAGGAGTGCTATCGTTCATTCCTTATGTAGGGCCTATGATTGCTTGTGTTGTGGGAGCGATTTTTATCTTCACAGTGAGTCCTACTCAAGCCTTACTTTCTCTTCTTCTATATCAAGTTATACAGCTGATTGAAGGAAACCTTATTTATCCTAGAGTTGTAGGTCAGTCTATTGGTTTGCCAGCTATTTTCACGCTTGCGGCTGCTAGTATTGGAGGGAATCTTTTCGGACTACTTGGAATGATATTCTTTACCCCCGTATTTGCTGTTATCTATCGACTGGTTAAAGAATTTGTCGTCGCAAAGGAAAATCAGGTAGATTAAGAAAAACTAAATTTAATAAGATATACTGAGAAGAGAGTGAGAGATTCTCTTCTCTTTTATTTTTAAATACTTTGCTACAAAAAGCTATTAGACGTTAAAAAAAGCCTTGGTTTCAAGGCTTATTTCTGTTGATTTAGATGTGCCCCCTGCAGGGCTCGAACCTGCGCCCCATAGCTTAAGAGTCTACTGCTCTACCAACTGAGCTAAGGAGGCAACAGAAAAAGCTGAGAATGTAACTTCCCAGCTATTTTAATATGCCCAAAATGGCAGCTAGATTATTTACGAAAGGCATCAAGGATATAGGTGAAACCAACAATTAAAAATGCAAAGGCAACGACATAAACGACAAAGACACTTGTAGCTACTGGATTGAACAAAATCACTAGACCTAGTAAAAATGCAAGCAACGCTATCCACATGATATGGTTGCCAATAATAGGGAAAATCAATCCCAGACGATTGCCTTTAAAGAAAGCTATAATGGCTTCTACAATTAACCAAATTCCTAAAATAGTTGGAATGACAACTGGCAGCGTCACAAAGCCATAGGCAACGAGGTAAAGAGCTAAGAGAAGATTAACAATCCCTTGGAAAAGATGAGCTGGTGAGCGAAGCTCTTTTGGTACAGAGAAATAGCCTAAAATAGCTGCTATAGAAGAAACCAGTAAACCAAATGCAATCCACCAGCTGTAAGCAACAAGATTAGCTACTGGGTTTGTAAATAGGAAAAGTCCTAAAAGGACAAAAACAACTCCTGCAAGGAATAGCAGTAAACGATTAGAAAATTTCATTTCAATACCCCCTATATAGTATAGTATAGTTTGATAATAAAAATATTATACACCTTTTTAGAGGAAATATCAATAAACTAAATGGAAAATTTGGAAGTTTCAGTCTGATTCATGAAAAGAAAATCAGTTTTTATTATTTTGAAAATAAAAAGAGAAGATAAAATTTGTCTTCTCTACATGAAAATATTGTATGGCATCAAAGCAAAAGTAACTGGCTTTACACTATTTGTAAAGATGTAATTTGATTCAAAAAGAAAAGATAGATTTAAAATGTGGGACAAATGATGGGGTAAATCAGTTATAGACAAGCAAAAAAAGCCTTGATTTACAAGGCTTTTTCCTGTTGTATTTAGATGCCCCCTACAGGGATCGAACCTGTGACCCACGGATTAAGAGTCCGCTGCTCTGCCAGCTGAGCTAAGGAGGCAAAGAAAAAAGCTGTATTGGTGCCGAAACTTCACGGTTTGTATTGAACCCGCGCAATTAAGCAGGTGGGCAACTCGCTCTAACTGAAGCTGTTTCCGTGTGAGACGGCCTACATGCTGTTAGAAGACTTTTGTTTCCCTAATAATACAAAAAATAGTCGGTCAACACTTAAGTGTGAAGTCGTACACCACAGCGTTTCTATGTTTATATAATACCACTTTTTCAAAAAAAATCAAGAGGAAAGTGCAATTTTTTGAAAAGGATTTCAGATTTTTCGCAAACGGTCGATAGCTTCCTTTCTTTGAGCCAAAGCCCGTTCATATTTACCAGTATCTTCTGCTTGGAAATAGTGATGATTACGAATTTTTTCTGGTAGATAGTCTTGCTTGACCCAATTTCCAGGGTAGTTGTGTGGATAGAGATAGTCTTGGGCATTCCCCAGTTCCTTGCTTCCACTGTAGTGCCCATCACGCAGGTGTCGCGGAATAGGCAAGTGCCCTGATGTTTTGAGGTCAGCAAGTGCCTTATCCATAGCCACATAAGCTGAGTTGGATTTCGGAGAAAGGGCCAAATCAATCACGACATTGGCAATGAGAATACGGGCTTCTGGGAACCCAATCTTTTGGGCAGCATCCAGAGCAGTCACGGTATGAATCTGGGCCTCAGGATTGGCCAAACCGATATCTTCATAAGCGATAACAGTCAAGCGACGAGCGAGACTTGGCAAATCACCAGCCTCAATCAAGCGGGCAGCATAGTGAAGACTGGCATCAACATCTGAGCCACGGATAGACTTTTGCAGGGCTGAGAGGACATCGTAGTGGCCATCTCCATCCTTATCCATAGTGATGTAGCTTCGCTGCAGGCTATTTTCCATGATGTCTAGAGTGATATGGCGGATGCCCTTGTCATTTTCGGGAGTAGAAAGAACAGCCAAGTCAAGTGAGTTGAAGGCAGAGCGAAGGTCTCCGTTTGTAGAGGTAGCAATGAAATCCAGCGCATCCTCATCTAGTTCTACTGGAAAATCAAAACCACGTTCAGGGTTATTTAGAGCTATCTGCAGGGCCTCTTTGACGTCTTGGTTAGACAGAGGTTCCAACTCAAAAATCTGAACACGACTGCGAATGGCAGGAGTGACAGAAAAGAAAGGATTTTCAGTTGTAGCCCCAATCATGATGACTAGTCCACTTTCCAAGAGAGGAAGGAGAAAGTCTTGCTTGGTTTTATCTAGTCTATGAATCTCGTCTAGTAATAGGACGAGACCACCTGAAAATTTAGCCTCTTCCGCGATTTCTTGCAGTCGCTTTTTACTATCAACTGTCGCATTGAAAGTTCGAAAGGCATACTTTGTTGTTCCAGCGATGGCAGAGGCAATACTGGTCTTGCCGATGCCCGGAGGTCCGTAGAGAATCATGGAAGACAGACGGTTGGCTTCCACCATGCGACGGATGATTTTTCCAGGTCCGACCAGATGCTCCTGACCGATGACCTGGTCTATGGTTTTAGGGCGCATGCGAAGCGCGAGATTGTCTGGCATAGCAGTCCTTTCTAGCGTGGATTTTCTGATGTATATGTGGTAAGATGGTAGTATCTATTTTAGCATATTTCCGAGCAATCGGGGCGATTAAAGAGTCGCATAGAAAGAGGACAAAATGGCAACATATGGATTTTTAGATGTTTTAGAGGAAGAGTTGGAGAAGAATTTTCCCTTTGACTTTGAGATTAGTTGGGACAAGCGTAATCACGCAGTTGAAGTGAGTTTTTTGTTAGAAGCGCAAAATGCTGCAGGCGTGGAGATGGTGGATGAAGACGGAGAGGTTTCGTCAGATGACATTCTCTTTGAGGAAGCAGTGCTTTTTTACAATCCTGCCAAATCAACAGTCAATGAGGAAGACTATTTGACGGTTATTCCTTACCTACCTAAAAAAGGTTTTTCTCGTGAATTTTTAGCTTATTTTGCTCTATTCCTTAAAGACACTGCCGAGGTTGGACTAGATGCCCTCATGGACTTTTTGGAAGACCCAGAAGCAGAAGAATTCGTCATGGAATGGAACCAAGAAGTCTTTGAAGAAGGAAAAGTTGGCTTGGAAGAGGGAGAATTTTATCCTTATCCGAGATACTAGGAGTTTGACATGGACATAGAAATTTCTGATTTCACAGGCTGTAAGATTGCTTTGTTTTGTGGGGATAAGCTCTTGACTATCTTACGCGATGATAAGGCAAGCATTCCCTGGCCCAATATGTGGGAACTGCCCGGTGGGGGACGCGAGGGGGATGAAAGTCCTTTTGAGTGCGCGGCGCGTGAAGTTTATGAGGAACTAGGCATTCACTTGACCGAAGATTGCCTGCTCTGGAGTAAGGTTTATCCAAGTATGCTTTTTGCGGATAAACAATCTGTATTTCTAGTCGGTCAGTTAACACAGAACCAGTTTGACAGCATCGTATTTGGAGATGAGGGACAGGGTTATCAGTTAATGAATGTTGAGGAGTTTCTTAGTTCCAGTCAAGTTGTACCTCAGTTGCAAGAGAGATTAAAAGATTATTTAAAAGTAAGTGATTAGAAAGGATGGTTCGGTTACATTTCTAAACTGAACCCGCCCTAAAAACTATGCCAAAAAGATAAACTTCTCTTAGACACAAGCGTCTTCAGAGAATTTCCTATTTTGGCTTTGTGTTTTACGGGCTTGGTATCTTAAATATGGAAACATGGCAAGAGTTAAAAGTTACAGTCAAGCGTGAGGGGGAGGAGTTGGTTTCCAATCTCTTGATTGAACTAGGAGCGCAAGGTGTTGCGATTGAAGATAGCATGGACTATGTGGGAAATGTTGACCGCTTCGGCGAGATTTTCCCAGAGGTCGAGCAGCAAGAAGAAATCGTAGTGACAGCCTACTACCCTGATACGGTTGATGTAGCAGAGGTTGAGGCGGATTTGCAGGCTCGCCTGGCAGAATTGACAGACTTTATGGATTTGGGTGAGGTCAAGATGGGGACGACTGCCTTGGCTGAGGAAGACTGGGCAGACAACTGGAAGAAATACTATGAACCAGCTCGTATCACTCATGACTTGACCATCGTGCCGTCTTGGACGGATTATGAGGCAACTGCTGGAGAAAAGATTATCAAACTGGATCCAGGCATGGCCTTTGGAACAGGGACGCATCCAACCACTAAGATGAGCCTCTTTGCCTTGGAGCAGGTCCTTCGTGGTGGCGAAACGGTGCTAGATGTGGGGACTGGTTCAGGGGTTCTCTCTATTGCCAGCTCGCTACTGGGTGCTAAGGAAATTTTCGCCTACGACCTAGATGATGTAGCGGTTCGTGTGGCTCAGGAAAATATTGAGCTCAACCCTGGCATGGAAAACATCCATGTAGCTGCAGGTGACTTGCTCAAGGGTGTTGAGATTGAGGCAGATGTCATCGTGGCTAATATCTTGGCGGATATCCTCATTCATCTGACAGACGATGCCTATCGTTTGGTCAAGGATGAAGGCTACCTGATCATGAGTGGCATTATCAAGGACAAGTGGGACATGGTGCGCGAGTCGGCTGAGTCAGCTGGATTTTTCCTTGAAACCCACATGGTTCAAGGGGAATGGAATGCCTGTGTCTTTAAGAAAACCAAGGATATTTCAGGTGTGATTGGAGGCTAGCATGCAGCAGTATTTTGTCAAGGGGAGTGCAGTCTCTCCTGTCACCATCGAGGACAAGGAAACCAGCAAGCATATGTTTCAGGTTATGCGCTTGAAAGAAGATGATGAGGTTACTTTGGTCTTTGATGATGGCATCAAGCGCTTGGCGCGTGTGCTGGATGTGGAAGCTCGTCAGTTTGAATTGGTAGAAGAACTAGATGACAATGTGGAACTGCCAGTCCAAGTGACCATCGCCTCTGGCTTTCCCAAGGGAGACAAGCTGGAGTTTATCACTCAAAAAGTAACCGAACTGGGTGCCAGCCAGATTTGGGCCTTCCCTGCCGAATGGTCGGTAGCCAAATGGGATGGCAAGAAATTGGATAAAAAGGTTGAAAAACTAGAAAAAATCGCCCTTGGAGCAGCAGAACAAAGCAAGCGTAATCTAGTACCGAGTGTCACACTTTTCGAGAAAAAATCAGACTTTCTAGCCCAACTGGACCAGTTTGACCGCATCGTAGTGGCTTATGAAGAGTCGGCCAAAGAAGGTGAAGCCGCTGCGCTCTTACAAGCGGTCTCTGGTCTTGAAAAAGGAGCCAAACTGCTCTTTATCTTTGGTCCAGAAGGCGGCCTGTCACCTGCAGAAATTGAGAGTTTCGAAGCTAAGGGATCAGTCTTAGCAGGACTTGGCCCTCGCATTTTGCGAGCAGAAACAGCACCGCTTTACGCTTTATCAGCCCTTAGTGTTTTATTAGAATTAGAGAAATAAGAGGAAGAAGATGGAACAAAAACACCGTTCAGAATTTCCAGAGAAGGAACTTTGGGATTTAACAGCCCTATACCAAGATCGTGAAGATTTCTTGCATGCAATCGAGAAGGCTCGAGAAGACATTAACCAATTTAGCCGTGATTACAAGGATAATCTTCATACTTTTGAGGATTTTGAAAAGGCCTTTGCGGAATTGGAACAAATCTACATTCAGATGAGCCATATTGGTAACTATGGTTTTATGCCGCAGACGACAGATTATAGCAATGACGAATTTGCTAACATTGCCCAAGCTGGGATGGAATTCGAAACAGATGCCAGTGTAGCCTTGACCTTCTTTGACGATGCCTTGGTGGAAGCTGATGAGGAAGTCTTAGACCGTTTGGGGGAATTGCCTCACTTGACGGCAGCTATTCGTCAGGCAAAAATCAAAAAAGCCCATTATCTAGGGGCTGATGTGGAAAAAGCCTTGACCAATCTCGGTGAAGTTTTCTACAGTCCGCAGGATATTTACACTAAGATGCGAGCTGGGGACTTTGAAATGGCTGACTTTGAAGCTCATGGTAAGACCTACAAAAACAGCTTTGTTACTTATGAGAATTTCTACCAAAACCATGAGGACGCTGAGGTCCGTGAGAAATCCTTCCGTTCCTTCTCAGAAGGTCTTCGTAAGCACCAAAATACGGCTGCAGCAGCCTATCTAGCCCAAATCAAGTCTGAAAAACTACTAGCAGATATGAAGGGTTACGACTCAGTCTTTGATTATCTTCTAGCTGAGCAAGAAGTGGACCGTGCTATGTTTGATCGTCAGATTGACCTCATCATGAAGGATTTTGCGCCCGTTGCTCAGAGATACCTCAAGCATGTTGCCAAGGTCAATGGTCTTAAAAAGATGACCTTTGCAGACTGGAAATTGGACTTGGACAGCGCCCTTAATCCTCAAGTGACTATTGACGACGCCTATGATTTGGTCATGAAGTCCGTAGAACCTTTGGGACAAGAATATTGTCAGGAAGTTGCTCGTTATCAAGAAGAGCGCTGGGTGGACTTTGCTGCCAATAGTGGCAAGGATTCTGGCGGTTATGCGGCGGACCCATATCGTGTGCATCCTTATGTTCTCATGAGCTGGACTGGTCGTTTGAGCGATGTCTATACCTTGATTCATGAAATCGGGCATTCTGGTCAATTCATCTTTTCAGACAATCACCAAAGCTACTTTAATGCCCACATGTCGACCTACTATGTTGAAGCACCGTCAACCTTCAATGAATTACTCCTCAGTGACTACTTGGAGCACCAATCTGACGACCCACGTCAAAAACGCTTCGCTTTGGCTCACCGTTTGACAGATACATATTTCCATAATTTTATCACTCACCTTTTGGAAGCAGCCTTCCAGCGTAAAGTGTATACATTGATTGAAGAAGGGGAGACCTTTGGAGCAAGCAAACTCAACAGCATTATGAAGGAAGTTTTGACAGATTTCTGGGGAGATGCTATTGAAATTGACGACGATGCGGCTCTGACTTGGATGCGCCAAGCTCACTACTATATGGGCTTGTATAGTTACACTTACTCTGCTGGTCTTGTTATCTCGACTGCGGGTTACCTCCATCTGAAAAACTCAGAAACTGGAGCTGAGGACTGGCTCAATCTCCTTAAGTCAGGTGGTAGCAAGACACCGCTTGAGTCAGCCATGATTATCGGAGCGGACATTTCAACGGACAAACCACTTCGTGATACCATCCAATTCTTGTCTGATACGGTTAATCAGATCATCGCTTACAGTGCCCAGTTGGGAGAGTAGGGGAATAGAAAGGTAGGTAATTCTTATGCTGATGATATCTGGATTGTTAAGCGTCATTATATTTGGCTTAGCTGTAGCTATTTTCAAAAACGCCGTTGAAGGTCGTGATGTTAAATTTGAACTTGCTGTAGAGTTGATATTGATAGTTATTTACTTCATTGTATATCAGATTGTGTTTAATTGAGAATTCAATATTATGTCATTTAAGGCTGGTTTTTTGAACAGCTGCTAGAAATGTAGAGGTATTGAGCATGTATCAAGAGTTACTTAGAAAAATAACAGGAGAAAAACCAAGTTATAACCAGGAAGAAATCCAATGGTTGCTTGATCATTTGGGAGATTCTTCTCCAGAAATTCGCGATGACCTTGTTTTTACAAGCTTTGCTAGAGGGATTCAGGAAGAGCTATTTACACAGGAACAATTTCATTTCATTGCTGAAGGGATTTCATCTGATGGAGGGTTAGATAAGGAGATTGATAAGGTAGGCTTGTCAACCCTTGAACGTTCTTTTAGGGCGCTTATTTATGCAAATCTCTTGTCTGCGGATGCCAACCAGCAATCGGTTTTTTATCAGGGATTACAATCAGAAATTCGTAATGTCCTTTTAAATCAAGGATTGTATTATCTTTCAAAAGAAAAGGATACAACGGGTTTTTCAAGTCAGTATGGTTGGGTTCATGCTTTTGCACATGGAGCCGATTTACTGACAGAGGTGGTTTGTCATCCAAACTTTCCTAAAAACAGGGTTCATGAAGTATTTGAGATACTTGGCCAACTATTTAAAAGAATATCCATTCGTTTTACAGATGATGAGGATTGGCGTTTAGCAAGAGTAATCTATGAACCTATTTTACAAGGGAAGTTGGAGCAAGAGCAAGTAGCTTCTTGGATAAAAGCTGTTGACTTTCCGATAGAAGAAAGGGAAGATTTTTATAAATTTTCCAACTTCAGATCCTGTCTGTTGGAAGTCTATGTCCAACTTGACCAGAGAAATAGTTTACAAGATGACTTGAAAGAAGCCATCCAGTCTTTTCAATACTAGGGATAAGCTAATATTACTTATTGAAAGAGTTTCTATTGTATCCTCCTAACTGATAATGAAAACTAATAAAAGAGGTTGAATCATTTTCCAACCTCTTTTTGTGTATTTTAATGGAATTGCATACCACCATCAACGATAATGGTTTGTCCTGTAATGTAGTTTGAATCTGGTCCTGCAAGGAAGCTGACGGCTGCAGCCACATCTTCTGGTTCAGATAGACGTTTTAGAGTAATATCTTTTGCAAATGTCTGCATACCCCATTCGTCATCTTTTCCTGCATTTTTACCAACTTCATGAGCGATGTCGTACATCATTGGTGTTTTCACAATACCCGGTGCGTAGGCGTTAACAGTGATTCCTGAGTCTGCTAAATCACGTGCTAATGTTTGCGTAATTCCTCGAACAGCAAATTTTGTTCCACCATAAACAGTTAGATTTGGATTGCCCACTACACCGGCTTGAGAGGTTGCGTTGATAATTTTACCTCCGTGGCCAAGTGCTTTAAATTGCGCTTGTGCAGCTTGTGAACCCCAAATGACACCACCAACGTTGATACCGAAAGTGCGTGTAAATTGTTCCTCAGTAATTGTATCAAGAGGAGTAGTTGGAGCAACACCAGCGTTATTTACGACAACATTCAAATCACCAAAATGGTCAACAACTTTTTGAAATGCTTGGGCAACTTCTGCCTGTTTCGAAACATCGGCCACGACAGCAAAGGCATTTTCAGCTGATAATTCGGCAACAGCTTTTTCAGCTGTTTCGGGATTGTAGTCTAAGACTCCTACCTTAAAGCCATCTTGAACCAATCGTTTTGCGATTGCAAAACCGATTCCTTGACCTGCACCTGTGACAATAGCAACTTTAGACATATGATTCCTCCTTGGTATCCACGATACCATTCAAACGTTCATAAAAGAACAGCAAAGTTGTAAAAATTAGTTCAAATTAGGGAATAAATAACTTATTAGAACTATATTGATAGTATATAACTTTAGAAAAAATGTTTCAAATAAACACTACCGTTTTTATAGAATTTTATCCCGAAAATTTCCAATCAATTTTCTTGAAACCCTTTCCCTCTTTTGATAGACTAGTATCTAGTTTTGAAAAAAGGAGAAAGAGAATGAAAAAATTTGTCGCTGAGTTAATCGGTACGTTCATGCTTGTGTTCATTGGGACAGGAGCTGTTGTTTTTGGAAATGGTCTTGATGGCCTTGGTCACCTTGGAATCGCCTTTGCCTTTGGTTTGGCAATCGTAGTTGCAGCCTACTCAATCGGAACTGTTTCAGGTGCTCACTTGAACCCAGCGGTTTCAATCGCTATGTTTGTAAACAAACGTTTGTCATCAAAAGACCTTGTCAACTACATCCTTGGTCAGGTTATTGGAGCTTTTATTGCTTCTGGCGCTGTCTTCTTCCTCTTGGCGAACTCAGGTATGTCAACTGCTAGTCTTGGTGAAAATGCTTTGGCAAACGGTGTCACTGTCTTTGGTGGTTTCTTGTTTGAAGTCATCGCAACCTTCTTGTTTGTCTTGGTTATCATGACTGTGACTTCAGAAAGCAAGGGAAATGGCGCGATTGCTGGCTTGGTAATCGGTTTGTCTTTGATGGCCATGATCCTTGTTGGATTGAACATCACAGGACTTTCAGTAAATCCAGCTCGTAGCTTGGCACCAGCTGTCTTGGTAGGTGGCGCAGCCCTTCAACAAGTATGGATTTTCATCCTTGCTCCAATCGCTGGTGGAGTTCTTGCAGCTCTTGTTGCGAAAAACTTCCTTGGAACAGAAGAATAATTGAAACTCAAAAAGCCCTGCTCCTCATCTTGAGGAACAGGGCTTTTTCGTATCTGTTTATACTCAATGAAAATCAAAGAGCAAACTAATAAACTATCCACAGGTTGCTCAATATATTACTTTGAGGTTGTGGATAGAACTGACGAAGTCAGTAACCATACCTACGGCAAGGCGACGTTGACAAAGTTTGAAGAGATTTTCGAAGAGTATTAACGGTTGTCAATTTTCTCTGGATAAAGGTCGTGTTGGAAGAGGCGTTGTTCTGCCAAGCCTTCATACTTAGTTCCAGGCTTACCGTAGTTGTAGTAGGGATCGATTGAAATGCCACCGCGTGGAGTGAATTTTCCCCAGACTTCTAAATAGCGAGGGTCTAGCAAGTTGACCAAGTCTTTCCCGATGGTGTTGATACAGTTTTCGTGGAAATCTCCGTGGTTTCGGTAGCTAAAGAGGTAGAGTTTGAGGGATTTTGACTCTACACAGAGCTTGTCAGGAATGTAGGAAATATAAATGGTCGCAAAGTCTGGCTGAGCAGTGATTGGACACAGTGAGGTAAATTCAGGACAGTTGAATTTGATGAAATAGTCATTTTCCACATGACGGTTGTCAAAGGATTCGAGAACTTCTGGTTGATACTCGAAAATGTAGTTGGTTTCTTTGTTGCCGAGGAGGCTTAGGTTTTTCATTTCTTCTTGTTGTGACATAATTTTTTCTTTCTAATTTTATACTCAATGAAAATCAAAGAGCAAACTAGGAAGCTAGCCGCAGGCTGTACTTGAGTACGGCAAGGCGACGTTGACGTGGTTTGAATTTGATTTTCGAAGAGTATTAAACACCGCGTTGGTTATCGTAGAGAAGGGTATGGAGTTGAGGAAGGACGCGGACATTGCCCCAGCTATCGTCAGTAGCGATTCGTTCCCAGAGTTCTTTGAGGCGGTCCAGTTGGTCTTGGACAATATTTCCTGTAGCCTTGGGCTCAGGATTTCCTGCTGATAAGAAGAGAACATCTGGTTGGTAGCGCTCTTGAATGCCTTTGGCAAAAGCCAAATCGACATCGTCAAAGACAGGGATTTTAAAGGTCACCTTGTCTGGATCCAATTGGGAAACGATAAAGTCTAAGGTCTCGAAGTTGACCTCCATCTTGGATGAAGGAGGTTTGGGACTGAGAGTAACCTGGTCGATATCTTTTAACCAATTTTGCCAGCGGGAGCCTTGGGTCTCAACAGCCAGAGTGACACCACGTTCCTTGAGTTTAGTGACCAATTCGGCCATGTTGGCTGCTAGGATAGCAGGATTTCCCCCAGATAGGGTTACATAGTCGTAGCTCCCCAATTTATCCAAGGCAGCAATAACCTCGTCAGCAGTCATACGAGTTGGCTTTTCAGAGCCATCCCAAGTAAAGGCAGAATCGCACCAGTCGCAGTGGTAGTCGCAACCAGCAGTGCGGACAAACATGGTTTTCTGCCCGATTGCACGGCCTTCACCTTGAAAAGTTGGGCCGAAAATTTCCAGAACTGGTAGTTTGAGGACACGTTCCCTAGTCATCTAACCACTCCCGTCTAAACTCCGCAAAGGCAGTCGGAGTCTCATAGAGGCGAACGTATTCCAAACGGAGACCACGTTCGTCTGGCAACTCTTGCTTCATGGTTTGGAAAATCCAGTAAACCATATTTTCAGCAGTCGTGTTCATATAGGGAAGAGTTTCATTGAGATAGCGATGATCCAAGTGGGGTTCTAAGTAGTTCTTGTAGATTGCTTTGATGTCTCCGAAATCGTAGGTCATGCCACGTTCATCTAAAAATCCACTGACAGCAATCTGCAGATGATAGGTGTGACCATGAAGGGATTTGCATTTTCCCTCATAGTGAAAGAGGTGGTGGGCAGCATCGAAGGTAAACTCTTTTGATACCAAGGTTCTGTGTGGATTGTAGACAAGAGACTCCCCGGTTTCCTGTTTGATTTCTTTGGGTGCAAAAAACATTAGTCCTCTCCTTTCTGTGAGAGATAAATATCTAAACCATGTTGACGTAGGTGGCAGGCTGGGCAATCTCCACAGCCACTTCCGATAATCCCATTGTAGCAGGTCAAGGTCTTTTCACGAACATAGTCAAAGGCACCGAGTTGGTCGGCTAATTCCCAAGTTTCAGCCTTGTCTAGCCACATGAGAGGTGTTTGGATAACAAAGTCGTAATCCATGGCAAGGTTGAGGGTAACATTAAGGGATTTGACAAAGACATCTCGACAATCGGGGTAGCCTGAGAAGTCTGTCTCGCAGACACCTGTCACGATATCTTTAATGCCTCGTTGCTTAGCAAGGACTGCCGCAAAGGACAGAAAGAGGTGGTTACGACCATCAACGAAGGTATTGGGAACCTCTCCCTCTTTTTGCTCAATTTCCAGATCAGAGGTCAGGGCATTTTCAGTGATTTGCCCCAGCAGAGACATATCTAGGATGTGATGACGAATCCCCTGTTCCTTAGCGATTTCTCTAGCAACTTGAATTTCGAGATGATGGCGTTGGCCGTAGGCAAAGGTAACGGCTTCGACCGTTTCATAGTGTTCTTTAGCCCAAAAGAGGCAGGTTGTAGAATCTTGACCGCCACTAAAGACGACCAAGGCTGATTGACGTTTCATAGTACTCCTTCCAAAATGGGAAATGTTCAGAGCACGCAAAAAGCTCCCTTGAGGGAGCTAAAAAATACCAAGTAGAGGTTTTTTTTAGCGATGGCATGTCCCAAACATCGTAATATTCTACTTATAGTCTAGCATATTTTTTGAAAAATGGCAAAGGGCAAGAAAAAAGAGACCAAAGAAAGTACTTGGTCTCTAATGTGATTAACTCAATTCAGCAACGATGGCCTTGATTTGTTCTGCTGTGTGAACACCAGCAACTTGTTTCACCACTTGGCCGTCTTTTTTGAAGAGAAGAGTTGGGATAGACATGATTCCAAAAGCACGAGCTGTGTTTGGATTTTCATCAACGTCCATTTTAACGATTTTCAAAACATCTTCTGAAAGTTCTTCAGACAATTTATCCAAGATTGGACCTTGCATACGACATGGACCACACCAAGTTGCCCAGAAGTCTACCAAGACCAAACCGTCTTTTGTTTCTTGTTCGAATGTTGCATCTGTAATTGCTTTTGTCATTGTATTTCTCCTTTTTTAGTTATATTGGCTTAAATCTTGTTTCTTGAGATAGAAGAAGATATCTCCATAAGTCCCATGGTAGTCCAAATCATGACCGTTGTAAGTTAATTTTTGGACGGGGTAGTAGTCTGCGACGCCGATAAGGCAAGCTTGTTGTGAACGATCAAAGTCTTCATAAGAATCGAAAGTTACAATTCTTTCATTCTTGCTGGCATCTAGATAGGTAATTTCAATCATGTTTAAAACTCCTTTGTTTAATGATGATTTTATTTTACTCCTTGTAAAAGAGAATGTCAAGAAAAATGATTGCGCACGCAACTTTTTTTCTAAAATCATCTTAAATCAAGAAATCCAAACCAGTTTCCAAGCTTTCTTCGACAGCCTTTTGTAGTGTGGCCAGTGTCTTTTGCCCATCACCTGTCAGGCAGATAAAACTAGAGCGTCTATCTTGATCACAACACCTGCGACTAAGTAGACCGCAATTTTTGGCTTCCAAGCGAGCCACCATCCGAGAAACAGCGCTCGGGCTCAGATGAAGTTTATCTGGCAGGTCAATCTGGCGTAGAGATTTTTCTTGAGCCAAGTCCAGATAGTAGAGCAGGTAGAACTCTTTCAAGGTCAGACTTTGCTCGCTCTGCTGGGCAATGGTCTCTTCCAAGAGACTTTCAATTTCTTTCTGACGACGATTGAAGTCAAACCATTTTTCCAAATAGGTCATAGTATCTCCTTTCTTTTTAGAGTTATAAATAGAAGAATGTCCATTCACAGACAGTCTCTGCATCACAAGATGATTGCGCATGCAATAATTATACTACTTTTCAAGAATGCTGACAAGAAGGACGCTGGAATATTTTATCCTAAATCATGCCTGTTTTCACAAGTCAAGAATTGTTTGTATCCCCTTTCCTATCTAATTTTCATTATCCCTTGTGCATTTCCTTGAAATTTTCTGAAAAAAGAGTAAACTGGTATGCAAGAAGTCTATTTCGTGGAGTTTAGGATGAAATTATATGTTCAATTAATGATTCTCTTTGTGATTTCTCTAATCGGAGAGGGGATCTCTAGTTTCTTTCATTTGCCCATCCCAGGCAGTATTATAGGTTTGATTATTCTTTTTCTAGCCCTACAATTCAAGTGGCTGAGAACCAGGCATGTCAATATGGTGGGGAATTTCTTGCTGGCCAATATGACCATTCTCTTTTTGCCGCCAGCAGTGGGAATCATGGAAAAGTTTGATGTGATTGCTCCCTATCTTTTGCCAATTGTTTTGATTGTCTTTTTTGCAGCAGTCATCAATGTTATCCTCATAGCCTTGGTAGTTCAGTTTATCAAACGACGGTTTGAGGGAGATTATGAGAAAGGAGATGCCAAATGAGTGAATTTGTTTCCAATCCCCTGTTTGGGCTTGCCCTGTCTATCCTAGCTTATCTAGTAGGAATGCTGATTTACAGACGTTTTCCCCATCCATTGACAACGCCCTTGCTTTTGTCAGCTGTTTTCATTATCATCTTTCTAAAAGTGACGGGTATTTCTTACCAAGATTACTACCAAGGTGGGGTTTATCTGAACAACTTGATTGTCCCATCGACCGTGGCTCTAGGGATTCCGCTTTATAAGAGTTTTCACTTGATGAAGCACCATGCACGGAGTATTCTCTTTGGTAGTCTGTTAGCAGTAGTTGTTAATACCTCTTTCACGGCCCTTGTAGCAAAGATTTTTGGAATGGACTTTTTCCTAGCCATTTCTCTCTTTCCCAAGTCAGTAACAACCGCCATGGCAGTTGGGATTACAGAAAAATTGCAAGGTCTGACCACTGTGACCTTGGTGGTTGTAGTGGCGACTGGAATTTTAACCAGTGTCATCGGCCCAACCCTCTTGAAGTGGTTGAAAATTGATGACCCAGTAGCTGTTGGTCTTTCCCTTGGAGGAACAGGCCATGCAGTCGGAACGGGAACAGCCTTCCGATACGGCTCTGTAGCAGGAGCCATGGGTGGTTTGGCTATCGGTGTCACCGGTATTCTCTATGTCTTTGTCAGCCCTATTGTGGCCAGTTTGATATTGAGTTAAAAAGCAAGGAATTCGGGTTCCTTGCTTTTTAAAATCGTATGTTATAGACTATTACTTTTCTTTGCTTAAGTGAATGACTTGGTCATAGTGTTTTAAGTCTTCTTCCGTGTAGTGATGAATGACTTCAATGACTGTTTGAGGTAGGGAGAAGAGCAAGTCGCTAATTTTTCTGCTATTTTCCGAGTCAAGATTGGCCTTAATCTCATCTGCTAAGATGAGTTGGCTATCATGGTAGAGGGCGCGAGCGATTTCTAGGCGTTGTTTCTCGCCACCAGATAGACTATCATTTCTGAGCGTTCGATTTTTCAAATGCTCTAATCCTGTTTTTTTGAGGATATGATTTAAAGTCTCTTTATTTTTATCCAGTCCCAGAAGGATATTGTCTTCCAGAGATAGCGTGTCAAAGTAATGGCTATCTTGGAGAATATAGGAACTAATACTTGTAATTTCTTGACGTGACAGGTTCTGACCAGCAAAGCTAATCTGTCCACTTGTCGGTGTCTCTTCTCCATGAATGATATTGAGTAGGGTTGTCTTACCAGAGCCACTTTCCCCGATAATGGCAATTTTTTCTCCTTGCTTGATGCGCATGGAAATCGGAGATAAGAGGATATTCCCCTCTTTTTCAAGGGAGATGGTGTCAAGTTGGATAGGGAAAATATTTTCTATGCTTCTAGGCGAGATGGAGTCAGACTGGTCCAAAAGTTTTTGGTATTTGTTGAGAAGACTTCGAGTTGCTTTTCGGGTATTGGTAAAGTAGGCTAACTCTTGAAATTGATAGCCGATATTATGGGAAACCAGATAGATAGCCACAAAACTCGCCGCATCTAAATAATTATAGTAGGTCATAAAGCCACCGATGACGATTGGTGTGACAGAACAAAAGGCATCGATGCTATTGATCAAGAGACTGTTTAAAGTTCGTTGCTTTTCATAGTTAATTTCGGTATCAAGACTGGTTTGTAATTGCTTTTGATAGCGAGTAAAAAAGTAGTCTTGCCCCTGATAATGGCGAATTTGTTGGCTACCGCCAATAAAATTTGTCAAGCTTGCTAAGTAGCTCTGGTTAACAGTTGACCGCTTTTCAGAAAGTGAATCCAAACGCTTTGATCCGATAGCACTGCAGAGGACAGGAAAGGAGTAGAAGAGGATGAAAATCAAGCCCAGGTAAAAATTGGTCCATAGGGCATAGAGAATGGATACAGTTGTGAAGCCAAGAGAAGAAATGATGATGACCGTTGGCTCAATATAGCTTTCTTCTAGTTGCTTGACGTCGTTTTCTAGGTCAGACAAAATATCCTTTTCATTAATCTCATAACTGTTTAAAAATCGCTTGAAAATAGCACTCTTGATTCCATATTTGAAGTCAGTAATCAAACGGGCGTAGTAATAGCGTTTCCCAGCCAAACCTAGTAAGAGGATGAGATTACCAAGGATTCCTAAAATCAAAACTTTCCAAAGAAGGCCTAGTTCTTGATTGGTAAAACTGGCAACAATATTCTGAACAAGGGCTGGTGTGATAATCGCTTCAAGCCAAGTAATGGTAATAGAAAAGAAGTAAAGTGCGAGGTGCTTCTTGGTAACAAATCTTCTCAGCATAAAGAGTTGACCTCCTTATCGATATACATGTAATTAGTTTTAAAGTCATTATACTCCTTTTTATTAAATACTTCATATAAAAATGTAAATCCTGAGGTCGAAAAAAGCCTAGCGAGTTATTGTCGCTAGACTTTAAAATTATTGCAAATTAACCTTGTTTTTCAAGATATAGTAGGTTCCGAGGTAAAAGATAGCTATGAATATGAGTTCTTCAACAATGCCTACGCTTGCTCCCATATAGAAATTATCATTAAATCCTGCAAGTGAATTAATATAGAAGTTAGTACTGGTATTGAAGAAGACTTCAATAAATCCAATGACGATTTGGATACCAATGTAGGCTGCAACAGCGAGTGCGGTACGGTATTCATTGAACAGTTGTCCGATGGAAATAGCCAAGTAGATGCAGAGGATTCCTGAGATGGTATTTAGTAGGAAGGATACCCCCATAAGAGAGAGTTGAGGAAGGAATGTTCCTACAAGTGGAATCAACTCAGAATTTGATATCCATTCTGGAACCGTTATGGTAACAATAATAAAAGCGCTTAGAACTAGTACAGTGGAGCTAAGGATAGACCAAATGAAGGCTCCAACTAATTTGGCTGTGATGATATGGTGTTCAGAAACTGGCAAGGTCAAGGTCAGATAGCCTTGTCGGTCATAGACACTACCTTTGAATCGTTTAATAATCAAGAAAATGGTTGAAATCCCAAGTGTAATCATCAATCCACCAAAGACGAGAGCCAGAAAGAAAAGTAAGACAGGTTGGCTATCTTTGAAAGATACATAATTATAGTAGTGTACTTGCATTCCTATGAGAACGGAAAGAACTAGCACGGCAGCGTAAAGGGCTAAATACCACTTGTTAACATTTTTAAATTCGTAGCGAACTAAATTCCAAAACATAATAATCTCCTTTGCTTAGGCCTTAAATTCCTGACGGAAGAGCTGGTCGATGGATTCACCTGACTCGTAGCGAATATCATCTACATTGCCTTGACGGACGACTTTTCCGTCCTTCAGGAAGACAATTTCATCTAAGATTGGCTCGATATCAGAAATCAAGTGGGTAGAAATCAAAACGGTAGAAGTTGGGGAGTAGTTGTTGATGATAGTATTGAGGATATAATCACGGGCTGCTGGGTCCACCCCGCCAATTGGTTCGTCCAGAACGTAGAGACGAGCATCACGGCTCATAACCAAAATCAGTTGTACCTTTTCCTTATTCCCTTTTGATAATTTCTTGAGACGACTATTTTCATCAATGCCGAGGTCTGCAAGTAGATGATGGGCGCGTTCAAGATTGAAATCTTTATAGAATGTCTTGAAGTAGGTTAGGGCTTCTTTGACCTTCATTTGTTCATTGAGATAGGTTGTATCCGGCAAATAAGCTACGATAGCCTTGGTTGCTGGGCTTGGGTCCATGTCGTTGATAAGGACGCGTCCTTGATCTGGTTGTAAGAGGCCATTGATTAGTTTAATCAGGGTTGTTTTTCCTGAGCCGTTTGGGCCAAGGAGACCGACAATTTTTCCAGCTGGGATGTCAAGAGAAACATTTTCAAGGGCTGGGGTTGCTCCATAAGATTTGGATACATTTTCAAATGCTAGTAATGACATAGGCTTAAACTCCTTTAATATAATCGCCGACTACGCCTGGTAGTTCTTCTTTTTCATAGCCAAAATGGGTCATGGAGGAAACGAAGTGTTCCAATTCTTCTTCTGATAATTGTTTGCGCGATTGGGCGATCAGTGCCTTATCCTCAGTCACAAATCGTCCAGTTGTCCGTTTGCTGTAGACAAAGCCTTCTCGTTCGAGGTCTGATAAGGCTCTTTGGATGGTGTTTGGATTGACACCAGCCTCGCTAGCTAGCTCTCTCACGGTTGGAAGTTGTTGATTGGGTTCCAGTGTATGGGAAACAATCTGAAGCTTGATTTTCTCCATAATCTGTAAATAAATGGGTTTTTTGTTGTCGAATGTCCAGGACATCTTGGTCTCCTTTCTTTTATCCTTTTGTCTTAATTAAATAATACAACAAAACAAAAAACTTGTCAAGCAAAAAGAAGAATTGTTTTGGGAATCGTTTAAAAAATGGTATAATGAAAAGAAAACGATAAGGAGGGAAAGGATGCGTTGTCCAAAATGTGGGGCTACCAAGTCAAGTGTTATCGATAGTCGCCAAGCAGAAGAAGGGAACACCATTCGTAGAAGACGTGAGTGCGATGAATGCCAACACCGTTTTACAACCTACGAACGAGTAGAAGAAAGAACCTTAGTGGTTGTTAAAAAAGATGGCACACGGGAACAATTCTCCAGAGATAAAATCTTTAATGGAATTATCCGCTCAGCTCAGAAACGTCCTGTGTCAAGTGATGAAATAAACATGGTAGTCAATCGTATCGAACAGAAACTCCGTGGTCGAAATGAAAATGAAATTCAAAGTGAGGACATTGGTTCACTCGTCATGGAGGAGTTGGCTGAGTTGGATGAGATTACCTATGTTCGTTTTGCCAGTGTCTATCGTAGTTTTAAGGATGTTAGTGAGTTAGAGAGCTTGCTCCAACAAATCACCCAGTCCTCTAAAAAGAAAAAGGAAAGATAAATGAAGCCAATTGACCGTTTTTCTTATCTAAAGAATAATCGGGTGTCGCAAGATACCTCATCTCTGGTACAGTGCTACCTCCCGATTATCGGTCAGGAGGCACTGAGCCTTTATCTTTATACAATCAGTTTTTGGGATAATGGTAGAAAGGAATATCTTTTTTCAAGCATTCTTAACCATCTCAACTTTGGGATGGATAGACTGATAAAATCCCTAAAAATCCTATCTGCTTTCAATCTCTTGACCCTCTATCAAAAGGGGGATGTTTATCAGCTAGCCCTCCATGCTCCTCTTTCAAGTCAAGATTTCTTGGAGCATCCTGTTTATCGCAGACTTTTGGAGAAAAAGATTGGCGACTCGGCTGTGGAGGATTTGAAAGTTGAAAGTGCTGATGGTGAAGAAATACCTGTCTCGCTCAATCAAGTCTTTCCAGACTTGGCAGAACTGGGAAGTCAAGAAGACCTTGGTCTCAAGAAGAAAGTGGCCAATGATTTTGACTTGGACCATTTTCGTCAGCTGATGGCTCGAGATGGGCTTCGCTTTGCGGATGAGCAGTCCGATGTCTTAAACCTCTTTGCCATTGCTGAGGAGAAGAAATGGACTTGGTTTGAAACTTATCAATTGGCCAAGTCAACAGCTGTCTCTCAAGTTATTTCAACCAAACGCATGCGTGAAAAAATTGCTCAAAAACCTGTTTCCTCTGACTTTAGTCCTAAGGAAACGACCATTATAAAAGAAGCCAAAAGTAAAACTGCCCTGCAGTTCTTGGCAGAAATCAAGCAAACACGTAAGGCAAGTATTACCCAAACAGAAAGAGAACTCTTGCAACAGATGGCAGGCTTGGGCTTGCTGGACGAAGTCATCAATATCATTCTCTTATTGACCTTTAATAAGGTGGATTCGGCAAATATCAATGAGAAATATGCCATGAAGGTAGCCAATGACTACGCCTATCAAAAGATACATTCAGCAGAAGAGGCAGTTCTTCGCATTCGTGAGCGAGGGCAGAAGAGCCAGGCTCAAAAGACTAGTAAAACCGGTCCTGCTAAGTCCAATGTACCCAAGTGGAGCAATCCAGATTATAAGAATGAAACCAGCGAGGAAACTCGTTTGGAATTAGAACGTAAGAAACAAGAACTATTAGCTCGATTAGAAAAAGGAGGAGATTAGATGGAAAGTGTCGGAGACGTACTCAAACGTCAACCTAGCCGTTTTCATTATCAAGATTTGGTCCAGAAAATCATGAAGGACCCTGATGTTGCGGCCTTTATCCAGCAAGAATCCCTGACTCCAGAGGAGTTGAATCGCAGTATCTCCAAGTTTAATCAGTATATCACCGAGCGTGACAAATTTCTCCGTGGTGATACGGATTATATTGCCAAAGGATACAAGCCGATTTTGGTTATGAATCATGGCTATGCAGATGTTTCATATGAAGAAACTCCTGAACTAATCGCGGCGGAAAAAGAAGCGGCTATTAAGAACCGTCTCAAGTTAATCAATCTGCCAGCCAGTCTCAGGAAAGCTAGTTTAGCTCAAGTTGACTTGGATGATTTGGGTCGCTTGCCAGTTTTTGAAAAGCTATTAGCCTTCGTGGAGCAATATCCAACTATTCGAAAAGGTCTCTATCTCTATGGAGACTTTGGTGTGGGTAAAAGTTTCATGGTGGCTGCCTTAGCCCATGATTTATCAGAAAAACGTGGTGTTTCATCAACTCTCCTCCACTATCCTAGCTTTGTCATCGATGTCAAAAATGCTATCGGTGATGGCAATGTGAAGACCTTGGTGGATGAGCTTAAGCTTTCTGAAGTCCTGATTTTAGATGACATTGGTGCCGAGCAGTCAACAGCTTGGGTGCGTGACGAAATCCTGCAGGTCATTCTCCAATATCGGATGCAGGAAAATTTACCGACCTTTTTCACCTCCAACTTCAACTTTGAAGAATTGGAGCAGCATTTCGCTAAAGGGAAACATGGAAATGACGAAACCTGGGAAGCCAGACGCGTCATGGAACGCATCCGTTATTTGGCTGAGGAGACTCGTTTAGAAGGAGTAAACCGTCGATGACAGAAACGATTAAATTAATGAAGGCTCACACTTCAGTACGCAGGTTTAAAGAGCAAGAGATTCCCCAAGCAGACTTAAATGAGATTTTGAAATCTGCACAAATGGCCTCGTCTTGGAAGAATTTCCAATCCTACTCTGTGATTGTGGTACGAAGTCAAGAGAAGAAAGATGCTCTGTATGAATTGGTACCTCAAGAAGCTATTCGCCAGTCTGCTGTTTTCCTTCTCTTTGTCGGAGATTTGAACCGAGCAGAAAAGGGAGCCCGACTTCATACCGATTCATTCCAACCCCAAGGTGTGGAAGGTCTCTTGATTAGTTCAGTCGATGCGGCTCTTGCTGGTCAAAATGCCCTGCTGGCAGCTGAAAGCTTGGGCTATGGTGGTGTGATTATCGGTTTGGTTCGATACAAGTCAGAAGAAGTGGCAGAGCTCTTTAAGCTGCCTGACTACACCTATCCTGTCTTTGGGATGGCACTAGGAATACCAAATGAAGAACATGAAGTCAAACCTCGCTTGCCATTGAATCAAGTGGTGTTTGAGGAAGAATACCGAGAACAGTCAACTGATGCAATCGAAGCTTATGACCGTGTACAGGCTGACTATGCTGGGGCGCGTGCGACCACAAGCTGGAGTCAGCGTCTAGCAGAACAGTTTGGTCAAGCAGAACCAAACTCAACTAGAAAAAATCTTGAACAGAAGAAGTTATTGTAGAAAGTGAGAAATTATGGCCCTACCAACTATTGCCATTGTAGGACGTCCCAATGTTGGGAAATCAACCCTATTTAATCGGATCGCTGGTGAGCGAATCTCCATTGTAGAAGATGTCGAAGGAGTAACACGTGACCGTATCTATGCAACGGGTGAGTGGCTCAATCGTTCGTTTAGCATGATTGATACAGGAGGAATCGATGATGTCGATGCTCCTTTCATGGAACAAATCAAGCACCAGGCAGAAATTGCTATGGAAGAAGCAGATGTTATCGTCTTTGTCGTTTCTGGTAAGGAAGGTATTACCGATGCAGACGAATACGTAGCCCGTAAGCTTTATAAGACCCATAAACCAGTTATCCTCGCAGTTAACAAGGTGGACAACCCTGAAATGCGAAATGATATCTATGATTTTTATGCCCTCGGTTTGGGCGAACCATTGCCTATCTCATCTGTCCATGGTATCGGTACAGGGGATGTGCTAGACGCTATCGTAGAAAATCTTCCAAATGAATATGAAGAAGAAAATCCAGATGTGATTAAGTTTAGCCTGATTGGTCGTCCAAACGTTGGAAAATCAAGCTTGATTAATGCTATCTTGGGAGAAGACCGTGTCATTGCTAGTCCTGTTGCTGGAACAACGCGTGACGCTATTGATACCCACTTTACAGATACAGATGGTCAAGAGTTTACCATGATTGATACGGCTGGTATGCGTAAGTCTGGTAAGGTTTATGAAAATACCGAGAAATACTCTGTCATGCGTGCCATGCGTGCTATTGACCGGTCAGATGTGGTCTTAATGGTCATCAATGCGGAAGAAGGCATTCGTGAATACGACAAGCGTATCGCAGGATTTGCCCATGAAGCTGGTAAAGGGATGATTATCGTGGTCAACAAGTGGGATACACTTGAAAAAGACAACCACACTATGAAAAACTGGGAAGAAGATATTCGTGAGCAGTTCCAATACCTGCCTTACGCACCGATTATCTTTGTATCAGCTTTGACCAAGCAACGTCTCCACAAACTTCCTGAGATGATTAAGCAAATCAGTGAAAGTCAAAATACACGTATTCCATCAGCTGTCTTGAACGATGTTATTATGGATGCCATTGCCATCAATCCAACACCGACAGACAAAGGAAAACGTCTTAAGATTTTCTATGCGACCCAAGTGGCAACAAAACCACCAACCTTTGTCATCTTTGTCAATGAAGAAGAACTTATGCACTTTTCTTACCTACGTTTCTTGGAAAATCAAATTCGCAAGGCCTTTGTTTTTGAGGGGACTCCAATCCATCTCATCGCAAGAAAACGTAAATAAAAAAGTAGAATCTGGAATGACATTTCCAGATTTTTTTGATAAAATGAAGTTGAAGAAAGCGCTATCAAAAAGAGGTGTTGATGATGGAACATTTGTTTAAATTGTTAATCTTATTACCCTGTTTTTACTTTTTCAGCTGGATTGAAAAGGCTAACAGAGATAGTAAATTTTTCCCAATTTTTTACTATTTTTACTGGATTTACATCACCCTCTATGCTCTTTTTAGCCTTGCTTGGACAGTTTTTTCAGTCTTGTTTTTCAATATCCTATTGAGAAATGTGGCAGACATCAAGTCTTGGGGCATTTGGCTATTATTACTACTTATTGCTTTTTCCAGTTCTTGGTTAACCTATATCTTTTTCAAAAAAATGCTTCGCTTGAGACGGGAACTGGGGAAGTCTAAAGATGGAAGGCATTGATTTATATTGGTAAGAACATTTAATAGAATGAAACTAAAGAAAACAATTTTAAAGAGGAGGTGTCGCTGATGAGATTGTCCTTTAATTGGTTTCATTTGATACTCTTATTTCCTTGTTTATATTTTTTCTATTGGATAGACAATGCTGACAGAAACAGTAAAATTTTCCCATCTTCTACTATTTTTACTGGATTTATATTTCTCTTTTAGCTCTGTTTAGCTTGGATATGACAATTTTTTCATTCTTATTTTTCCCTTTTGTTCTAAATCATGAATCAGATGCTAGTGCTTGGGGTTTTGGGTTGCTTTTGATAGTCTTATCTCTAGGCAGTGACTGGTTAACCTATATCTTTTTCAAAAACATGTTTCGCTTGAGACGAGAACTAGGGAAGTCAAAAGGTGGAAGGTATTGATTTATATGGTTTTTATTGATAGGAGGTAGCTTATGACACGTCTAAAATCATTTATTACACAATATTCTAAATTCTATATTGGTTTAGTTCTGCTGATCTGGCTGGCTTTCTTCTTTCTTCCTTGGGATAAACCAGTTCTGGGAATATCTATCAATCTCTTAATCATGCAGAAAGTTTTACTAGTTTTTGGTATTCTGTCTATTTTGATGGCCTTGCTGTCCAAGAAAGTCAGTCTCTTTGTTTTTGGATTGATCTGCTGTTTTTCTCTTTGGATTAATCTATTTATCCTATTTGCGATTTTGCCGATTTTTGGCAATTAAAGTATCATAAAAATCAGAGAGGTTAGCTTGGAAACTAGCCTCTTTTTCCTTTTCAAAATGGGGATTCTTCCTTGAAAATAATCAGTAATTGTGCTAAAATTAAAAGAACATTCTAAAATATTCGGAATTTAAAGTAAGGAAAAACATGGCTAATATTTTAAAAACAATTATCGAAAATGATAAAGGAGAAATCCGTCGTCTGGAAAAGATGGCTGACAAGGTTTTCAAATACGAAGACCAAATGGCTGCTTTGACTGATGACCAACTAAAAGCAAAAACAGTTGAATTTAAAGAACGTTATCAAAATGGAGAATCACTGGATTCATTGCTTTATGAAGCTTTTGCGGTTGTCCGTGAGGGTGCCAAACGTGTCCTAGGCCTCTTCCCATATAAGGTTCAGGTCATGGGGGGAATCGTTCTTCACCATGGTGACGTGCCAGAGATGCGTACAGGGGAAGGAAAAACCTTGACTGCGACCATGCCGGTATACCTCAATGCCCTTTCAGGTAAAGGGGTTCACGTAGTTACGGTCAATGAATACTTGTCAGAACGTGACGCGACTGAGATGGGTGAATTGTACTCATGGCTTGGTTTGTCAGTAGGGATTAACTTGGCTGCCAAGTCTCCAATGGAGAAAAAAGAAGCCTATGAGTGTGATATTACCTACTCAACCAACTCAGAAATTGGATTTGACTACCTTCGTGATAACATGGTCGTTCGCGCTGAAAACATGGTACAACGTCCGCTTAACTATGCCTTGGTCGATGAGGTTGACTCAATCTTGATTGACGAGGCGCGTACACCTTTGATCGTATCAGGTGCTAACGCAGTTGAAACTAGTCAGTTGTATCACATGGCAGACCACTATGTAAAATCTTTGGACAAAGACGACTATATCATCGATGTGCAGTCTAAGACTATTGGTTTGTCTGATTCAGGGATTGACAAGGCTGAAAGCTACTTCAAGCTTGACAATCTCTATGACATCGAAAACGTAGCTCTGACTCACTTTATCGATAACGCCCTTCGTGCCAACTACATCATGCTTCTCGATATTGACTATGTGGTGAGCGAAGAGCAAGAAATCTTGATCGTTGACCAATTTACAGGTCGTACCATGGAAGGTCGTCGTTATTCTGATGGATTGCACCAAGCCATTGAAGCTAAAGAAGGTGTGCCAATTCAGGATGAAACCAAGACATCTGCCTCAATCACTTACCAAAACCTTTTCCGTATGTACAAGAAATTGTCTGGTATGACAGGTACAGGTAAGACTGAGGAAGAAGAATTCCGTGAAATCTACAACATTCGTGTTATTCCAATCCCAACAAACCGTCCTGTTCAACGTATTGACCACTCAGACCTTCTTTATGCAAGTATCGAGGCTAAGTTTAAGGCGGTTGTCGAAGACGTTAAGGCTCGTTACCAAAAAGGTCAGCCTGTCTTGGTTGGTACAGTAGCGGTTGAAACTAGTGACTACATTTCTAAGAAATTAGTCGCAGCTGGCGTTCCTCACGAAGTCTTAAATGCCAAAAACCACTATAAAGAAGCCCAAATCATCATGAATGCTGGTCAACGTGGTGCTGTTACTATCGCAACCAACATGGCCGGTCGTGGTACCGACATCAAGCTTGGTGAAGGAGTTCGCGAATTGGGTGGACTTTGTGTGATTGGTACAGAACGCCATGAAAGCCGTCGTATCGATAATCAGCTTCGTGGACGTTCAGGTCGTCAAGGAGACCCAGGTGAGTCACAATTCTACCTATCTCTTGAAGATGACTTGATGAAACGTTTTGGTTCTGAACGCTTGAAGGGAATCTTTGAACGTCTCAACATGTCTGAAGAGGCCATTGAGTCTCGCATGTTGACGCGTCAGGTTGAAGCAGCACAAAAACGTGTCGAAGGAAATAACTACGATACCCGTAAACAAGTCCTTCAATATGATGATGTCATGCGTGAACAACGTGAGATTATCTATGCTCAACGTTACGATGTCATCACTGCAGACCGTGACTTGGCACCTGAAATCCATTCTATGATCAAACGCACGATTGGTCGTGTCGTTGATGGTCATGCGCGTGCCAAACAAGATGAAAAACTAGAAGCAATTTTGAACTTTGCTAAGTACAACTTGCTTCCAGAAGATTCTATTACGATGGAAGATTTGTCAGGCTTGTCTGATAAAGCCATCAAGGAAGAACTCTTCCAACGTGCCTTGAAGGTTTACGATAGTCAGGTTTCAAAACTACGTGATGAAGAAGCAGTTAAAGAATTCCAAAAAGTCTTGATTCTACGAGTGGTAGATAACAAGTGGACAGATCATATCGACGCCCTTGATCAATTGCGTAACGCAGTTGGACTTCGTGGCTATGCTCAGAACAACCCTGTTGTTGAGTATCAGGCAGAAGGTTTCCGTATGTTTAATGACATGATTGGTTCGATTGAGTTTGATGTGACACGCTTGATGATGAAAGCACAAATTCATGAACAAGAAAGACCACAAGCAGAACACCATATCAGTACAACAGCGACTCGCAATATCGCTGCCCACCAAGCAAATATACCAGAAGATTTGGATTTGAGCCAGATTGGACGGAATGAACTTTGCCCATGTGGTTCTGGTAAGAAGTTTAAAAACTGTCACGGTAAAAGACAATAAAATGAGATAGTTTAGAGGCGGATACCTTGTGAAAAGTAAATTTTTACTTGGTATCCGTTTGATTTATAAGGAGATGAGTTATGGTATTTACAGCAAAAAGTCCTAAAATTAATATTGAAGAAGTTCGTGCCTTATCAAAATTAGAAGGCCAAGCTTTGGAGAGAAAATCACAGCGCGATCAAGAGCTAGAAGCCATTATACGTGGAGAAGACCAGCGAATTCTCTTGGTAATCGGGCCATGCTCATCTGACAATGAAGAAGCTGTTCTTGAATACGCTAAGCGTTTGGCAGCTTTGCAAGAAGAAGTGGCAGACCGTATCTTTATGGTTATGCGTGTTTATACTGCTAAACCTCGTACCAATGGAGATGGCTATAAAGGCTTGATTCACCAGCCTAACGCGACAGAAGCGCCTAGTCTTATCAATGGAATCAAAGCCGTTCGCCATCTTCATTATCGTGTCATCACGGAAACAGGTATGACTACTGCTGATGAAATGCTTTATCCTGAAAATCTTCCTCTTGTGGATGATTTGATTTCCTACATGGCGGTTGGTGCCCGTTCAGTTGAAGACCAGCAACACCGCTTCGTGGCAAGTGGAGCAGATTTCGCGACTGGGTTTAAAAATCCAACCTCTGGAAATCTCAATGTTATGTTTAATGGGATTTATGCTGCTCAAAACAAACAAAGTTTCCTTTTCCTAGGAAAAGAAGTGGAAACAACTGGGAACCCGCTTTCGCACGCCATTCTTCGTGGAGCAATCAATGAGTATGGTAAGAATATTCCTAACTACTACTATGATAATTTGATGGATACCATTGCCCAATATGAGAAAATGGGCTTGGAAAATCCCTTTATCATTGTGGATACCAATCATGACAACTCTGGTAAGCAATATATGGACCAGATTCGAATTGTCCGCCAGACCTTGATTAATCGTGATTGGAATGAAAAGATCAAGCGGTACGTTCGTGGCTTTATGATTGAGTCTTATCTGGAAGACGGTCGTCAGAACGAACCAGAAGTATTTGGCAAGTCTATCACAGATCCTTGCCTTGGCTGGGAAAATACGGAAGTCCTCGTCAGAGAAATCTACCAAACGCTAGGAGAATAAGATGGCATTTATTGAAAAAGGTCAAGAAATCGATATTGAAGCAATCAAGGCAGAAACCCAATTGTCTGCGGAAGCCTTGCGTCTAAAGGAGCGTCGTGATAGAGAAATGGCAGACATTATTTCAGGAGAAGATGACCGGATCCTTTTGGTGATTGGTCCTTGCTCGTCTGACAATGAAGAGGCTGTCTTGGAATATGCCCGTCGTTTATCGGCCTTGCAAAAGAAGGTGGCGGACAAGATTTTCATGGTTATGCGTGTTTATACAGCTAAACCTCGCACTAACGGAGACGGCTATAAAGGTCTGGTTCACCAGCCAGATACTTCTAAGGCGCCTAGTTTGATTAACGGCTTGCAGGCTGTGCGCCAGTTGCACTACCGTGTGATTACAGAGACTGGTTTGACAACGGCAGATGAGATGCTTTATCCGTCAAATCTGGTCTTGGTAGATGATTTGGTCAGCTACCATGCTGTTGGTGCTCGTTCTGTGGAAGACCAAGAGCACCGCTTTGTGGCCTCAGGAATTGATGCACCAGTCGGGATGAAAAATCCAACCTCAGGAAATCTTGGCGTTATGTTTAACGGTATCTATGCCGCTCAAAACAAACAAACCTTCCTCTTCCATGGTCAAGAAGTTGAGACTTCAGGAAATCCCTTGGCTCACGTCATCCTTCGTGGAGCAGTTAATGAATATGGGAAAAATGAGCCTAACTTTTACTATGAAACCCTGCTAAATGCCATTGAGCGCTATGAAGCCATGGGACTTGAAAATCCTTTTATTCTCATTGATACCAACCATGATAACTCAGGCAAGCAATATATGGAGCAGATTCGAATTGTTCGCCAGACCTTGCAAAATCGTGATTGGAATGAGAAGATTAAAAAGACAGTTCGAGGCTTTATGATTGAATCTTACCTAGCAGATGGTCGTCAAAATCAACCAGAGGTCTTTGGTTGCTCTATTACGGATCCTTGCTTGGGTTGGGAAAATACAGAGGCTTTGGTAGAAGAAATCTATGCTACCTTGACAAAATAAGTGAAAAGGATGGAGTTGGGGGAATCTCAACTCCTTTTGATGAGAATGATAGTTGGACACGGAATTGACATTGAAGAATTGGCTTCTATAAAAAGCGCAGTTGCACGACATGAAGGCTTTGCTAAGCGCGTGCTGACAGCTAAGGAAATGGAGCGGTTTAACAGTCTTAAAGGGCGCAGGCAAATCGAATATTTGGCTGGTCGCTGGTCGGCTAAGGAGGCCTTTTCTAAGGCAATGGGAACGGGCATTGGCAAGCTCGGTTTTCAGGATTTGGAAGTCCTGAATAATGAACGCGGGGCGCCTTATTTTAGTCAGGCACCATTTTCAGGAAAGATTTGGCTGTCTATCAGCCACACCAATCAGTTTGTGACAGCTAGTGTCATTTTGGAGGAAAATCATGAAAGCTAGTCCACATAGACCAACCAAGGCTCTGATTCATTTGGGAGCTATTCGACAAAATATTCAGCAAATGGGGGCTCATATCCCTGAAGGAACACTCAAATTTGCAGTAGTCAAGGCTAATGCCTATGGTCATGGAGCTGTTGCCGTTGCCACGACTATTCAAGATGATGTTGATGGCTTTTGCGTTTCCAATATCGATGAAGCTATTGAACTCAGACAGGCTGGACTTAGCAAGCGAATCCTTATTTTAGGAGTTTCTGAAATCGAAGTTGTTGCTCTAGCTAAAGAATATGACATCACCTTGACTGTAGCTGGACTGGAGTGGATTCAATCACTCTTAGATAAGGAAGCGGACTTAACTGGATTAACAGTCCACCTCAAGATTGATTCAGGAATGGGACGAATTGGTTTTCGAGAGGCTCATGAGGCTGAGCAGGCTCAAGATTTGCTCCAACAACATGGTGCTCGTGTTGAAGGGATTTTTACCCACTTTGCTACTGCAGACGAGAAATCAGATGACTACTTTAATGCCCAGTTAGAACGGTTTAAAACTATTTTGGCCAGTATGAAAGGTCTTCCAGAGCTGATACATGCCAGCAATTCGGCAACGACTCTTTGGCATGCAAAGACTATTTTCAATGCGGTCCGTATGGGAGATGCCATGTATGGTCTAAATCCGAGTGGAGAGGTCTTGAACTTACCCTATGACCTGACTCCAGCCTTGACCTTGGAGTCTGCCTTGGTTCATGTCAAGACAGTTCCAGCTGGAGCTTGCATGGGCTATGGAGCGACCTATCAGGCGGATAGCGAGCAAGTCATTGCGACGGTGCCAATCGGCTATGCAGATGGTTGGACACGAGATATGCAGAATTTCTCCGTCTTGGTAGATGGACAAGCTTGCCCAATCGTCGGTCGGGTTTCTATGGACCAAATCACTATTCGTTTGCCTAAACTTTATCCGCTAGGAACAAAAGTAACCTTGATCGGCAGCAACGGTGACAAGGAAATCACAGCTACTCAGGTAGCGACCTACCGTGGAACCATTAACTATGAGGTGGTTTGTCTACTCAGCGACCGCATTCCGAGAGAATATTATTAAAAAGAAAGGAGTGGAGCATGAATCTACATCAACCTTTGCATGTCTTACCTGGTGTGGGACCAAAGTCAGCAGAGAAGTACGCCAAACTAGGAATTGAAAACTTGCAAGACCTCTTGCTCTACTTTCCTTTCCGTTATGAAGATTTCAAAACCAAGCAAGTGCTGGAGTTGGAAGACGGAGAAAAGGCTGTTCTTTCTGGTCAAGTCGTGACTCCTGCTAGTGTCCAGTACTATGGTTTCAAGCGTAATCGCCTGCGCTTTAGCCTCAAGCAGGGCGAAGTCGTTTTTGCGGTGAATTTCTTTAACCAGCCCTATCTGGCTGATAAGATAGAGTTGGGAGCAACTCTTGCCGTCTTTGGAAAATGGGACCGTGCCAAGGCTAGTCTGACTGGGATGAAGGTCCTGGCTCAGGTGGAAGATGACCTCCAGCCTGTCTATCGTTTGGCTCAAGGAATCAGTCAGACCAGTTTGGTTAAGGTCATTAAAACAGCCTTTGATCAGGGACTGGACCTCTTGATTGAGGAAAATCTTCCCCAGTCTTTGCTGGACAAATACAAACTCATGTCCCGTTGTCAGGCCGTTCGTGCCATGCATTTTCCAAAGGATTTGGCAGAATACAAGCAGGCCCTTCGCCGTATCAAGTTTGAAGAACTCTTTTATTTTCAAATGCAGTTGCAGATGCTCAAGTCTGAAAATAGAGTTCAGGGCAGCGGTCTGGTTTTGAACTGGTCTCAGAAAAAAGTGACAGAAGTCAAAGAAAGGCTACCTTTTGCCCTGACCCCAGCTCAGGAAAAGAGTTTGCAGGAAATTTTGACCGACATGAAGTCGGACCACCACATGAATCGTCTTTTGCAAGGGGATGTGGGGAGCGGGAAAACGGTAGTCGCTGGCTTGGCTATGTATGCGGCAGTGACGGCTGGCTACCAAGCAGCCCTCATGGTACCAACAGAAATCCTTGCAGAGCAACACTTTGAGAGTTTACAGAACCTTTTTCCAGACTTGAAACTGGCTCTCTTGACAGGTTCCTTGAAAGCTGCAGAAAAGAGAGAAGTCTTGGAGACTATTGCCAAGGGTGAGGCTGATTTGATTATTGGAACCCACGCTCTGATACAGGATGGGGTGGATTATGCTCGTCTGGGCTTGATTATCATCGATGAGCAGCACCGCTTTGGTGTAGGGCAAAGGCGTGTTCTGAGAGAAAAAGGCGACAACCCAGATGTCCTCATGATGACGGCGACTCCTATTCCACGGACGCTGGCTATCACAGCATTTGGCGATATGGATGTTTCCATTATCGACCAGATGCCAGCAGGACGGAAGCCTATTGTGACACGCTGGATCAAGCATGAGCAACTACCTCAGGTCTTGACTTGGTTAGAGGGGGAAATTCAAAAAGGTTCACAAGCCTATGTCATCTCTCCCTTAATTGAAGAATCAGAAGCTCTGGATTTGAAAAATGCTATTGCTTTATCTGAGGAGTTGACGGCTCATTTTGCAGGTAAGGCAGAAGTGGCTCTTCTACATGGTAAGATGAAGAGTGACGAAAAAGACCAGATTATGCAGGAGTTCAAAGAGAGAAAAACGGATATTCTGGTTTCGACGACTGTTATCGAGGTCGGGGTCAATGTTCCCAATGCGACCGTCATGATTATCATGGATGCCGATCGCTTCGGGCTCAGCCAGCTTCACCAGCTCAGAGGTCGTGTTGGTCGGGGAGATAAGCAGTCCTATGCAGTTCTTGTTGCCAATCCCAAGACGGATTCTGGGAAAGACCGTATGCGCATCATGACAGAAACCACCAATGGTTTTGTTCTTGCTGAGGAAGATTTGAAAATGCGTGGTTCAGGTGAAATTTTTGGAACCAGACAGTCAGGACTTCCAGAATTCCAAGTGGCTGATATTATTGAAGATTTTCCAATTTTAGAAGAAGCCAGAAAAGTTGCTAGTTACATTAGTTCGATAGAAGCTTGGCAAGAGGATCCAGAATGGCGCATGATTGCCCTTCATCTGGAAAAGAAAGAACATTTAGATTAATACTCTTCGAAAATCAAATTCAAACCACGTCAGCTTCGCCTTGCCGTACTCAAGTACTGCCTACGGCTAGCTTCCTAGTTTGCTCTTTGATTTTCATTGAGTATAAGCTTTCTATAAGGAAATCTTAAGCTAGCTTTCAGGTTTGGTCCTTATACTAGAGTCATCAAAAAGAAACGAGGACTCTCACATGACCGTAACGATTAAAGTAAATTACCAAACCACTTTCCAAAAGAAAGAAGCAAAAAATTAAGATTGAGCAGAAGAAGAAAGAGCGAAAATGCTCTTTTTTTGTTTGAGTTTTTTCAAGATTTGAACGGTAATTATAAATAGCTAGAGTAGAATGGAGTCAGTTCAGAGTAGACGATTACTTTCTAAATCATTAAGTGAAAGAATCAAAAGATAGTATATTTAGTTTATGGGACAATAGGTTGAAAGGATATGTCTTTTCTGAAACTACTTTCAGAAACAGCTGTTCTATAAAATACTTTTGAAACTGTAATCTATCCTACTACAAAGTATTGAAAGCGCTTCATAAATGATATATAATCAACTCATAAGAACAAAGAAAAGGAGGAAAGAGGATGCCACAGATTACTAAAGAAGCCTTGATTGAACAAATCAAAGATGGAATCATCGTTTCTTGTCAGGCCCTTCCTCACGAACCGCTTTATACAGAAGCGGGAGGAGTCATTCCCTTGCTGGTCAAAGCGGCTGAGCAAGGTGGAGCAGTCGGTATCCGAGCAAATAGTGTTCGCGATATCAAGGAAATCAAGGAGGTTACCAACCTTCCAATCATTGGGATAATTAAACGAGATTATCCACCACAAGAACCCTTCATCACTGCTACTATGAAAGAAGTTGATGAATTGGCAGAACTGGACATCGAGGTGATTGCTCTGGATTGTACCAAGCGTGAACGCTACGATGGTTTAGAGATTCAAGAGTTCATTCGTCAGGTTAAGGAAAAATACCCTAACCAGCTCTTGATGGCTGATACAAGTACTTTCGAGGAAGGATTGGCAGCTGTTGAAGCAGGAATTGACTTTGTCGGAACAACCTTATCAGGATACACATCTTACAGTCCAAAAGTGGATGGTCCCGATTTTGAATTAATTAAAAAACTCTGTGATGCTGGTGTAGATGTTATTGCAGAAGGGAAAATTCATACACCAGAACAAGCCAAACAAATCCTTGGATATGGAGTGCGAGGTATTGTTGTCGGTGGCGCTATTACTAGACCAAAAGAGATTACAGAACGCTTCGTTGCTGGTCTTAAATAAAAAATAAAGAAAGGGGGATTGAGTATGATTATTACTAAAATCAGTCGTTTAGGAACTTATGTGAAAGTAAATCCACATTTTGCAACATTAATAGATTTTCTAGAAAAAACAGGACTAGAAAATTTAACAGAAGGTCCGATTGATATCGATGGTGATCGATTATTTGGTAATTGCTTTACTTATCTAGCAGACGGTCAAGCAGGAGCCTTCTTTGAAACTCACCAAAAATATTTGGATATTCATTTAGTTTTGGAAAATGAAGAAGCCATGGCTGTTACGTCGCCAGAAAATGTAAGCGTTACCCAAAAATATGATGAAGAAAAAGATATTGAATTATACACAGGAGAAGTGGAACAGTTAGTTCATTTGAGAGCTGGTGAATGCCTTATCACTTTTCCAGAAGATTTACATCAACCCAAGGTTCGTATAAATGATGAACCTGTTAAAAAAGTTGTCTTTAAAGTTGCGATTTCTTAATGTAGAAAGGGAAGAACAATGAAAAAAATGAGAAAGTTTTTATGTCTAGCTGGAGTTGCGCTAGCAGCCGTTGCCTTGGTAGCTTGTTCAGGAAAGAAAGAAACTACAGCTGACACTGAACCACCGACAGAATTATCTGGTGAGATTACAATGTGGCACTCCTTTACTCAAGGACCACGTTTGGAAAGTATTCAAAAATCAGCAGATGCTTTTATGCAAAAGCATCCAAAAACCAAAATCAAGATTGAAACATTTTCTTGGAATGACTTCTATACTAAATGGACTACAGGTTTAGCAAATGGAAATGTGCCAGATATCAGTACGGCTCTTCCTAACCAAGTAATGGAAATGGTCAACTCAGATGCTTTGGTTCCGCTAAACGATTCTATCAAGCGTATTGGACAGGATAAATTTAACGAAACTGCCTTAAATGAAGCAAAAATCGGAGATGATTACTACTCTGTTCCTCTTTATTCACATGCACAAGTCATGTGGGTTAGAACAGATTTGTTAAAAGAGCATAATATTGAGGTTCCTAAAACTTGGGATCAACTCTATGAAGCTTCTAAAAAATTGAAAGAAGCTGGAGTTTATGGCTTGTCTGTTCCGTTTGGAACAAATGACTTAATGGCAACACGTTTCTTGAACTTCTACGTACGTAGTGGTGGTGGAAGTCTCTTGACAAAAGATCTTAAAGCAGATTTGACAAGTCAACTTGCTCAAGATGGTATTAAATACTGGGTTAAAATGTATAAAGAAATCTCACCCCAAGATTCTTTGAACTTTAATGTCCTTCAACAAGCTACCTTGTTCTATCAAGGAAAAACAGCATTTGACTTTAACTCTGGCTTCCATATTGGAGGAATTAATGCCAACAGTCCTCAATTGATTGATTCGATTGATGCTTATCCTATTCCAAAAATCAAAGAATCTGATAAGGAACAAGGAATTGAAACCTCAAACATTCCAATGGTTGTTTGGAAAAATTCAAAACACCCAGAAGTTGCTAAAGCATTCTTAGAATCACTTTATAATGAAGAAGACTACGTTAAATTCCTTGATTCAACTCCAGTAGGTATGTTGCCAACTATTAAGGGGATTAGCGATTCTGCAGCCTATAAAGAAAATGAAACTCGTAAGAAATTTAAACATGCTGAAGAAGTGATTACTGAAGCTGTTAAAAAAGGTACTGCTATTGGTTATGAAAATGGACCAAGTGTACAAGCTGGTATGTTGACTAACCAACACATTATTGAACAAATGTTCCAAGATATCATTTCAAATGGAACAGATCCTATGAAAGCAGCAAAAGAAGCAGAAAAACAATTAAACGATTTATTTGAGGCTGCTCAGTAGATGTAAAAGACTAGAAAATAGGTGGGCTAGTGAGCTGAAAAGCCCTAGCCCAATCTTGTAAAAGAAGGGAGAAGGAGAATGGTTAAAGAACGTAATTTAACTCGCTGGATATTTGTTTTGCCAGCTATGATTATCGTAGGATTACTCTTTGTTTATCCGTTTTTCTCGAGTATTTTTTATAGCTTTACCAATAAGCATTTGATTATGCCTAATTATAAATTTGTTGGTTTAGCTAACTATAAAGCTGTGCTATCAGATCCCAACTTCTTTAATGCGTTCTTTAATTCAATTAAGTGGACCGTTTTCTCATTAGTTGGTCAAGTTTTAGTAGGGTTTGTATTGGCTTTGGCTCTTCACAGAGTACGCCACTTCAAGAAATTATATAGGACCTTATTGATTGTTCCTTGGGCATTTCCTACCATCGTTATTGCCTTTTCTTGGCAGTGGATTCTAAACGGGGTTTATGGCTACTTACCTAATCTAATCGTAAAATTAGGTTTAATGGAACATACGCCTGCATTTTTGACAGATAGTACATGGGCATTCCTATGTTTGGTGTTTATCAACATTTGGTTTGGAGCGCCGATGATCATGGTTAATGTGCTTTCAGCTTTGCAAACAGTACCAGAAGAACAATTTGAGGCTGCTAAGATAGATGGTGCTTCAAGTTGGCAAGTGTTCAAATTTATCGTCTTTCCACATATCAAAGTGGTTGTAGGGCTTCTAGTTGTTTTGAGAACTGTATGGATCTTTAATAACTTTGACATTATCTACCTAATTACAGGTGGTGGACCAGCCAATGCTACAACGACGCTTCCAATTTTTGCCTACAACCTAGGTTGGGGAACTAAATTGTTGGGTCGTGCTTCAGCAGTTACAGTATTGCTCTTTATCTTCTTGGTGGCAATTTGCTTTATCTACTTTGCTATCATCAGTAAGTGGGAAAAGGAGGGTAGAAAATAATGAAGAAGAAATCCGGTATTTATTTAGATATTCTCTCACATGTACTCTTGATTGGTGCGACCATCGTTGCAATTTTCCCATTGGTATGGATTATCATATCTTCTGTCAAGGGGAAAGGGGAATTAACTCAGTATCCAACACGATTTTGGCCTGAACAATTTACATTAGATTATTTCACTCATGTTATTAACGATTTGCACTTTATTGATAACATTCGAAACAGTTTAATCATTGCCTTAGCTACAACCGTTATTGCGATTATTATTTCTGCTATGGCAGCCTATGGTATTGTTAGATTCTTCCCTAAATTGGGAGCAATCATGTCGAGATTACTTGTCATTACCTACATTTTCCCACCAATTTTGTTAGCAATTCCCTATTCAATTGCCATTGCTAAAGTTGGATTAACAAATAGTTTATTTGGCTTGATGATGGTTTATCTATCTTTTAGTGTTCCATATGCAGTTTGGCTCTTAGTTGGATTTTTCCAAACAGTTCCAATTGGAATTGAAGAAGCAGCTAGAATTGATGGTGCAAATAAATTTGTTACATTTTATAAAGTTGTGCTACCGATTGTAGCACCAGGTATTGTAGCAACAGCTATTTATACATTTATCAATGCTTGGAATGAATTCTTGTATGCTTTAATTTTGATTAACAATACAGGAAAGATGACAGTAGCAGTAGCTCTTCGATCTCTTAACGGTTCAGAAATTTTAGACTGGGGAGATATGATGGCAGCATCTGTTATTGTGGTTCTTCCATCAATTATTTTCTTCTCTATTATCCAAAATAAGATTGCAAGTGGATTATCAGAAGGATCTGTGAAGTAAACGAAAGAAGGAAAAAATGAATAAGAGAGGTATTTATTCAAAACTAGGAATTTCTGTTGTAGGAATTAGTCTTTTAATGGGAGTACCCACTTTGATTCATGCGAATGAATTAAACTATGGTCAACTGTCTATATCTCCTATTTTTCAAGGAGGTTCATATCAACTGAACAATAAGAGTATAGATATCAGCCCTTTGTTATTAGATAAATTATCTGGAGAGAGTCAGACAGTAGTAATGAAATTTAAAGCAGATAAACCAAACTCGCTTCAAGCTTTGTTTGGTCTATCTAATAGTAAAGCAGGCTTTAAAAATAATTACTTTTCAATTTTCATGAGAGATTCTGGTGAGATAGGTGTAGAAATAAGAGACGCCCAAAAGGGAATAAATTATTTATTTTCTAGACCAGCTTCATTATGGGGAAAGCATAAAGGACAGGCAGTTGAAAATACACTCGTATTTGTATCTGATTCTAAAGATAAGACATACACAATGTATGTTAATGGTATAGAAGTGTTCTCTGAAACAGTTGATACATTTTTGCCGATTTCAAATATAAATGGTATAGATAAGGCAACACTAGGAGCTGTTAATCGTGAAGGCAAGGATCATTATCTTGCAAGAGGAAGTATTGATGAAATCAGTCTATTTAATAAAGCAATTAGTGATCAGGAAGTTTCAACTATTCCCTTGTCAAATCCATTTCAGTTAATTTTCCAATCAGGAGATTCTACTCAAGCAAACTATTTTAGAATACCGACATTATATACATTAAGTAGTGGAAGAGTTCTATCAAGTATTGATGCACGTTATGGTGGGACTCATGATTCTAAAAGTAAGATTAATATCGCGACTTCTTATAGTGATGATAATGGGAAAACGTGGAGTGAGCCAACTTTTGCTATGAAGTTTAATGACTATGAGGAGCAGTTAGTTTACTGGCCACGAGATAATAAATTAAAGAATAGTCAAATTAGTGGAAGTGCTTCATTTATAGATTCATCCATTGTTGAAGATAAAAAATCTGGGAAAACGATATTATTAGCTGATGTTATGCCTGCTGGTATCGGAAATAATAATGCAAATAAAGCTGATTCAGGTTTTAAAGAAATAAACGGTCATTATTATTTAAAACTAAAGAAGAATGGAGATAACGATTTCCGTTATACAGTTAGAGAAAATGGTGTCGTTTACGATGAAACAACAAATAAACCTACAAATTATACTGTAAATGATAAGTATGAAGTTTTGGAGGGAGGAAAGTCTTTAACAGTCGAACAATATTCGGTTGATTTTGATAGTGGCTCTCTAAGAGAAAGGCATAATGGAAAACAGGTTCCTATGAATGTTTTCTACAAAGATTCGTTATTTAAAGTGACTCCTACTAATTATATAGCAATGACAACTAGTCAGAATAGAGGAGAGAGTTGGGAACAATTTAAGTTATTGCCTCCGTTCTTAGGTGAAAAACATAATGGAACTTACTTATGTCCCGGACAAGGTTTAGCATTAAAATCAAGTAACAGATTAATTTTTGCAACATATACCAGTGGCGAACTAACTTATCTCATTTCTGATGATAGTGGTCAAACATGGAAGAAATCCTCAGCTTCAATTCCGTTTAAGAATGCGACAGCAGAAGCGCAAATGGTTGAAATGAGAGATGGTGTGATTAGAACATTCTTTAGAACTACTACAGGTAAGATTGCCTATATGACTAGTAGAGATTCTGGAGAAACATGGTCAGAAGTTTCGTATATCGATGGAATTCAACAAACTTCATATGGTACACAAGTATCTGCAATTAAATACTCTCAATTAATTGATGGAAAAGAAGCAGTCATTTTGAGTACACCAAATTCTAAAAATGGCCGTAAGGGAGGCCAATTAGTTGTCGGTTTAGTCAATAAAGAAGATGATAGTATTGATTGGAAGTACCACTATGACATTGATTTGCCTTCGTATGGTTATGCATATTCTGCGATTACAGAATTGCCAAATCATCACATAGGTGTATTATTTGAAAAATATGATTCATGGTCGAGAAATGAATTGCATTTAAGTAATGTAGTTCAGTACATAGATTTGGAAATTAATGATTTAACAAAATAAAGGAGAAAAAACATGGTTAAATACGGTGTTGTTGGAACAGGATATTTTGGAGCTGAGTTGGCTCGTTATATGCAAAAGAATGATGGAGCAGAGATTACTCTTCTCTATGACCCAGATAATGCAGAGGCGATTGCAGAAGAGTTGGGAGCAAAAGTAGCAAGTTCCCTAGATGAGTTGGTTTCTAGCGATGAAGTAGATTGTATTATTGTCGCAACTCCAAATAATCTTCATAAAGAACCAGTTATCAAGGCCGCACAACATGGTAAAAATGTTTTCTGTGAAAAACCAATTGCGCTTTCTTATCAAGATTGTCGCGAGATGGTAGATGCATGTAAAGAAAACAATGTAACCTTTATGGCAGGACATATTATGAACTTCTTCAATGGTGTCCATCATGCAAAAGAACTCATTAATCAAGGAGTCATCGGAGACGTTCTATATTGTCACACAGCTCGTAATGGTTGGGAAGAACAACAACCGTCAGTATCATGGAAAAAAATTCGTGAAAAATCAGGTGGTCACTTGTATCACCACATCCATGAGTTGGATTGTGTTCAATTCCTTATGGGTGGCATGCCTGAAACTGTAACCATGACAGGTGGAAATGTAGCCCATGAAGGTGAAAATTTCGGTGATGAAGATGATATGATTTTTGTCAATATGGAATTTTCTAATAAGCGTTTTGCCTTGTTAGAATGGGGTTCAGCTTATCGTTGGGGTGAACATTATGTCTTAATCCAAGGAACGAAAGGCGCTATCCGCCTAGACTTATTCAACTGTAAAGGAACTCTTAAGCTAGATGGGCAAGAAAGCTATTTCTTGATTCATGAATCGCAAGAAGAAGATGATGATCGTACTCGTATCTATCATAGTACAGAGATGGACGGAGCAATTGCTTATGGTAAACCAGGTAAACGTACTCCATTATGGTTATCATCTGTCATTGACAAAGAAATGCGCTATTTACATGAGATTATGCAAGGAGCTCCAGTCTCAGAAGAATTTGCAAAACTATTGACAGGTGAAGCAGCTCTAGAAGCAATTGCTACTGCAGATGCTTGTACCCAATCTATGTTTGAAGATCGCAAAGTAAAATTGTCAGAAATTGTAAAATAAACATAATGGTAAAGGGGATGAAAAATTTATTTTCTCCCCTCATTTCGGAAATAAGTTAGGAGAAAATCTATGTCAGATTTAAAAAAATATGAAGGTGTCATTCCAGCCTTCTACGCATGTTATGATGATCAAGGAGAAGTCAGTCCAGAGCGTACGCGTGCCTTGGTTCAATACTTCATTGATAAAGGGGTTCAAGGTCTTTATGTCAATGGTTCTTCTGGTGAATGTATCTACCAAAGCGTTGAAGACCGCAAGTTGATTTTGGAAGAAGTCATGGCAGTTGCCAAAGGTAAATTGACCATTATTGCCCACGTTGCTTGCAACAACACCAAAGACAGTATGGAACTTGCTCGTCATGCTGAAAGCTTAGGTGTAGATGCCATTGCAACGATTCCACCAATTTACTTCCGCTTACCAGAATACTCAGTTGCTAAATACTGGAACGATATTAGTTCTGCAGCTCCAAACACAGACTATGTCATCTACAACATTCCTCAATTGGCAGGAGTTGCTTTGACTCCAAGTCTTTATACTGAAATGTTGAAGAATCCTCGTGTTATCGGTGTGAAGAACTCTTCTATGCCAGTTCAAGATATCCAAACATTTGTGAGCCTTGGTGGAGAAGACCATATCGTATTCAATGGTCCTGATGAACAGTTCCTAGGTGGTCGCCTCATGGGTGCTAAGGCTGGTATTGGTGGTACTTATGGTGCTATGCCAGAACTCTTCTTGAAACTCAATCAGTTGATTGCGGATAAAGATTTGGAAACAGCGCGTGAATTGCAGTATGCTATCAACGCTATCATTGGTAAACTCACTGCTGCACATGGAAATATGTACGGTGTCATTAAGGAAGTCTTGAAGATCAATGAAGGCTTGAATATTGGTTCTGTTCGTTCACCATTGACACCAGTGACTGAAGACGATCGTCCAGTTGTAGAAGCAGCTGCAGCCTTGATTCGTGAAACCAAGGAGCGCTTCCTCTAATCCATAAGGAGGTATTTATGACACACTATGTTGCAATTGATATCGGTGGAACCAACATCAAATATGGTTTGATTGACCAAGAAGGCCAACTTGTTGAATCGCATGAAATGCCAACTGAGGCGCATAAGGGTGGACCTCATATCTTACAAAAGACCAAAGATATCGTAGCCAGCTATTTAGAACAAGGCCCAGTAGCAGGTGTTGCTATTTCTTCTGCAGGAATGGTGGATCCAGATAAGGGTGAGATTTTCTATGCTGGACCTCAGATTCCAAATTATGCAGGAACCCAGTTCAAGAAGGAAATCGAGACTAGCTTTGCGATTCCTTGTGAGATTGAAAATGATGTCAACTGTGCAGGTCTTGCTGAAGCGGTATCTGGTTCAGGTAAGGGAGCGAGTGTCACACTTTGCCTGACTATTGGAACAGGTATCGGTGGTTGCTTGATTATGGACGGGAAAGTCTTCCATGGATTTAGCAATTCGGCCTGTGAAGTTGGTTATATGCATATGCAGGATGGAGCGTTCCAGGATCTCGCTTCTACCACAGCTTTGGTTGAGTATGTAGCTAAGGCTCATGGTGAGGAAGTGGAACACTGGAATGGTCGACGCATTTTCAAGGAGGCTACTGAAGGAAACAAGATCTGTATGGCTGGCATTGACCGCATGGTAGACTATCTAGGAAAAGGTCTGGCAAATATTTGCTATGTGGCCAATCCAGAAGTAGTCATTCTTGGTGGCGGTATTATGGGGCAAGAGGCTATTCTCAAGCCTAAAATTCGAAAAGCTTTGAAAGATGCTTTGGTACCAAGTCTGGCTGATAAGACGAGATTAGAATTTGCTCATCATCAAAATACAGCAGGTATGTTGGGAGCTTATTATCATTTTAAAACAAAACAATCCTAGTTTGGTTCAACCAAACTAGGATTTTCTAGGTACGACGGGCATATAGTTCATCTGTGTTGTATAGTAAATTGAAACAAGAACAAGACAAAAGAGCCTCAAAAAAAGTATTGCAACTTGGTAATACTTTTTTGAGGTGCTTTTTGATATGAGTCCATGTTTTCTCAATCAGGATTGTACTCAGGTGAGTAGGGAGGAAGAGGTAAAAGTTTATGCCCAAACTCTTCACACAAGAGTTCTAGCTTACCCATTCTATGGAATCTTGCATTATCCATAATAATAACTGATGGTATATTTAATATTGGTAAGAGAAACTTCTGAAACCAAGCTTCAAAAAAGTCGCTCGTCATTGTTTCTTCGTAAGTCATTGGAGCGATTAACTCACTATTTGTTAGCCCTGAAACCAAAGAAATCCTCTGATATCTTCTTCCAGATACTTTACCTCTTATTATCTGACCTTTTAATGAGTGACTATATTCTCGATAAAAATAAGTATCGAATCCTGTTTCATCAATATAAACAGGTACTAGGTGATTTAAACTATTAAAATTTTTAAGAAATAAAGCTACTTTTTCTGGATCTTGTTCATAGTAGGTGTGGTTCTTTTTTTCGAGTGTATCCCATAGCTTTGAGAGCATAGTGGATAGTAGTTGGATGACAGTCAAATTCAGAAGCTATTTCAGTCGAATAAGCGTCTGGATTGTCAGTAAGATGGTTTTTGAGACATCTGCTAGGACGCAGACTTTTATCGTCGCATGGTAGACTAGGAGGAGCCTTATGACAGATTTTCTGATTCTTCCTCTTATTCTCATAGTCGTGGGCATGATTGCCTTGATTCTCTAGATTCTCATAGTTCTGGCTAGTGGATTGTTTTTAATTGGACTAGCCTGTGCTACTCTCTTTACTGAGGTATATGGATTCTATCTTCTCTTTACAGAGACTGAACTTTACACGGAAGATTTAGCACAGAATGGATTATTTGGTTTTACGACTTTCTTTATCATCTTTAACCTTGCTTTGCTTGTCTTGGCAGGTTGGGCAGGGTATAAGTGGAAGATAAGATGAATAAAATGGAGAAAACTCTAATGGTTCTTCTCCATTTTTTATCTAATTAGTAATGTTGAAAATCGGAAGTGAAATGATACTTTCAAAGAATTCATTTTGGACACTAGCAAACGAAATAGAGCCCTGATGCAAATCAACAATTTGTTTTGAAATTTTTAGCCCAATTCCAGTCGTTCTAATTTTAGAAATATCAATGTTTTTAAAAGATAATTCATTAAGTTCAGTAATTTTTTCTGGTGAAGCTCCCTGTCCATTATCTTTGATTTCGACAATTACATTTGTATCTTTTTTGAATAAGTAGATTCTTATTGTGCACCCCTTTTCGTTATGTAAAACAGAGTTGTAGATGATATTATGGATAACTCTCGTGATTAAAAACTGCTCAATCATGATAGATTGATTAACAAGTGAACAATCGTAATCAAATTCAAATTCAAATTCATTCCAGATTTCTTGATTTAAAATATGGATGAGAATGTCTTTGAAGAAGGGGATAATTTTTGTTTCAGTCTGATTTAATTGAAGATGACCGGATGAAAGGCGGGCTACTATATTTAAGTCATTTAAAATATTTTGGATGTAATAGGATTCTGTCAATATTGGGCGAATATGCTTTTTAGACTGTGTATCTAGTTCAGAATCATTTAACAAGGACGCGTTAGAAATGATGACAGAAAGAGGTGTTTTGATATCGTGTGCAATTCCTGAAATCCATTGCTCTTTAAAGACTTCATTCTCTTTGAGTAGAGTATCGGTTTGATTAATTGCAGTTGTAAGATATTCTAGTTCTGATATAGAATTTATTGGATTTTTCAAACCATCTGGGAGATTCTGAATAGCAGTTACAAGAGGCGCAATTTTACGATTGATATGCGTCACACCATAGTAGTAAAGAAAAGCGAAATAAAGGCAGTTGAAAAGCAATACTCCAAATGCTACTAGTGGAATTAGGCGAATACTATCTATATCTAAGTAATTATAACTATAACGAGCAATTTTATCTTTTGGAAAACCAACAACAATGATGTAGCCACCTTTTATCTGACTAAAAACAGGATAATCTGAAAGATAATAGCGAGAAAACTGTAAAATGTCCCCATAGTCAAATTGCGAAGGAATTTCTGTAGGTTTATACTGTTCGTACACTTGTTTTCCAGTCTGCTTATCCAATACCATTAGCCATAACTCTTGTTCTTTTAGACTAGAGATATCTTTTTTAGGTATGTGGACGTTATTTTTTGTGATGGTAATGTGTTCAGAAATTATTTTTACAGTCTCAGTAGCAGTTTGCTTTTCCCTAATGTAGAAAACAAAACTGGCAATTAGAATAATATTGGTAATAAAGATAATGATGGAAAAAAAGATAAATTTCTTTAGTGAATACCTTAAAATTTTGGTTTGGTTCATAATCATGATAACAATTTATATCCCAGCCCTTTAGCTGTCTTTAAATATTGAGGTTTTGAAGGATTTTCTTCTATTTTTTCTCGAATTTTCCGAATATGTACAGTCAAAGAGTTTTCATAACCAAAGCTATCCACTCCCCAAATCGTATCACAGAGAGATTCAGTTGAAACGATGTAATTTTTATTATCGTAAAGTTTTTTCAAAATCTTAATTTCAATTGGTGTAATAGAAATTTCTGCTCCATTCTTTTGTACTGTTGCATTCCGAAAACTTACCAAAGTCTGTCCAATCTGTATTGCTTCCTGTTCTGATTTATAGCTTCTCCTGAGCAGAGCCATAATACGATAGATAAGATTTTTTGGAATGAAGGGTTTTACGACATAATCATCACCACCAGCATTGAAACCAGCTACCTCATCTTCAGGATTATTTTTGGCAGTCAGAAAGAGGATAGGAGTATCGCCTTTTTGTCGGATATGTTTTGCTAATGTGTAGCCATCACCATCGGGGAGCATAATGTCCAAAAGGAAAAGGTCGAACTGCTCTGTTTCAATCATGTCCAAACTAGATTCTATATCATAGGCTGATGTTAGATTGGAAAATCCGTAGGCAATGAGAATATCTCTTATGGAAGAGTTTAAAATTTTATCGTCATCAATGATAAGGATGTGCTTATTCAGGAGTTGTTGTTCGAAATTCATAATCTTACCTCGCTTATCTATATTATACCATTTAAAAGAATGAAAAAAGCAAGATACTTTAATCTTAATGTAAAATTAAGGTTAGCTTAGTTTAAAATTAATCTAGCATGTCTATAATAAAGACATAACCTAGATAGAGATACTTCTCAAATAAATTTTAATCAGTGAGGTATTTCCAAATGGCTAAACAACAAAAGAATCTCGTTGAGATTGAAGTAATGAATTCTCTTCAAGAATTAACTCTTGAAGAACTTGATAACGTTCTTGGTGCTGGTAGTGGAATAATTCATTTTATTCAGACAAAACAATGGTAATAGTGAGTCACCAATTAGATATTGTGAATTATGTTGATTCTATCATTTTTGTTGATAAGAGTAGTGGAGACGTTATCAAAGATACTCATGATAATTTGATTTATAGAAATCAAAATTATAGAAAATTATTTGGCTTAAAGGAGGAAGTTCATAATGATTAGTAATGTTTTACAGATAAAAAACTTACAAAAGGGATTTAAGGATACTCAGGTAGTTAACCTTAGTTCCTTATCAGTTCAACAAGGTGAGATTTATGGTTTTCTAGGTCCAAATGGAGCTGGAAAAACAACTACCATGAAGATGATTTTGTCTTTGATTTCTCGTACAGCTGGGGAGATTGAAGTGTTCGGTCAATCTATAGGTACGGACAAGCAGTATCTTAATCAGATTGGCTCTATGATTGAAGAACCGTCTTATTATCCTAATTTGACAGGCTATGAAAATCTCTTGGTCTTCCAAAAAATTCTTGGATTTGATAAGAAAAATATTCAGGAAACCTTGAAAATTGTGGGGTTAGATCAACCTAAAAACAAGAAAAAATTGGTTAAAGATTATTCTTTGGGTATGAAACAGCGCTTGGCTTTAGCCTTTGCCTTAGTCAAGAAACCGCGTTTGTTGATACTGGATGAGCCAACAAATGGGCTAGACCCAGCAGGGATTCATGAAATTCGGGAACTGATTATCAAGTTGGCAAAAGAACAGGGCATTACTGTCTTCATCTCTACCCATATCCTTTCTGAAGTAGAGCATATAGCTGACCGTGTGGGGATTATCAATCATGGTCAACTGGTTTACGAGGGAGAAATTCGTAAAATTCAGTCCAATAAATGGCTGGAAGTGCGTGGGGATTTTAGAGGTCGACGTGAAGTCATTAGCCAAGTGTTATTTGGTTATCCGTGCAAGATGTTGGAGATACAAGAGGATAAACTCAAGCTGACTAACCTTGCTGATCAGCAGATTTCTAGTTTGTTACGAGATTTAATAGTCGAGAAAGTTCCAATTTATGAAGTGAAGCAAGAACAAGAAACCTTGGAATCTATCTTCCTCAACTTAACCAAGGAGTGAGTCTTATGTTGAATAATTTGTCTATTGAATTGCTCAAGGCAAAACGAACCAAATCCTTCCTCATTAGCATACTAGTTATGGGAGTCGGATTTGCTTGGGCAATTGCAGCCGCTACACGCTACCTAAGTAATCCAGACATGCACCAGATTAGCCTAATTTTCTATATGATAAAAGAAGTAAATGGCTTGATTCTCCCCATTGTGATTGCTCTTTTTGTATCGCGGATTGTCAAGAACGAGAAGGAGGGCAACACTTTCAAACTGCTTTTGGCAAATGGTGAAAATGTACGGCATATCTTTCTGAGTAAGCTTGGCCTGACTATGTTCATTTTGACCTTTCTCGCTTTTTTGGAGGGAGTAGTAGCCCAGTTGATTGCAATCTTATCAGGTCTAGAAATGCCTGTTAGCCTAATCCTCTGGCAAATCGTCATTTTCTTGCTAGCCTCTTTTGTCTTAACCTGTCTGTTTTTGACTTTGCAGTTTTTACTGAAGAAGCAGGCATTGATACTGGCATTAGGGATTTTCGGAGGATTTCTTGGTGTTGGATTTGGTCATGCACCAGCTTTTCTACAGCTAATTTTCCCTTTTGGTGGTATAGGATATCTGTCTCTGGTGGATTACCAGCAAGTTGCCAGTCAAGTGAGTTATGTTTTGGCGACAAACCTAGGATTTAAACTCTTTACATATTTGCCAATAGCCCTAATCTATCTCTTCTTATCTCTCTATCTGGTTGAAAAGAAAGGAGGCAAGCTATGATGTCTTATCTATCAGTAGAATGGCGGAAAACCAAAAAATTTTCCATGTTGATGATTGGTATTTGCTTCTTAGCTTTTTGTAGCCTGATTGGTCTTGGGATTTACTTTGGTTCAGCTTATTCTATGGTTGCAGAAATTGAAAAAGTGCCTGTTTTATGGGGACAATTGACCTTCTATTATAGCCAGCTTTTCTTTCCGATTTTGGTTAGCCTTTATGTAGCCATGATGTTAGGAAAAGAGTTTGACAGAAAAAATATTGAATTTCTCAGAGCTAATAATGTCAGTCTTGGGAAATTATTGTTGGCAAAAGAAATAGTAATTATCTTGTTTATTGCTGTTTTACAGTTGTTCTTGTTTGGTATTTTTTATGTCAGTGCTCACCTAGCTCATTTAGAAATTTCTAATTTGTTTACCTACCTCAAGTGGGATTTATTGGGGATTTTTGGAACAATTAGTATGATGGCAGTACAGTTTTTTGTGACAGCTAAAACTCGTGTTTTCAGTAAATCTGTGGGAATTGGTGCTATTGGTACTTTCGTAGGATTTATGATGATTTTTGTATCAGATAAATTATCTTTAATCTATCCCTACTCCCAAGCTATGGTGGCAATGCGGTCACGGAATTTGATAGACTTTAATTTAGTGGAAATAGTGCTGTTTATCATTGTAAATATTCTTCTGTGGGGGATTTTTCATACATTGAGTAATAAAGAATTGCATAAGTAATGCGAAGACTCTTAGGAGTCTTTTTCTTGTGATAAAAGCTCCAAGATTTATCCGGTATGCTTGACCTAGTTTTTATAGAAAGAAGTTCAAATTATCAATTAGAAGAGGCTTTGGTACAGGGATTTCAAACACCTGAAGAATACCAAGCCTACAAGGAACTAAAGGAACATTATGAGGAAGTGACAGGCGGTTACAGCTTTTCCAAACGAGAACTCACTAGCCAATTGGAAATCGCTCTTCAGAATCATCGAGGTGTGGACTTTGAAGAACATGAGAAAGAGGAGTATTTGGACTTAGTTCAAAAGCTAGAGGAATTTGATTCCTCTCTTGCCACCCATTACCGTCAATTGATTAGAAAGGAGAAAGTCATGAATGATTTACTCCTTATCCCAGTAATTTTTTTAGCAGTAGGAGGAATTCTCATTCTTTTATGGAGACTCTTTTTTATTGCTAGTGGACTTTTCCTTATTGGTTTTGTCAGTTTTATTATTTTCGTGGAGGGCTATGGAATATATTTGTTCTTTACAGAGACCGAACTTTACACGGCAGATTTAGCTCAAAATGGATTATTTAGTTTTACGACTTTCTTTATCATCTTTAATTTAGTTTTACTTGTCTTGGCAGGCTGGGCTGGGCATAAGTGGAAGAAGGGATAGAAAATAATCTGAACAAGTTCAAAACGTATTCCGTTTTTTTAGGACATGAAAAATTTTAGAAATTGATTCTTTCTTAAATTTGAATTTCACTAGTAGTGTAAAGATGATTTTTTCTCTGAATAAAATCTGAATTTTCTCTGATACAATCTCAAATGTCAAGGTTCAATAATTGTTGCTTCAGTAGGTGATGAGGGTCTAGATTAAAATAATCAAGAAGCATTGAAACATTACGTTGGAGAACTTAAGGGGGAGGATTATTCATATATAGATGGGAAAGTTATGGTTATTTCTGCTGGATAAGAAATGATATTGATGGCACTCAAATTATATTATTAAATATTACGAATTTTGTTCAAGATAGTGTAAAATAGATTTATACTAGTTTCTAAAAATTTAATTTACATTACAAACTGATGTATTGAGACTATTCTTTGTCAGAAATACGGAGCATTGCAGGTAGTTCTCTAAAATTTTTTGAGGTGATAGAATGTATAAGATATTAGTTGTAGATGACGATTTTGAAATTTTGAAATTGATGCGAACTATTTTAGAGATGAAAAACTATCAGGTAACGACGTATCAAGAAGTGACTGCACCAATCAATATTAATAATTTCAAAGGATTTGATTTGATTTTATTAGATGTAATGATGCCTAATATAGATGGTATGCAAATTTGTAAGCAGATTAGAAATAAAGTAAGCTCCCCTATTATTTTTGTTAGTGCAAAAGACACCGAAGATGATATAGTATCAGGATTGAATTTAGGAGGAGATGACTATATTACAAAACCTTTCAGCATCAATCAATTAATTGCCAAAGTTGCTGCAAATCTCAAACGAGAAGAACGATACAAACAAGGTGAATTAAGTAATCAAATTGTTCGAGAATTATCCCCAATAACGATTTATTTACAAGAAAAAATTGTTTGTATTAATGGAGATAGTCTTGCTTTTACAAGTAGGGAATATGATATCATAGAGCTATTATCTAGCAATCCAAGAAAAATTTTTACTGTACAAGATATATATGAAAATGTTTATGATGATGATGCTGAAACCCTCTTTCGTTCAATATCTGAGTATATCTATCAAATAAGATTAAAATTCTCATCGTATGGAATTAATCCTATAAAAACAGTTAGAGGTATGGGATACAAGTGGCATGAGTAAGAAGAGTACAATTAGAGGGCGCATAATAAGGACTGTTTTAGAACTAGTAACAGGTACGTTACTGAGTATACTTTTATTTTTTATATTTACTTATTTACTTGTTTTTACTGGACAATTAAATGTATACGGCTCTAAAATGGAAATTTCAGTGAGTGATAGCAGCAATTTAAGTGATGTAGTCCAAGCAATGAATAACTCTATATTTGACTATGTTGTATTTAATCGCAAGACGGGTACAATTGAAGAGGGTAACTATCAAAAAAAGGATTTGCCAGCCTATCGAGAAGTTTTTGCTAAAAATGAATCCATAAGTAATGATGCAGTGTATTATGGGTATTACGCTAATTCAGAGATTGTACTTACTGTCAGGCAACCCATGATACCTGAGTTTGTTAATCCGAATTTGCGTCACTTTTCATTTAATCTATTTTCTTATTTATTTTTCTTCGTTATCGAAACAATTTTACTCATTTGGTCACTTACAAGATTAATAAAAGAATTTTCAAATAATTTTCTCCTCATACAAAAAAAGACTTTAAACATGGGACAGTTAACATTTAAAGATAAAAACATTCCTGCTCAAATACAAGAGTTCGATGAAATTCTTTCTGTATTATATCAAAAGGACGACGAGTTAACTAATTTACTCAAATCAGAGAGAAGGGAGAAGGAAGATTTATCTTTTCAAGTTGGTGCATTAGCTCATGATGTAAAAACTCCTTTAACAGTACTAAAGGGAAATTTAGAGTTGCTTGAATTAACTTACCTGACTGTTCAACAGAAGGAATACACTCAGTCAATGAATAACAGTATAGTAGTTTTTGAAAGATACTTTAGTTCAATGATTGATTATTCAAGATTACTAATTGAAGATAAAGATTATGGAGAACAGATACATTTATCCGAATTTTTAAGTGAGCTGTCAGTAGAAGCGAAATCTGTAATGAATAATGCAAAGGTTGATTTCAAAATTATTAATACTACAAAATTAATATTTTTTAAGGGAAATCGCTTTAATTTAAATCGGGCATTAATTAACATTTTAGCAAATGCAGCAAGATATAGTTCTGGAGAAAAAAAAGTTACGCTTACTATCATTGAGGAAACAGAGTATATTAATTTTGTAGTGTGGAATAATGGTCTGCCTTTTACTGAACAGTCCTTATTAAATGCAGATAAGTTATTTTATACTGAGAATAAAGGTAGGAATAATAAGCACTATGGTTTAGGGTTAGCATTTGCTAAACAAGTTGCAACTAGACATTTAGGAGAATTGTTTTTATCAAATCCAGATAGAGGTGGCGCTCAAGTGACGTTGCTTATTAAAAAATAATTCTTTAAGGATATATTAGATAGCTTCCATATAATAGTTATGTATAAAAATAGATGGTTTTCTAAATTGAGGACTGTCTATTTTTTTAATTTTGTAAAATTGGAAATTCTGAACAAATTTTGAAAAATAAAGTATAACATACAAGTATAAAACAAGGAGGAATTATAGTTATGAATATACAAGTTCAAAAACTTAGAAAATCATATAAGGATAGAGAAGTGCTGAAAAATATTTCTTTTGAAATAAAAGAGGGGAGTATTTGTGGATTATTAGGTATTAATGGTGCAGGAAAATCAACAATTATGAAGATTATTTTTGGTCTTGAAAATGCTGATAGTGGTACGGTTATTTTTAATGGGAAAAAAAATGCGGGTATATATGAGATTGGAGCGCTTATTGAAACTCCAGCTATCTACATGAACTTATCTGCTTATGATAACTTAAAAACAAGAGCATTGTTATATGACATTTCTGACGAACGAATTAATGAAGTATTAAACTTGATTGGGCTATCTAATACGGGAAAGAAAAAAGCAGGGAGCTTTTCTTTAGGTATGAAACAACGTTTGGGATTAGGTATGGCAATAATCACTAGTCCAGATTTGCTCATTTTAGATGAACCTACCAATGGATTGGATCCAGATGGTATAAAGGAATTGTTGAATTTAATGATTTCTTTAAAGAAATCAGGAATGACAATTCTTTTATCTAGCCATCAACTGTATGAAGTTAGTAAAGTGGCAGATAAAGTTGTTATTTTACATGATGGTCAAATTTTTTACGATGGTTCGAATGTTCAAAGTGATGATTTAGAATCTTTATTTATAAGAATTGTTCATGGAGGTGACGCAATATGATAAAAATATTTAAATCAGAATGGTTAAAACAGCGAAAAAATACATCCAAAAAATTCTTGATAATAGCTCCTGGATTGTCGATTTTAATAGCTGTATTACTTGTTGGACCGAGTATTCTAGAAAGTTTTTCAATATATTGGTGGGAAGCCGTCTTTTTGTACACGCTTATTGGATTGTTATTTTTATATGATTATAAAGCAGAAGAAGCTGCAGGAAACTTCCAGAATATATACTTTCGAAATGATAGCATAAAAATATATATCGTAAAGATACTTTTAAAATTAAAAGATTTACTCATTTCGAACGTATGGTTTTTAGCTATATTATTATTTACAAGTAATTTTTTGTATGGCGACTTAATATCATTGAATATAATTGGTGACTTAATTTGTTTAGTACTTATTTCGATAACATCCATATGGGTATTGCCACTCTTGTATCTATTTTCGAAACGGATCAACCCCTATATCTTAGTATCTATTAACTCCTTGATTTGTTTTTTGGTTGCACCTTTTATCGCTCAAAGTAGCTTTTGGTTCTTCTTTCCTTTTACATATCATTATAAAATTGCTTATAGTCTTATGTATATAAAACCGTCAGGAGATTTAGATTTAACAAATCATGTAACAGACGTTAAAATGGTAGTATTTACCGTATTTCTATCATTGATTCTATTTATTGTTTCTTTGTTAATGTTAAATTGGAGGTTAAGTAATGATCCAATTGCTAAAAAGTGAAATGATTAAATTTAAAGATTCGTATCAACTATACATTATTTTGATTTTGTCTACTATACAACTATTGACAATTCCAATTTACATATTATCTGTAAATAACACGATTGTATTGGAAAATATTATCTTTTTACCCATGTTAGGCTATTGTATGATAACTACGATAATCACTTTATTAGTATCTGAACAAGAAATCAATGCTAATAATTATCAGAATATTAAAGGCTCGAGAAATACAGCCAGTATATGGGGAGCGAAAATTTTTGTGTTAGATTTACTATTATCTTTACTCACTATTCCTTTATGGGTAGTTGTAGGTATAGAGTTAGAACACTTTTCATATTATTTTTACGTAGGAATAGTTAGTTGGTTATTACTAATATTGCTAAATCATTTCCACATGCTATTGACATTGTTTATTGCGAAAGGTGGCAATTTACTTATTGCTGTTGTAGAAAGTTTATTTATATTATTTGCAACAAATAAAGTTTTTCTTAATATTTTTTGGATTCCAGTAATTTTGCCAGTTAATATAATTTTAGAAAATAATTTTAGAAGCACAACCTATTTATTGGCTTTAATTTTTTATGTTGTATTATTGTTTGTTGCTAATTTAGTAGTTGTAAGCAGAAAAGGTGTTTAATTATATACTATGATTGAAATGAAGGGAGTGTTAAATTTTTGGATGGAAGTTTGGGAATTGTTTTGACTTTACTTCATATCCAAAATAAGTCTGTAAAGACATATTGGAGAGAGGCGTTATTGATTTTTGATAATTTAACTATAGAAAATTAGGAGGAGAACTATGAAATTCAAAAAGATCTATCTTTCCGTAATTTTTTTCTTAAGTTTACTTGGATTGACTGGATGCACATATGAGAAGTATGATGTTAAATTTCTCGACTCAAGTTATAATCGATTTGATTATAAAGGAGAGCATTATGGTGTAACTAATCAATTAATTTTATATGAAGATATTGAAAGTAAAGTAAGCAATCATTATGATATTTATGAAATATCTTACGATGATTCCAATGATGAAATAAAGAATGATTTGTTGGAGATTGGTGACTTATATCAAACCAAGAATAGAGAATTTGCCATAAAAATTGATAGTACTTTCTATAAATGTAAACTACTTGATAATATTTCTAAAGAAGAACTTATAAAAGTTTCTGACTTATTTAATGTTCGCTTAGTAGGAGAATTTGCTATCAATGAGCAAGAAGCCAGAGAGTTGAAGATAGGGGAACAATTATTTACAATTACTGAAGAAATTATTCCAAAAGAAGAGCTTAGTGCTACAGTTGCTAACTTAGATAATCAAGTGAAGTCAGTCACTAGATTATCAGGGGAGCACGAAAGTTGGAAATATGGAGAAATTTGTTCTTTAAAAAATCAGTCTATCCACGAGAAAGTAGCAGTTAAATTGAATGGAGAATATCATTTGGCTTTCTTTAGAAGTTAGTTTGTATATTAGATATGTGACACAAAAATTTTTTCCAGCATCTTTCAAATCAAATTCCCTTGACTTTCTTTATAATTGTGAGATAATAAGTAAAATATATAAAGGAGTTATATAAAATGGCTATAGCGAATTCAAGTAAAATTGTGACCTTCCAAGCTAATAGAGAATTAGTAAATGATGCCATGGAAGTGTTAAAAGAAAAAAATCTCTCTCTTTCATCGGCACTTAGATTATTTTTAAAGAATGTTGCCGTAACAAATGAAGTAGATTTACTTAGTGAAGAGGAATTGGAGAAGGAGTATTTATTTAGACAATTACAAGCAGAAGTTCAAGAAAGTTATGCTAAGATTGAGGCTGGGAATTACTTGACAGATGAGGATGTTGTGACACGCTATGGATTATAAAAAATATAGGATTTTGTATTCTCCTAGAGTGATTGATAGTTTGGATAAAATATATCAGTATATAGCAGAGGAAATCGGTTCTGTAGAGTCTGCGAGACGAAAAGTGGCGAGTATCAGAAAAGATATTAATCGTCTAGAAATTTTCCCCCAAGCTGGATTTGATGCCGATGAAAAATTTGGTAAGAAATTAGACCCTCGCTACCAAACGCGAGGATTGGCCTTGAGTAAGGATTATATTGTATTATATACAATTGTTGAGGATACCGTCAGACTTGCTTATTTACTTCCTTCAAAAAGTGATTACATGAAATTATTCAAGACTAAGTCGAGATATGACTAATTCATAATCTAGAAGATGTGTGTTTAGTGATGAATAAAAATCCTAGTTTGGCTCAGCCAAACTAGGATTTTCTTATTCGTTTCTGTCTACGATAACCGTTGAGTTTTTTATTTTCCCAATAGCTATTAAAGATTTTCTCCTTGCTTTCACGATTGATTTCCAAAAAATAGGCATAAATCAAATCGATAAAGAAGAGCATAGGAAGTTGAGCGGATATTCGTTGGATGTAGGAGGGTTGGCTGTGGGTGGCTACAAGAACAGTCTCTGTATAGGTCTGACTATCTTTATTTGGAACGCTTGTAAAGAGTACAGTCTTTGCGCCCATCTCCTTAGCGTCTAATAAACTGTCTAAAATAGAAGGAGTTGAGCCAGAAAGTGAGAAACCGAGTACGAGACAATTTTCATCCATAATGCTGGTTGTCCAAGCAAAGCCGTCTTGATCAGTCAAGGCCTCGCATACCACACCCAGACGCATGAAGCGTAATTTCATTTCACGAGCAACGAGGCCAGAACTGCCAGTTCCGAAGAAGTAGACACGATCAGCACCTTCGATTAACTGGGCGATTCGTTCTAGTTGTTTTTCGTCAATCAAGTCCTGTGTTTGTTCTCGCATATTACTGTAGCTTCTAAGAACTCGTTTTGTCAGGGGGCTGTGGTCGGGATGTTGGCTAGCTTGATTATCTGCTTGGTGTTGGTATTGGAAAATAAATTCTCGATAACCTGTAAAACCACACTTTTTAGCAAAGCGGGTCAGAGCGGCTTGAGAGATATGTAATTTTTGAGTGACCTGCTGAGAAGATAAATCATCTGCAATGGTTTCAGATTGTAAAAAATAGCGAGCGATTTCTTGCTCTAAATCTGTTAATTCTTCAAAATGAAGATCGATAATGCTTGCGATATCTTGCGGGTTCATGATACTCCTTTATTTGAGTCTAGCTATTAATCGATAATTATTTTTTGTAGCTTTTGTAAATATTATATCATATAAAATAGTTATGTTTAAATAAAAAAACCATCAGAAACTAAATTAAAAAAGCTCACTTCTTTTCCATAATTTTCTTCTCAAATTGTGGTACAATGAAGAGTAAGATTTTAAATAGAAATGAGACTGACTTGTATGAGAAAATTTGATAGCCATTCGATTCCGATTCGGCTTAATTTATTGTTTTCAATTGTTATTTTGCTCTTTATGACCATCATTGGTCGCCTGCTTTACATGCAGGTTTTGAACAAAGATTTTTATGAGACAAAACTAGCATCGGCAAGTAAAACAAAGGTGACCACTAGTTCAGCCCGTGGACAAATCTACGATGCAACAGGGAAACCTCTCGTCGAAAACACCATCAAGCAAGTTGTATCTTTTACAAGGAACAACAAAATGACGGCTGCAGATTTAAAAGAAACAGCCAAGAAGTTGCTGGCTTATGTGGGAGTTTCTTCTCCAATATTGACTGACCGACAGTTGGCGGACTATTACCTGGCAGATCAAGATGTCTATAAGAAAGCAGTGGAAAGTTTACCACGTGATAAGCGACTTGATTCTGATGGCAATCAATTATCTGAATCCGAGCTTTACAACAATACTGTTGAAAGTATCGATCCAAGTCAATTGGCCTACTCTGATGACGAAAAGAAAGAAATTTATCTTTTTAGCCAACTCAATGCAGTTGGAAATTTTGCGACAGGGACCATTGCGACAGACTCCTTAACAGATACTCAGATTGCCTTGATTGCTTCGGCCTCTAAGAATTTACCTGGTATCAGTATTTCAACTTCGTGGGATCGAAAGGTCCTAGAGACTTCACTTGCGTCTATAGTAGGAAGTGTATCCAGTGAAAAAGCTGGTCTTCCAGCTGAAGAAGCAGATGCTTATATCAAAAAGGGTTATTCTCTAAATGACCGTGTTGGAACCTCTTATCTAGAAAAACAATATGAAGAAACCTTGCAAGGAAAACGTTCTGTGAAAGAAATCCATCTGGATAAATATGGCAATATGGAAAGCGTGGATACAATTGAGGAAGGTAGTAAGGGAAACAATATCAAGCTGACCATTGATTTGGCCTTCCAAGATAGTGTGGATGCTTTGCTGAAAAGTTATTTCAATTCCGAGCTAGGAAATGGTGGAGCCAAGTATTCTGAGGGTGTGTATGCAGTCGCCCTTAATCCAAAAACAGGTGCTGTGTTATCCATGTCAGGGATCAAACATGACCTGAAAACGGGAGAGTTGACGCCAGATTCCTTGGGAACGGTAACCAATGTCTTTGTCCCAGGTTCGGTTGTCAAGGCGGCGACCATCAGCTCAGGTTGGGAAAATGGTGTTTTATCAGGAAACCAAACCTTAACAGATCAGCCTATTGTTTTCCAAGGTTCAGCTCCAATTTATTCTTGGTATAAATTGGCATATGGATCTTTTCCTATTACAGCTGTGGAAGCCTTGGAGTATTCATCTAATGCTTACATGGTTCAAACCGCTCTTGGAATCATGGGCCAGACCTATCAACCAAATATGTTTGTTGGAACCAGCAATTTGGAAACAGCTATGGGAAAACTTCGTGCGACCTTTGGCGAATATGGCTTGGGGGCTGCGACCGGAATTGACCTACCAGATGAATCTACTGGATTTGTTCCCAAAGAGTATAGCTTTGCTAATTACATCACCAATGCCTTTGGGCAGTTTGATAACTATACCCCAATGCAATTGGCTCAGTATGTAGCAACTATTGCAAATGATGGTGTTCGTGTGGCTCCTCGTATTGTTGAAGGCATTTATGGAAATAATGATAAGGGAGGCCTAGGCGACTTGATTCAGCAACTGCAACCGACAGAGATGAATAAGGTCAATATATCCGACTCCGATATGAGTGTCTTGCACCAAGGTTTTTATCAGGTTGCTCATGGAACTAGCGGATTGACAACTGGACGTGCCTTTTCAAATGGTGCCTTGGTATCCATTAGCGGAAAAACGGGTACAGCCGAAAGCTATGTGGCAGATGGTCAGCAAGCAACCAATACCAATGCGGTAGCCTATGCCCCATCTGATAATCCCCAAATCGCTGTTGCAGTGGTCTTTCCTCATAATACCAATCTAACAAATGGTGTAGGACCTTCCATTGCGCGTGACATTATCAATCTGTATCAAAAATACCATCCAATGAACTAGAAAGGAAATTATGCTTTATCCAACACCTATTGCTAAGCTGATTGACAGTTATTCTAAGTTACCAGGTATCGGGATTAAGACGGCTACGCGTCTGGCCTTTTATACGATTGGGATGTCTGATGATGATGTCAATGAATTTGCAAAAAATCTCCTTTCTGCTAAGAGAGAATTGACCTACTGTTCTATTTGTGGACGTTTGACAGACGACGATCCTTGTTCTATCTGTACCGATCCGACTCGTGATCCGACAACGATTTTGGTGCTAGAGGATAGTCGGGATGTGGCGGCCATGGAAAATATCCAAGAATACCAAGGACTCTATCATGTCTTACATGGTCTTATTTCTCCCATGAATGGTATCAGTCCGGATGATATCAATCTCAAGAGCCTCATGACTCGTCTTATGGATAGTGAGGTTTCAGAGGTAATCGTAGCAACCAATGCCACAGCAGATGGGGAAGCGACATCTATGTATCTCTCTCGTCTTCTCAAGCCGGCTGGCATCAAGGTTACTCGTCTGGCACGAGGCCTCGCTGTGGGAGCAGATATCGAGTATGCTGATGAAGTCACACTCTTACGAGCCATTGAAAATCGAACAGAGTTGTAAGTCTAGACAAATTAACACAGTCAATTCATTTATACAAAAATCATGGAGACCGACAGTTGTTTTATCGGTCTCTTTTTAGATTTATTGAAGACCAGTATCAGGTTCAAGTTTAAAAAAAGAAGCAAATATGATATACTAAAGAACGAGTATTCTATTAGAATTGGAACAAATAATATGAAACAAACGATTATTCTTTTATACGGTGGACGCAGTGCAGAGCGTGAAGTCTCTGTTCTTTCAGCTGAGAGTGTGATGCGTGCGGTCAACTACGACCGTTTCACAGTCAAGACTTTCTTCATCAGCCAGTCAGGTGACTTTATTAAAACGCAAGAATTTAGCCAGACTCCAGGTCAAGAGGATCGTCTTATGACCAATGAAACTATTGATTGGGATAAGCAAGTTGCACCAAGTGCTATATACGAAGAGGGAGCAGTGGTCTTTCCAGTCCTTCACGGTCCGATGGGAGAAGATGGCTCAGTTCAAGGCTTCCTCGAAGTTTTGAAAATGCCTTATGTTGGTTGTAACATATTGTCATCTAGTCTTGCCATGGATAAAATCACCACTAAGCGTGTCTTAGAATCTGTCGGGATTGCCCAAGTTCCTTATGTGGCCATTGTCGAAGGTGATGATGTGACTGCTAAAATTGCCGAAGTTGAAGAAAAATTGACTTATCCAGTCTTCACAAAACCATCAAACATGGGTTCCAGTGTCGGTATTTCTAAGTCTGAAAATCAAGAAGAACTCCGCCAAGCTTTGGAACTTGCCTTTCAATATGACAGCCGTGTCTTAGTAGAGCAAGGGGTGAACGCGCGTGAAATTGAGGTTGGTCTCTTAGGTAACTATGATGTTAAGAGCACTTTGCCGGGTGAAGTGGTCAAGGATGTTGCCTTCTATGACTACGATGCTAAGTATATTGACAACAAGATTACCATGGATATCCCAGCCAAAATCAGTGATGATGTGGTAGCTGTCATGCGTCAAAATGCAGAAACTGCCTTCCGTGCTATTGGGGGCCTCGGTCTATCTCGTTGCGATTTCTTCTATACAGATAAGGGAGAGATTTTCCTAAACGAGCTTAATACCATGCCAGGTTTTACCCAGTGGTCTATGTATCCACTACTTTGGGACAATATGGGAATCAACTATCCAGACTTAATCGAACGATTGGTTGGTCTTGCCAAGGAAAGTTTTGACAAGCGCGAAGCGCATTTGCTATAAAATGAAAGAGAGGGTAGAAGCCAGAACAATCACTGCAAGGTGACTAGAGTTCTAGAGCTTCGACCCTTTTTAAAGGAGTAGAAATGAAATTAACAATCCATGAAGTGGCTCAAGTTGTAGGAGCTAAAAATGATATCAGCATCTTCGAGGACACCCAGTTAGAAAAGGCAGAGTTTGACAGTCGCTTAATTGCGGCAGGGGATTTATTTGTGCCCCTTAAGGGTGCGCGTGACGGTCATGACTTTATCGAAACAGCTTTTGAAAATGGCGCTGCTGCAACCCTGTCTGAGAAAGAGGTCGCAAATCATCCCTACATTCTAGTAGATGACGTTTTGGCTGCCTTTCAATCCCTAGCTGCCTACTATCTTGAAAAAACAGCAGTTGATGTCTTTGCTGTCACAGGTTCAAATGGCAAGACAACGACCAAGGATATGTTAGCTCACTTGCTATCAACTACCTACAAAACTTACAAAACACAAGGCAACTACAATAATGAGATTGGCCTTCCTTACACAGTTCTCCATATGCCTGAAGAAACAGAAAAGTTGGTCTTAGAGATGGGACAGGATCACTTGGGAGATATTCATCTCTTGTCAGAATTGGCTCATCCAAAAACAGCCATCGTGACCTTGGTTGGAGAAGCCCATTTGGCCTTTTTCAAAGACCGTTCTGAAATTGCTAAAGGAAAAATGCAAATTGCAGACGGTATGGCTTCAGGTTCTTTGCTCCTAGCGCCAGCAGATCCGATTGTAGAGGACTACTTGCCAACTGATAAAAAGGTGGTTCGTTTTGGCCAAGGAGCAGAGTTGGAAATTACCGACTTGGTTGAGCGTAAGGATAGTCTGACCTTTAAGGCTAATTTCTTGGAACAAGCCCTTGATTTGCCAGTGACTGGTAAGTACAATGCCACCAATGCTATGATTGCATCCTATGTTGCCCTGCAAGAAGGAGTTTCAGAGGAGCAAATCCGTTTGGCCTTCCAAAATCTTGAATTGACGCGTAACCGTACTGAGTGGAAGAAAGCAGCCAATGGAGCAGATATACTATCAGATGTTTACAATGCCAATCCAACTGCTATGAAGTTGATTTTAGAGACTTTCTCTGCCATTCCAGCCAATGAAGGTGGCAAGAAAATTGCTGTCTTGGCGGATATGAAGGAACTTGGTGACCAGTCTGTTCAACTTCATAATCAGATGATTTTGAGCCTTTCTCCAGATGTGCTTGATACCGTTATTTTCTATGGAGAAGACATTGCTGAATTAGCCCAATTGGCCAGTCAAATGTTCCCAATTGGCCACGTTTACTACTTCAAGAAAACAGAAGACCAAGACCAATTTGAAGACCTAGTCAAGCAGGTCAAAGAAAGCCTTGGAGTCAATGACCAAATCCTGCTCAAAGGCTCTAACTCTATGAATCTAGCCAAGTTGGTAGAAAGTTTAGAAAATGAAGCCAAGTGATTTTGCTAAGTATCTGCAAAGAATGATTGCCCTTACAGATACTGGATTAACCTTTACAAAAGATCCTTTTGACCGTGAGCGCTACGAGGACTTGCGAAGTCTGTTATCTGAAATGTTGAATCAGGGATCAGACCTGGATGCAGAAGAAGTGGCAGAAGTCTTGAAACCGACTTCAGCTTATGCGACTCCTTTAATGGACGTCCGTGCTTGGATTGTTGAGGATGATAAGATTTGTCTGGTTAGGGGACAAGGAGAGGATAGTTGGGCTTTGCCAGGTGGCTTTGGAGAGGTTGGTTATTCTCCAACAGAAAATATTCTCAAGGAGATTGAAGAAGAAACCGGTTTTGAAGCTAAAGTTGAAAGACTACTAGCTGTTTTTGATACCAATCGTTTCCAACTACAGAGCAAGCAATATGCAAAGTTTATTTTTGAATGTAAGCTTCTTGATGGACAATTCCAAGAAAATCAAGAAATTGCTGACCTTCAATTTTTTGCCATTGACCAACTACCAGCCTTATCTGAAAAACGCATTACCAAAGAGCAAATAGAGATTCTTTGGCAGGTTTATAAAGGTCAGAAGGAGCAATATCTTGACTAAGAAGATGATTATCGTATTTCTAAATTCATTTTTCTTAAGTAGCATGGTATAATAAAATGCAGGAAAATTTTGAAACATGAGGAAGACTAGATGAATTTATGGGATATTTTCTTTACGACCCAAGCAACAGAGCCACCCAAGTTTGACCTTTTTTGGTATGTCAGTATATTTACACTCTTGGCTTTGACCTTTTATACAGCCTATCGTTATCGTGAAAAGAAGGCTTACCAACGATTTTTCCAAATCTTGCAGGCGGTTCAGTTGATCCTGATTTATGGTTGGTATGGGGTCAATCATATGCCTCTGTCAGAAAGTTTACCCTTTTACCATTGTCGTATGGCTATGTTTGTGGTGCTCTTGCTACCTGGTCAGTCCAAATATAGGCAGTATTTTGCATTACTAGGAACATTTGGGACATTAGCAGCCTTTGTTTATCCAGTGTCAGATGCCTATCCTTTCCCACATATTACGATTTTATCCTTTATCTTTGGCCACTTAGCTCTCTTGGGGAACTCTTTAGTTTATCTATTGAGACAGTATAACGCGCGATTGCTGGATGTGAAGGGAATTTTTCTCATGACCTTTGCACTAAATGCCTTGATTTTTGTGGTCAATTTAGTAACAGGTGGAGATTACGGATTCTTGACAAAACCACCATTGGTTGGAGACCATGGCTTAGTAGCTAATTATTTAATCGTTTCCCTGGCCTTATCAGCAGCGATTACGTTAACAAAGAAAATCTTGGAACTATTTTTAGAACAAGAAGCAGAAAAAATGATTGCAAAGAAAGCTTAGAAATGAGCTTTCTTTTTTTCATAAATCTGATTTTTTATAACTTGTTTGGAAAATAAAAAAATCTAAGGAACGAATGTAAAAAAATGGTAAGTAAATTTAGGAAAAACTAAGCACGATTGGATTTTTTGTGTTATAATATTCTGTGAATAGCTATGCCCTATTTTAGCTATTTTGAATAGAAGTTTGAAACTTGGAAGAGAGAGGATGCGATGTAATGGCTAGAGATGGTTTTTTTACAGGCTTAGATATCGGAACTAATTCGATTAAAGTATTGGTTGCCGAACTTAGAAATGGTGAACTAAATGTAATTGGTGTAAGTAATGCCAAGAGTAAAGGTGTAAAGGATGGGATTATCGTTGATATTGAAGCAGCAGCAGCAGCTATCAAGTCAGCTATTTCCCAAGCAGAAGAGAAAGCTGGCATTTCAATCAAATCAGTGAATGTTGGTTTGCCTGGAAATCTTTTGCAAGTAGAACCAACTCAAGGAATGATTCCAGTTACATCTGATACAAAAGAAATTACAGATCAAGATGTCGAAAATGTTGTCAAATCAGCTTTGACAAAGAGTATGACACCAGATCGTGAAGTCATTACTTTTATTCCAGAAGAATTTATCGTAGATGGTTTCCAAGGTATTCGTGACCCACGTGGTATGATGGGGGTTCGTCTTGAAATGCGTGGTTTGCTTTACACAGGTCCACGTACTATTCTTCACAATTTACGCAAGACAGTTGAGCGCTCAGGTGTTCAGGTTGAAAATATTATTATTTCACCATTGGCTTTGGTTCGTTCAGTCTTGAACGAAGGAGAGCGTGAATTTGGAGCTACTGTGATTGATATGGGAGCAGGTCAAACAACTGTTGCTACAATCCGTAACCAAGAACTCCAGTTTACAAATATTCTTCAAGAAGGTGGAGATTATGTCACAAAAGATATCTCTAAGGTCTTGAAGACTTCACAAAAACTAGCTGAAGGATTGAAATTGAACTATGGTGAAGCCTACCCTTCACTTGCAAGCAATGAAACCTTCCAAGTTGAAGTAATTGGTGAAGTGGAACCTGTAGAAGTTACAGAAAGCTACCTAGCAGAGATTATTTCAGCCCGCATTAAGCACATTTTTGAACAAATCAAACAAGAGTTGGAAAGAAGACATTTGTTGGATCTTCCTGGCGGGATTGTTCTGATTGGTGGAAATGCTATTTTACCAGGTATTGTAGAACTTGCGCAGGAAGTATTTGGCGTTGGCGTCAAACTTTACGTTCCAAATCAAGTTGGAATCCGTAACCCTGCCTTCGCTCATGTGATTAGCTTGTCTGAATTTGCTGGTCAATTGACTGAGGTGCATTTGTTAGCACAACGAGCAGTCAAGGGTGAAGATACTTTGCGTCACCAACCAATTAATTTCGGTGGGATGATTCAACGTGTTACGCAGGTAGCACAACCGACCCCTATTCAATCAGTTCAAAATACTGAGGTAGAGCAATCAGCTTCTACGAACGTAGTTGCTCCGAAAGAAGATAAAGTATCTTCTCAAAATAAACCAAAAATCGCAGATCGTTTCCGTGGCTTAATCGGAAGTATGTTTGATGAATAAAAGAGGAAAAATAAACTATGACATTTTCATTTGATACAGCGGCTGCTCAAGGTGCAGTGATTAAAGTAATCGGTGTTGGTGGAGGTGGTGGTAACGCCATTAACCGCATGGTTGACGAAGGTGTTGCAGGCGTAGAATTTATCGCAGCAAACACAGATGTACAAGCTTTGAGTAGTACAAAAGCTGAGACTGTAATTCAGTTAGGTCCTAAATTGACTCGTGGTTTGGGTGCTGGCGGTCGACCTGAAGTTGGTCAAAAAGCTGCTGAAGAAAGCGAAGAAGCCTTGACTCAAGCTATTACTGGAGCAGACATGGTCTTCATTACTGCAGGTATGGGAGGTGGCTCTGGTACTGGTGCAGCTCCTGTTATTGCCCGCATTGCTAAAGATTTAGGTGCTCTTACAGTTGGTGTTGTGACACGTCCTTTCGGTTTCGAAGGAAGCAAACGTGGTCAGTATGCTGTAGAAGGAATCAATCAACTTCGTGAGCATGTAGATACTCTATTGATTATTTCAAACAACAACTTGCTTGAAATTGTTGATAAGAAAACTCCACTTCTTGAAGCTCTTAGCGAAGCAGATAACGTACTTCGCCAAGGTGTTCAAGGGATTACGGACTTGATTACAAATCCTGGTTTGATTAACCTTGACTTTGCTGATGTGAAAACAGTTATGGCAAATAAAGGAAACGCCCTAATGGGTATCGGTATCGGTAGTGGTGAAGAACGTGTGGTAGAAGCAGCTCGTAAGGCAATCTACTCACCACTTCTTGAAACAACTATTGACGGTGCTGAGGATGTTATCGTCAACGTTACTGGTGGTCTTGATTTGACTTTGATTGAAGCAGAAGAAGCTTCAGAAATTGTCAACCAAGCAGCTGGTCAAGGAGTGAACATCTGGCTCGGAACATCTATCGATGAAAACATGAAAGATGAAATCCGTGTGACAGTTGTGGCAACTGGTGTTCGTCAAGATCGTGTGGAAAAAGTTGTGGGCCATGCACCAAGACAAGTTGTCCGTCATGAACAAGCAAGTCCTAGTCATGCACACAATCATAATCGTCAGTTTGATATGGCTGAAACTGCAGAAATTCCAAGTCCAGCACCTCGCCGTACAGAAACTTCTCAATCTTCAGCATTTGGTGATTGGGACTTGCGTCGTGAGACAATTGTTCGACCAACTGATTCAGTTGTATCACCAGTTGAACGTTTCGAAGCGCCATCTTTACACGATGAGGATGAATTAGACACTCCTCCATTTTTCAAAAATCGTTAAGTAAATGAATTTGAAAGAAAATACAGAACGTGTTTTTCAACAAGTAAAAGATGCAAGTCAGCAGTCAGGAAGAGAAGTCAATTCTGTTTCGGTTGTTGCTGTTACAAAATATGTAGACGTACCGACAGCGGAGGCTTTGCTTCCGCTAGGTGTGCATCATATTGGTGAAAATCGTGTGGATAAATTTCTTGAGAAATATGAAGCTTTAAAAGATAGAAATATTACCTGGCATTTGATTGGAACCTTGCAAAGACGCAAGGTCAAAGATGTCATTCAGTATGTTGATTATTTCCACGCTTTGGATTCATTAAAGCTAGCAGAGGAAATTCAAAAAAGAAGTGACCGAGTTGTTAAGTGTTTCTTACAAGTAAATATCTCAAGGGAAGAGAGTAAACATGGTTTTTCAAAGGAAGAACTATTGGAGCTCTTGCCAGAATTAGCCACCTTAGATAAAATCGAATATGTCGGCTTGATGACCATGGCTCCTTTTGAAGCTAGTAGTGATGAGTTGAAAGAGATTTTTAAAGCTACGCAGGATTTGCAACTAGAAATTAGAGAAAAACAAATTCCCAATATGCCAATGACGGACTTGAGTATGGGTATGAGTCGTGACTATAAGGAAGCGATTGAATTTGGCTCAACATTTGTCAGAATTGGTACAGCATTTTTTAAATAGGAAAGAAATATGTCTTTAAAAGATAGATTTGATAAATTTATAGATTATTTTACAGAAGATGGAGAAGAAGTTGGTACTACATATCAGCCTAAAGCTGAAGAGCCGATTGTGACTCCAGTCCCTTCTGTTCAAGAGTTGCCTCAACAAGCTGCTAGCACGCCATCTAAAGATAAAAACATCACTCGTCTTCATGCCCGTCAACAAGAGTTGGCTATGCAAAGTCAACGTTCTACTGATAAGGTGACAATTGATGTTCGTTATCCACGTAAATACGAAGATGCCACAGATATTGTTGATTTATTAGCTGGTAACGAAAGTATTTTGATTGATTTTCAATATATGACAGAAGTTCAAGCTCGTCGTTGTTTGGACTATCTGGATGGGGCGCGTCACGTTTTAGCTGGTAACATGAAAAAGGTAGCATCTACTATGTACCTGCTGACACCAGTTGATGTTGTTGTCAATATTGAAGACATCAAAATTCCAGATGAATCACAAAATGGTGAATTTGGCTTTGATATGAAACGTACGAGAGTGAGATAATGATCTTTCTCATTCGTTTTGTTCAAAATGCAGTGGATATCTATTCACTGATTTTAATCGTGTTTGCTCTGATGTCTTGGTTTCCCAATGCTTATGAATCACGTCTTGGACGCTTGATTATTAGTTTAGTGAAACCGATAATAGCTCCCTTGCAACGTTTACCCCTCCAGATTGCAGGTCTTGACTTGTCTGTCTGGATTGCGGTATTACTAGTTCACTTCCTAGGGGAGCAGTTGATTCGACTTTTAGTGATCTTTCTATGAACAAGATGATTTATCAACACTTTTCTAAGAATGATTCGTCTTTTATTGATAAGGGAGTAGAATGGATAAAAAAGGTAGAAGATTCTTATTCTCCTTTTTTAACCCCCTTTGTAAATCCCCATCAAGAAAAGATTTTAAAGGTTCTAGCATCAACCAACGGCATCTCCTACATGAGCAGTCGGCAGTTTCTTGAAACTGAATATGTACGGGTACTCCTGTATCCTGATTATTTTGAGCCAGAATTCTCTGATTTTGAACTTTCCTTGCAAGAAATTGTTTATCCTAATAAGTTTGAGCGGTTAACACATGCAAAAATATTAGGAACTGTTTTAAATCAGCTAGGAATCGATAGGAAGCTATTTGGTGATATCTTAGTCAATGAAGAGAGGGCACAGATTATCATTAATCGACAGTTTATGCTCCTTTTTCAAGACGGCATTACGAAAATTGCTCGTTTACCGGTTCGTCTAGAAGAACGAGATTTTACTGAGAGAATCGCTACAGTAGAAGATTATCAAGAATTAGATATTTGTATTGCTAGTTCTAGATTAGATGTTTTTCTAGCAGGTGTCTTCAAGCTGTCTAGAAATCAGGCAAGTCAGTTAATTGAAAAACAGGCAGTCCAAGTGAATTACCATTTAGTTGAAAAATCAGATTATACAGTTCAAGTTGGTGATCTGATTAGTGTAAGGAAATTTGGTCGATTGAAACTCGTTAGAGATAATGGGCAAACAAAAAAAGATAAAAAGAAATTAACGGTCCAATTGTTATTAAGTAAGTGAGGAAAAATATGCCAATTACATCGTTAGAAATCAAAGATAAAACTTTTAGCACACGCTTCAGAGGGTTTGATCAAGAAGAAGTAGATGAGTTTTTAGATATTGTAGTCCGTGATTATGAAGATTTGGTTCGCTCTAATCATGATAAGGATTTACAAATTAAGAGTTTGGAAGAGCGTTTGTCTTACTTTGATGAGATGAAAGATTCATTGAGTCAATCTGTATTGATTGCACAAGATACAGCAGAGCGAGTAAAACAAGCTGCAACGGAACGTTCAAACAATATTATCCAACAAGCAGAGCAAGATGCACAACGTTTGTTGGAAGAAGCTAAGTACAAGGCAAATGAAATTCTTCGTCAAGCAACTGACAATGCCAAGAAGGTTGCTGTTGAAACAGAAGAATTGAAGAACAAGAGTCGTGTCTTCCATCAACGTCTTAAATCTACAATTGAGAGCCAGTTAGCAATTGTTGAATCTTCAGATTGGGAAGATATTCTTCGCCCAACAGCGACTTATCTTCAGACAAGTGATGAAGCTTTCAAAGAAGTGGTCAGCGAAGTCTTAGGTGACTCTGTCTTGCAACAACATCCAGAGGAAGAACCAATTGATATTACTCGCCAGTTTTCTCCCGAGGAAATGGCTGAGTTGCAAGCGCGTATCGAAGCGGCTAATAAGGAACTTGCAGAAGCCGAAGCAAGAGCTGAGCAAGAACAAGTGGTTTCACCAGCTCCGGTTGTTGAAGAAAGTCCAGCTCATCCAGTTGGTCCAATGTATGAAGAGCCAGAAGTAGCTCCAAGCCATTATTCAGGACCAACACCAGCTACTGAAGCTGTAAACTCAGAACCAGGTTTTGCGGCACCGCAAGAATCTGTTACAATTTTATAAGAAATAATCTGAGAACAATATCTTATCCTTATATTTCCAGCGAGCAGGAGATGGTGTGAGTCCTGCATTCCCTAACGATAAGATTATCCTCTCAAAAACTCAAGTCTGAAGCTAGTAAGATTTGACGTTCCCCACGTTACGGGATAAGAGGGAGAAAGACTAAATCTTTTTCCGAATAAAGGTGGTACCACGATTTTCGTCCTTTTTGGCAGTCGTGGTTTTTAATTTGTTATTATTTATAAAGGAGATACAATGAAACTCAAAGATACCCTTAACCTTGGGAAAACAGCTTTCCCAATGCGTGCAGGCCTTCCTACCAAAGAGCCAGTTTGGCAAAAGGAATGGGAAGATGCAAAACTTTACCAACGTCGTCAAGAATTGAACCAAGGAAAACCTCATTTCACCTTGCATGATGGCCCTCCATACGCTAACGGAAATATCCACGTTGGACACGCTATGAACAAGATTTCAAAAGATATCATTGTTCGTTCTAAGTCTATGTCAGGATTTTATGCTCCTTATATTCCAGGTTGGGATACACATGGTCTGCCAATCGAGCAAGTTTTGGCAAAACAAGGTATCAAACGTAAAGAAATGGACTTGGTTGAGTACTTGAAACTTTGCCGTGAATATGCTCTTTCTCAAGTAGATAAACAACGCGAAGACTTCAAACGTTTGGGTGTTTCTGGTGACTGGGAAAATCCATATGTGACTTTGACTCCTGACTATGAAGCAGCTCAAATCCGTGTCTTCGGTGAAATGGCTAATAAAGGCTATATCTACCGTGGAGCGAAGCCTGTTTACTGGTCATGGTCATCAGAGTCAGCCCTTGCTGAGGCGGAAATTGAATACCACGACTTGGTTTCAACATCCCTTTACTATGCCAATAAGGTCAAAGATGGCAAAGGTGTTCTAGACACTGATACTTATATCGTCGTTTGGACAACAACTCCATTCACCATCACAGCTTCTCGCGGTTTGACAGTCGGTGCGGATATTGATTACGTCTTGGTGCAACCAGCTGGCGAAACTCGTAAGTTTGTGGTTGCTTCAGAATTGTTGAACAGTTTGTCTGAGAAATTTGGTTGGGCAGATGTTCAAGTTTTGGCTACTTACCGTGGTTCAGAATTGAACCAAATTGTGACAGAGCACCCATGGGATACAGCAGTAGATGAACTCGTTATCCTTGGTGACCATGTTACAACTGATTCTGGTACTGGTATCGTCCATACAGCTCCTGGTTTTGGTGAGGATGACTACAATGTCGGTGTTGCCAATGGGCTTGAAGTTGCTGTGACTGTTAACGAACGCGGGATCATGATGGCCAATGCTGGAGCAGAGTTCGAAGGTCAATTCTACGACAAGGTTGTGCCAACAGTTATTGAAAAACTTGGTGATTTACTTCTTGCTCAAGAAGAAATCTCTCACTCTTACCCATTTGACTGGCGTACGAAAAAACCAATCATCTGGCGTGCAGTGCCTCAATGGTTTGCTTCTGTATCTAAATTCCGCCAAGAAATCTTGGACGAAATTGAAAAAGTGAAGTTCCACTCAGAGTGGGGTAAAGTCCGTCTTTACAACATGATTCGTGACCGTGGTGACTGGGTCATCTCTCGTCAACGTGCTTGGGGAGTTCCTCTTCCAATCTTCTATGCAGAAGATGGTACACCAATCATGACAGCTGAAACCATCGAGCATGTAGCTCAACTCTTTGAAGAACATGGTTCAATCATCTGGTGGGAACGTGATGCCAAAGACCTCTTGCCAGAAGGATTTACACATCCAGGTTCACCAAATGGCGAGTTCAAGAAAGAAACAGACATCATGGACGTTTGGTTTGACTCAGGTTCATCATGGAATGGTGTCGTAGTTAATCGCCCCGAACTTAAATATCCAGCAGACCTCTACCTAGAAGGTTCTGACCAATATCGTGGTTGGTTCAACTCATCACTCATTACATCTGTTGCCAACCATGGCGTAGCACCTTACAAACAAATCTTGTCACAAGGTTTTACCTTTGATGGTAAAGGTGAGAAGATGTCTAAATCTCTTGGAAATACCATTGCCCCAAGTGATGTTGAAAAACAATTTGGTGCAGAAATCTTGCGTCTCTGGGTAACAAGTGTAGACTCAAGCAACGACGTGCGTATCTCTATGGATATCTTTAGCCAAGTCTCTGAAACTTACCGTAAGATCCGTAACACTCTTCGTTTCTTGATTGCCAATACTTCTGACTTTAACCCAGCTCAAGATTCAGTAGCTTACGATGAGCTTCGTTCAGTTGATAAGTACATGACTATCCGCTTTAACCAACTTGTTAAGACTATTCGTGACGCTTATGCTGACTTTGAATTCTTGACAATCTATAAGGCGCTTGTTAACTTTATCAATGTTGATTTGTCTGCCTTCTACCTTGATTTTGCAAAAGATGTTGTTTACATCGAAGGTGCCAAATCACTGGAACGCCGTCAGATGCAAACAGTCTTCTATGACATCCTTGTGAAAATCACCAAACTCTTGACACCAATCCTTCCTCACACTGCGGAAGAAATCTGGTCATACCTTGAGTTTGAAACAGAAGACTTTGTTCAATTGTCAGAATTGCCAGAAGCAGAGACATTTGCTAATCAAGAAGAAATCTTGGATACATGGGCTGCCTTCATGGACTTCCGTGGACAAGCTCAAAAAGCCTTGGAAGAAGCGCGTAATGCCAAAGTTATCGGGAAATCGCTTGAAGCACACTTGACAGTTTATCCAAACGAAGTGGTGAAAACTCTACTCGAAGCAGTAAACAGCAATGTGGCTCAACTTTTGATCGTGTCAGACTTGACCATCACAGAAGGACCAGCTCCAGAAGCTGCCGTTAGCTTCGAAGATGTAGCCTTCACAGTTGAACGCGCTGTAGGTGAAGTATGTGACCGTTGCCGTCGTATCGACCCAACGACAGCAGAACGCAGCTACCACGCAGTCATCTGTGACCACTGTGCAAGCATCGTAGAAGAAAACTTTGCAGACGCAGTCGCAGAAGGATTTGAAGCAAAATAAGGTTGAAAAGTCTAGGAAAACTCAATTTGAGAAGAAAAGACAACTAATTTTATAGTCTATTAAACGCATTGTATCAAGCTTGTGAACACCTGATACGATGCGTTTTTATTTATTTTGAAAATTTGCGAGGTGTGACTTTTTATACTCAACAAGAATCAAAGAGAAACTTAGCAAGCTAACAGCAGTAAGATAAAATACGAATTTGATATTGCGGATAAGATTGGAAAATTGTGTCACATTTTTACAATAATAAATTTGTGTAATTGCTTTTGATTTCTAAAAAGTATTATATTTTATTTCATATTATACAAATTTTTATTTTATAATATCAGAAAATACTTTTTTTTTTAGCAAATATGATACAATTTTATTTGAAAAAAAATAAAAAGGAGATTTTATTATGAAATCAAAAACACTTGCTTTAATTAGTGGTATCGTCGGTCTTGTGGGAGGAATTTTACTTCTTATTGGTCCTTTTGTCTTGTTGGGAACAGCGGTAAATACAGCTGCTACAACTCTTAATGGAGGAGCTACTGCAGGGGCTGTTTCAGGTGTTGCCTTACTCTTGAATGCCTTGAAGATTGCAAATCTTGTTCTTGGTATCATTGCTATTGTTTACTATAAAGGAGATAATCGTGTAGGTGCAGCTCCGTCTGTATTAATGATTGTTTCTGGTGGAGTTAGTCTCATTCCATTCTTAGGATGGGTTGGGGGGATTCTTGCCATTATTGGAGGATCTCTATTCCTTGCAACATTGAAGAAATTCAAATCAGAAGAATAAAAGGTATTTTGGCATGAAAAGAACAAAAAAGTTTATCGGTCTAGGAATAGTTCTATTATCTGTTTCTCTTCTCGTTGCATGTGGAGTACAAAATTCAAAGACTACTTCAACAAGTAATGATGAGAAGACAGTAGCAACATCTAATACCTCAAAAGAAACAATCACTCTTGATACACCGGTTGTAACAGACGATGCGATTGAATCAATACGTACTTATGCAGATTATATAGATCTTTATAAAAAGATTTTTGATGATTATTTTACTAAAGCTGAGGAAAGTTTCAAAGGCACAGCTATGGAAAATAATGAGTCGTTTACCAAACTAAAAGAGTCAACTCAAAAATTATTCGATGCGCAGAAAAAAATATATGATTTGCTAGGGTCTACTGAGCTCAAGGAAGATGATAAATCAAAATTGTCTCAACAATTGAAAGACTTTAGAGACAATTTGCAAAAACAGTTGAAAACTTTGACATCTCAACTACAGTAAGATAGAAATTTTTTTGTAGTAATTGAGAATAATTGGTTAAATTACACCCCAAATGTTAGAAAATGGGGTGTTTTTTAAAGGTTAAATAATGAAGATAGAATAGAAATAACCAAAAACAATGTGATTGTCAAACAGTCCTTTCCTTTTTGGTTTTGACTAGCTTTTTTGTGAAAAATTGTGTAAAATAGAATAGATAAACGAGGGAAAACCTCGGAAAATTTAAAGGAGAATCCATCTAATGGTAAAATTGGTTTTTGCTCGCCACGGTGAGTCTGAATGGAACAAAGCTAACCTTTTCACTGGTTGGGCTGATGTTGATTTGTCTGAAAAAGGTACACAACAAGCGATTGACGCTGGTAAATTGATCAAAGAAGCTGGTATTGAATTTGACCAAGCTTACACTTCAGTATTGAAACGTGCTATCAAAACAACAAACTTGGCTCTTGAAGCTTCTGACCAATTGTGGGTTCCAGTTGAAAAATCATGGCGCTTGAACGAACGTCACTACGGTGGTTTGACTGGTAAAAACAAAGCTGAAGCTGCTGAACAATTTGGTGATGAGCAAGTTCACATCTGGCGTCGTTCATACGATGTATTGCCTCCAAACATGGACCGTGATGATGAGCACTCAGCTCACACAGACCGTCGTTACGCTTCACTTGACGACTCAGTTATCCCAGATGCTGAAAACTTGAAAGTGACTTTGGAACGTGCCCTTCCATTCTGGGAAGATAAAATCGCTCCAGCTCTTAAAGATGGTAAAAACGTATTCGTAGGAGCTCACGGTAACTCAATCCGTGCCCTTGTAAAACACATCAAAGGTTTGTCAGATGACGAAATCATGGACGTGGAAATCCCTAACTTCCCACCATTGGTATTCGAGTTTGACGAAAAATTGAACGTAGTTTCTGAATACTACCTTGGAAAATAAAAATTGTAAGTCTAGAATTGATTTCTAGGCTTTTTATGTTAGTATGGTAGTATGATAAGGAATAAAAAACAAGATTATGTATTGGCCTACAAGAGACCAGCTTCAACAACATATAAGGGTTGGGAAGAAGAGGCCTTACCGATAGGCAATGGTTCTTTAGGAGCAAAAGTATTTGGGATTATAGGGGCTGAGAGGATTCAATTTAATGAAAAAAGTCTCTGGTCTGGTGGTCCACTTCCTGATAGTTCCGATTATCAGGGTGGAAATCTTCAGGATCAGCATAACTTTTTAGCTGAGATTCGGCGGGCTTTGGAGAAGAGAGATTACAATACTGCTAAGGAACTGGCTGAACAGCACCTAGTTGGGCCCCAAACGAGTCAATATGGGACCTATCTGTCCTTTGGGGATATTCATATTGAGTTTAGCAAGCAAGGCAAGACTTTGTCTCAGGTGACGGATTACCAGAGACAGCTTAATATCAGTAAGGCGCTTGCGAAGACTTCTTATGCCTATAAAGGGACTATGTTTAAACGAGAAGCCTTTGCCAGTTTTCCAGATGATCTCTTGGTTCAGCGTTTTACTAAGGAAGGGGCGAAAACTCTAGATTTTACTATAGAACTGTCCTTGACCCGCGATTTAGCTTCTGATGGAAAGTATGAGCAGAAAAAGTCTGATTACAAGGAATACCATCTTGATATCTCTCCTTCTCGTATCTTGATGAAGGGGCGGGTTAAGGATAATGATCTGCGGTTTGCTAGTTATCTAGCTTGGCAAACGGATGGAGACATTAGAGTCTGGTCAGATAAGGTTCAGATATCAGGAGCCAGTTATGCTAATCTCTTCTTGGCGGCTAAGACAGATTTTGCCCAAAATCCTGCTAGCAATTATCGCAAGAAACTAGATTTAGAGCAGCAAGTAAAGGACTTGGTGGACACAGCTAAAGAAAAGGGCTATGCCCAATTGAAATCAAGGCATATTGAGGACTACCAAGCTTTATTTCAGCGTGTTCAATTGGATTTGGGAGCTGATGTTGACACATTCAATACAGATGATTTGCTAAAAAATTATAAGCCACAAGCGGGGCAGGCTTTGGAGGAGTTGTTCTTCCAGTATGGACGGTATTTATTGATTAGTTCTTCCAGAGATTGTCCAGATGCTCTACCAGCTAACTTGCAAGGGGTCTGGAATGCGGTCGACAATCCTCCGTGGAATTCGGACTATCACCTGAATATCAACCTGCAGATGAATTATTGGCCAGCCTATGTTACTAATCTTCTAGAGACGGCCTTTCCGGTCATCAATTATATAGATGATTTGCGTGTCTATGGTCGTCTAGCGGCTGCAAGGTATGCAGGAATCGTCTCTCAGGAAGGGGAGGAGAATGGTTGGCTGGTTCATACTCAAGCGACTCCTTTTGGCTGGACGGCACCTGGTTGGGATTACTATTGGGGTTGGTCACCAGCTGCCAATGCGTGGATGATGCAAACTGTTTATGAAGCCTATTCATTTTATAGGGACCAAGACTATCTCAGGGAGAAAATTTATCCCATGTTGAGGGAAACAGTTCGTTTTTGGAATGCCTTTTTACATAAGGATCAGCAGGCGCAGCGTTGGGTCTCTTCTCCGTCTTATTCTCCAGAACATGGGCCGATTTCGATTGGAAATACCTATGACCAATCTCTGATTTGGCAGTTATTTCATGATTTTATTCAGGCTGCTCAGGAATTGGGGATGGATGAGGCTTTGTTGACTGAGGTTAAGGAGAAGTTTGATTTACTAAATCCTTTGCAAATCACTCAATCTGGTCGAATCAGGGAGTGGTATGAGGAGGAAGAGCAACATTTTCAAAATGAAAAAGTGGAGGCCCAGCATCGGCACGCTTCCCATCTAGTGGGACTCTATCCTGGAAATCTCTTTAGCTACAAGGGACAAGAGTATCTTGAAGCGGCGCGTGCTAGCCTCAATAATCGTGGAGATGGCGGCACAGGCTGGTCCAAGGCTAATAAGATCAATCTTTGGGCGCGTCTAGGAGATGGCAATCGAGCCTATAAATTATTAGCAGACCAGTTAAAGTCATCCACTTTGCCAAATCTTTGGTGTAGCCATCCTCCTTTTCAAATAGATGGTAATTTTGGTGCTACTAGTGGCATGGCAGAAATGTTGCTCCAGTCTCATACAGCTTATCTGGTACCTCTAGCCGCCCTACCCGATGCATGGTCAACAGGTTCCGTTTCAGGCTTAATGGCACGTGGATATTTTGAAGTTAGAATGAGGTGGGCGGATAAAAAACTCTTACAGTTGATCATTTTATCAAGAAGTGGGGGAGAATTGCGAGTCTCTTATCCAGATATTGAGAAGAGTGTGATTAAATTGGATAAAGAAAAAATAAAAGCGAAATGCATGGGGAAAGATTGTATTTCGGTGGCAACAGCAGAAGGTGATCTGGTTCAATTTTATTTTTAAGAAGGTGATATACTCTTCTAAAATCAAATTCAAACCACGTCAGCGTCGCCTTACCGTATATATGTGACTGACTTTGTCAGTCTTATCTACAACCTCAAAGCGGTGCTTTGAGCAACCTGCGGCTAGCTTCCTAGTTTGCTCTTTGATTTTCATTGAGTATTAAAAGGCAGTAAATTGAAACTGCCTTTTAATAAGGATTTGAGAATGTAAGCAGTTTCCAACTAGTTGAAAAAGCGTTATAATGGTAGTAGGAAGTAATTTGTTTGAGAGAGGGTGTGTCTTATGGCTTATATTGAGATGAAACACTGTTACAAGCGTTATCAGGTTGGGGACACGGAGATTGTAGCCAATCGCGATGTGAATTTTGAGATTGAAAAGGGTGAATTGGTTATTATTCTAGGTGCATCTGGTGCAGGCAAGTCAACGGTTCTTAACCTTCTTGGTGGAATGGATACCAATGATGAAGGAGAGATTTGGATTGATGGTGTCAATATTGCAGACTATAGTTCCCACCAGAGGACCAATTATCGTAGAAATGATGTCGGTTTTGTTTTTCAGTTTTATAATCTAGTTTCCAATCTGACAGCTAAGGAAAATGTGGAGTTGGCTTCTGAAATCGTGACAGATGCCTTGAATCCTGAGCAGGTCTTGACAGATGTAGGTCTGGCTCATCGTCTCAACAACTTTCCAGCTCAGCTTTCTGGAGGGGAGCAACAGCGAGTCTCCATTGCACGCGCGGTAGCCAAAAATCCTAAAATTCTCCTTTGTGATGAACCGACTGGAGCCTTGGATTATCAGACGGGCAAGCAAGTCTTGAAGATTCTTCAAGACATGTCTCGTCAAAAGGGAGCGACTGTTATCATCGTGACTCATAATGGAGCTTTGGCTCCCATTGCTGATCGCGTGATTCATATGCACGATGCCAGTGTCAAGGATGTGGTGATCAACCAGCATCCTCAGGATATCGATACATTGGAGTACTAGCATGATCAAGCGAAAAACCTATTGGAAGGACTTAATTCAGTCTTTCACAGCCTCCAAGGGGCGTTTTTTATCCATCTTAACCTTGATGATGTTAGGGTCTCTAGCCCTAGTAGGCCTCAAAGTGACTAGCCCCAACATGGAGGCGACAGCTAATGCTTATTTAACAACTGCTCAAACCTTGGATTTGGCAGTCATGTCTAACTATGGTTTGGATCAAGCAAATCAAGAAGAACTAGAACAGACCCAGGGCGCAGAGGTTGAGTTTGGCTATTTGACAGATGTGACTATGGAGAATGGGCAGAATGCCATTCGGCTGTACTCCAAACCAGAGAGAATTTCAACCTTTCAGCTAAGAGAGGGACGACTTCCTCAGTCCGACAAGGAAATCGCTTTGGCCACTCATTTGCAAGGCAAATACAGCGTGGGACAGGAGATTAGTTTTAAAGAAAAAGAAGAGGGTCATTCCTCTTTAAAAGACCATACTTATACCATTACTGGTTTTGTGGATTCAGCTGAAATCCTCTCCCAGCGAGATATGGGCTACGCAGCAAGTGGAAGTGGGACTCTGACAGCCTATGGGGTGATTTTACCTAGTCAGTTTGATCAGAAAGTCTACAATATAGCTCGTTTAAAATATCAAGATTTGTCAGGTTTAAATGCTTTTTCAGCAACTTATGAAGAAAAATCCAAACAGCATCAGGAAGACCTAGAACAAGCTTTGTCAGATAATGGCAAGGCACGTCTGCAAGTGTTGAAAAAAGAAGGACAAGAGTCTCTAGACAAAGGCCAAGAGACCCTTGACAAGGCTGATACTAATTTGCAGGAAGGCAAGCGTCGTTTAGCAACTGCTCAAGCTCGTTTACAGGATCAGGAAAGTCAACTAGCCTTGCTTCCTCAAGCTCAGAGAGAGCAGGCTAGTGCTCAACTTGTCCAAGCCAAGCAGGAATTGAGCAAGGAAGAGGATAAACTAAAGCAGGCTGAACAAAATCTAGCCCAAGAAAAGGAAAAATTAGAAAAACATCAGCAAGTCTTGGATGATTTAGCTGAGCCCAAGTATCAAGTCTATAATCGGCAAACCATGCCAGGTGGTCAAGGCTACCTCATGTACAGTAATGCTTCAGCCAGTATTCGGGCAGTGGGCAATATCTTTCCTGTAGTGCTTTATGCCGTAGCAGCTATGGTGACCTTTACAACCATGACTCGTTTTGTGGATGAAGAGCGAACTCATGCAGGGATTTTTAAGGCCCTGGGCTATCGCAGTAAGGATATTATCGCCAAGTTTCTCCTTTATGGTCTAGTAGCTGGGACTGTCGGAACAGCTCTAGGTAGTATACTTGGACATTATTTACTAGCCGGTGTGATTTCAAGTGTTATTACAAAAGGTATGGTAGTGGGAGAAACCCAGATTCAGTTCTATTGGACCTATAGCTTTCTGGCTCTTGTCTTGAGTTGGTTGGCGAGTGTGTTACCAGCCTACTTGGTAGCTCGTAGGGAACTTCATGACGAAGCAGCCCAGCTTTTACTGCCTAAACCTCCTGTTAAAGGAGCTAAAATCTTACTAGAGCGCATCGGTTTTATCTGGCGTCGTCTCAGTTTTACCCATAAGGTAACAGCCCGCAATATTTTCCGTTATAAGCAGCGTATGTTGATGACGATCTTTGGTGTGGCAGGTTCAGTCGCTCTGCTCTTTGCAGGTTTGGGAATCCAATCCTCTGTAGCAGGAGTTCCGTCTAGACAGTTTCAACAAATCCAACAGTATCAGATGATTGTCTCTGAAAATCCTAGTGCGACCAATCAGGATAAGGCAAATCTAGAAGAAGTGTTGAAAGGGCAGGACATCCAAGCCTACCAGAAAATCTATTCAAAAACGCTAGACAAGGATTTCAAAGGTAAGGCGGGTCTTCAGACAATTACCCTTATGATGACAGAGAAGGAGGATTTGACTCCCTTTATTCATCTGCAAAATCGTCAGCAGGAGATGACATTAAAAGATGGCGTCGTTATTACAGCTAAACTTGCCCAACTGGCAGGTGTCAAGGTTGGGCAGACTCTAGAAATTGAAGGTAAGGAACTAACGGTCGCTGCTATTACTGAGAACTACGTTGGTCACTTTATTTATATGAGTCAGGCTAGCTATGAGCAACTTTACGGACAGGTACCCCAAGCCAACACTTATCTGGTTTCGCTAAGGGATACCAGTGCAACTAGTATCGAAAGACAGGCAGGCTTGCTTATGAATCAATCTGCGGTGTCCAGCGTTGTCCAAAATTCTTCAGCCATTCGACTCTTTGACTCAGTCGCAAGTTCACTCAATCAGACCATGACCATCTTGGTTATCGTGTCGGTTCTATTGGCTATTGTTATCCTTTACAATCTAACCAACATTAACGTAGCTGAGAGAATCCGTGAACTCTCCACTATTAAGGTTCTCGGTTTTCATAATAATGAAGTCACTCTCTACATTTACCGTGAGACGATTGTGCTGTCCCTTGTGGGAATCGTACTTGGTTTGGTATCTGGTTTCTATTTACATCAATTTTTGATTCAAATGATTTCGCCTGCGACTATTCTCTTTTATCCGCAGGTAAGCTGGGAAGTATATGTAATCCCAGTGGTAGCAGTAAGCATCATTTTGACCCTGCTTGGCTTCTTTGTCAATCATCATCTGAGAAAGGTTGATATGCTTGAAGCCTTGAAATCTGTAGAGTAATTTAGTTGTTTTTATCAGATCGAACTTGAATTTACTCGTAAATCATGACCACCCGCATAGCGGGTGGTTTTTTTGTCTCGCACCTAACGGAGCGAGACGGACTAATAGTCACATAATTATAAGGCTGATAGTATTAATTTCACTATCAGCCTTACAGGTTATTTAACGTTTCAGAAAAACTATAATGTCAAGATTAACTAAACAGTATCTAATTCCTTCAAATAATTTTCTATCTTCATCAACATTAAAGGATTGTTATAAATCTTACATAACTCTCTTGCTTCTATATAATAATTTTTGACTTGTTCTTTGTCTAGAAATTTGGCTCCAGCATTTCCTACAAGAATAAGTAGAGGAGCCAGTTGGTAGCTTGTCTGTCTTTGTTTACAGAGTTCAATCGTCTCAAGAGCTTCTTGGATGGCTTCGTTATATTTTTCCTTTGACACTAGGTAGTGAGCGTAGTTGTAACGAACTCTGATGTAGCCAAATAAAAACTCTTGATGCTCAAAATTTTTTGTCTGATATAACTCCATTAAATGAGAGTAGTTTGCCTCATATTCTTGTTCACGACCCACTAAGGAATAGAAATTAGATAGAGTATTCAATGCCTTTAAATAAATCAGAGTATTTGAAGAGACTTTTAATAATATATTTTCCAATGAAGAAATTGCCTCACACTTACTGTCATATTGATAGAAGTCAATAATAGCTTTAATCCATTCAAGGTAAGTTCGGTCTTCTAGTGTTAGAAAAGTACTTCGTTCAATCTCTATTCTATAAATATATTCCAAATTGTCATAATTTCTGTCATCTAATAGTCGAGCAGATAATTGCTTGAAATTAGAGAGATTAGATTTAATTTCAATTTGTTCATTAAAAAAATAATCTAATGGTACTTCAAGTCGCTGTGAGAGTTTGAACAAAAGGTCTGCGGAGGGAATGAAATGCCCTCTCTCAATTTTACTAATCTGGCTTTGTTCACAAATTCCTTCTGCAAGAGTTTGTTGGGAGAGTCTCAACTCTTTTCTTTTCAATCTGAATTTCTCTGCGAGTGTATTCATTAAAGATAATAAACCTTCCTATTTACTTAATTTCATTATAAAATTTTTAGTTCAAAATAGTAAGTTAAAGAAACAAATAATTCTTTATGGTAATAAATAAAAAAAAGTCAAAAATTACATAAAAATGCTTGGCTACATAAAATATATCTGTTAAAATAAGAATAACGAAAAAGAAAAGGGTTTCACGAATGAAGAAAAATTGTGGAATTCAAAAATTAGCTATATTAGCATTACTAGGGGTTTTTACGTTTAGTAATACAATTCCTTACCAACAGTTTATTCAGAAGAATAAACAATTGGAGATTCGAGTGCAATCACAAAAGAAGTCCAATGGTCTTGATGTTGGGAAGGCTGATTGATGTCGTATTACTTTAAAATTCAACTATTTAGAGAAAGGTATTCTTATGAGAGCTTGTAACAATACCAGATAGATATAAGAATGGAGATGTTTGATAAAATGCTTTCATAGCTAACCAACTGTTGAAAATTATGAGTTACAAAATCTAAAGTATTTAAGATTAGTTTATAAAATTAGGTCTCTGCCTGTAGAAAGGAACGTGCAGTTAGAAAGGAGGAAAAAATAGGATACTATAATTCAGACTGAGATTTCTAATTAAAATATGTAGTTGCATCATCCCTTGCCGTTTTGGCATTTAGTTTGGCTCTTCCTGTTTTGGTAGCTTCTCACCGTGGTGGCGAGTGGACCTATGGAGGCTATCATGATCCAAATAATTGGGGAGCAAGTTACATTTGATGCGGGATGGTAAAGAATAATTGAAGAAGATTCTTTTATCAATAGTTTATTAAGCTTGTTAGTTTATAGAGGGCATGGGTATTTCTGTCCTCTATTTTAGAATAAGGAATGCACTATGAAAAAATTATTTATACTCATATCCAACCTGCTTGCTAGTTTGTTCTTTGTTTGGGTATTTACCATTTGGACTGATACATATGTCTCCTATTATTACCCCAACGTTGTTGTACGTGATTCTTCCCCTGAAACAACTTTTCAGCATGTTGCTACACGCTTGGAAAAACTAGCAGAAGAAACGGATAGCTTTATTGCGATTCAACACCAAGATCCTAACTCAGAAGGTACTCCAGTGTTTTCTTATACGACCTTTGGGAACGAAAAGTTGCCTGATGGGCTACAGGAAAAAAATCTAGAAGATGCTCAAAGTAGTAGTGTTGAAACAAACTATTTTGTATTCGATGGAAACCTAGATATTCACTTGCTAAGGGAGGAGCTAAGTCAACTTGGCTTGACTAACATGCACCTGACAATTCCATCTAAACTATCTACGTTAATGGCTATCTTTAGTAACGGATTTCAGTTAATCAGTCTATTGATTTTCATCTTAACCTTTGGAGCACTGACTTTAATTAGTCAAATTAGCCAATTACGGTCGTCGGGCATTCGCCTCATTTCAGGAGAGAAACGGTGGTCCATTTTCCTTAGACCAGTTGGTGAGGATTTGAAAGGGATAGCTGTTGGTTTCAGTTTAGCTGGCGTGCTCGCCATTCTTATGCAAAAAATTCTGTCGCTTCCAACGCAATCCCTAATGACCATAGGAGAAGGCTTGCTCTGTTATAATCTCATCTTGTTGTCGATCTCCCTGTTTTTCGCTCAACTCTTCGCAGTTGGGATAAAAAAGATACACCTGATGCAGATTATAAAAGGGCAAGTGCCTGTCAGAGGAATCATTAGTTTGATTTTAATCGGTCAACTATTAGCGATTATTATTGTAACGCTGGGAATAGGGAGTAGCTTAAAGTATTCCCAAGCCTGGCAACAGCATCGGATTGGACAAGAGGCTTGGAGCCAGGAAAGGCAACTGATTATCCTATCAATCAGCCGTGAAGGAACGAGTCCTGGTTTTGATGAACAAGCTCAAAGGAAACTCAGAACTTGGTATCAATTGATGGATCTGGCTGTTTCAGAACAAAAGGCTTTCTTATCTAGACACCAGTTAATTGACCGTACTTTGCAAAATGGCATGGCTTCCTCCAAAAACTTTATAACCTCTACAGAATGGCACGATTACAGCCCGAATGGCAATGTCCTTATCGTCACACCGCAATACTTGAAGCGTCAAAACATTCCTGTAGATACAACTATTGAGCAAAAGATGAATCACCTTGATGTAGGGGAGTTTGTCTTATTGCTGCCTGAACACCTCCGTTCAGAGGAAGAACATTATAAATCTGTTTTTGAAGACGACTTAACCAGTCGCATGTCTAGTCGAGATGAACGACAGCAAATGACTGCTACAGTAGGTTATTTAGAATCAGGTCAGGATCGTTTTGTGTATAATACGACCCCTATTTCTTACCAGCAGTTTTTGAAAGATCCAATCATCATTGTTATAACACCCCAATCAACTGGTCCACAGTCCGTTTTGTTTTGGGTAGACGCAGTACAGAACTACGTTCTCTTTAATCAATTGTCTGATGCCCAGGAGCTTATCCAGAGACAAGGCATTGAAAATTGGGTCTCAGAAATGCAAACAGGTTACCACAACTACATCACATTATTGGATAATATCCAGAGGGAACGTTGGGTAATGCTAGCAGGAGCTGTGCTTGGGATTGCAACTTCAATCTTGTTGTTTAACACTATGAATAGGCTCTACTTTGAAGAATTTAGACGTGCCATTTTTATCAAACGCATTGCAGGTCTCAGGTTCTTAGAAATCCATCGCACTTATCTCTTTGCTCAACTGGGTGTGTTTTTACTGGGATTTGTTGCGAGTATATTTCTTATGGTAGAGATAGTAGTTGCTTTCTTAGTCTCGTTACTCTTTACTGGTCTATCTCTTTTACAGTTACATGTACAAATGCAGAAAGAAAACAAGATGTCCATGCTTGTTTTGAAGGGAGGTTAATATGATTGAACTTAAACAGGTGAGTAAATCTTTTGGAGAACGAGAGTTATTTTCGAATCTTTCAATAACATTTGAGGCTGGAAAAGTCTATGCATTAATTGGTTCAAGTGGTAGCGGAAAAACAACCTTGATGAACATGATTGGGAAATTAGAATCTTATGATGGCACGATTTTTTACCGAGGTAAAGACTTGGCCAATTATAAATCGAGTGATTTTTTCCGTCACGAATTGGGCTACCTCTTCCAGAACTTTGGCTTAATTGAAAACCAAAGTATTGAAGAAAACCTTAAGCTAGGTCTCATTGGTCAAAAGTTGAGTCGGTCGGAACAGCGGTTGAGGCAGAAGCAGGCTTTAGAACAGGTCGGCCTGGCTTATCTTGACCTAGATAAGCGCATCTTTGAGTTATCGGGCGGAGAATCGCAACGGGTTGCCTTGGCAAAAGTTATCTTAAAGAATCCACCCCTTATTCTGGCGGATGAGCCAACAGCTTCAATAGACCCAGCAACCTCTCAGTTGATTATGGAGATTTTGCTATCTCTTCGAGATGATAATAGGCTAATCATTATCGCAACACATAATCCGGCAATTTGGGAGATGGCTGATGAAGTGTTCACGATGGATCGTCTGAAATAAAAATCCTTTAAACTGCAAAAAATCTTAATAATTGAAAGTTTGGTAGATGATATTTTGCAATTTTCTCTCAGAATCAATAATAGTGTAGGAGAGATTTTCCTCCTACAACCGTTTCAAAAGAAATATTTACCCATTGGGAGAAGATGTTGCAGTGGATAATGTGTTACTCACTGAAAAATATAATTTTCAACTAAAAGATTTTGAAGGATTCATTTCAAAATAAACAATAATTAAAGAATAAGAAAAATCCTCCGTTTCAAAGAGCAGAAAACTCTTTGTGACAGAGGATTTTTTTCTATAGGGCTTTAGTTGCTGCAATTGCGGCTTCGAAGTTTGGTTCAGAGTTGATATTGTCCACGTATTCAACGTAGCGAATAGTATTGTCGGTATCAAGGACAAAGACTGCGCGTGCCAATAGGTGCCATTCATTGATTAAGAGGGCATAGTCACGTCCAAAGGAATGGTCAAAATAGTCTGAGAGCATGATGGCATTTTCAATACCTTCAGCACCGCACCAACGTTTTTGGGCAAAGGGTAGGTCCATGGAAACAGTCAAGACGACCGTGTTGTCCAGTCCAGTCAGTTCTTGGTTAAAACGACGCGTTTGAGTTGAGCAGATGCCTGTATCAATAGAAGGCACGACACTCAAAACTTTTTTCTTGCCATCAAAATCAGATAAAGATTTTTTAGAAAGGTCTGTTGTAGTGAGTGAAAAATCAAGTGCCTTGTCACCGACTTGTAGTTGTTTACCTGTAAAGCTCACAGGATTTCCGAGAAAAGTTACCATAAGATACTCCAATCTTTTTTCTTCCATTTTAGCTGAAACAGTCAGAATTTTCCAATGATTTGACCGGAAATATGGGCAGAAAAAAAACGTCAGCTCACGTGAGAATGACGTTTTTCAGATTTTTTATCTATTTGATATTTCTCGAAGGTAGTGCGGACGGGAGCAACTTCCTTCGGAATTTCATCCCTAATTTTTGAGCCTTAGGTCTCAAAAATTCCGTCCTAGATAAGATCAAAGTTCTTATCTAGGATACCACTACAGTGAGAAATATCTGGTATAGCTCACTTCGTTCGTACTGATTTAAGAAATATCTATTCTTATAAATGATGTTTTGTAGTTGGAGATAGAACTAACAAAGCTAGTACTAGAAGTAATGTAAAGAGAGTCAAGAACCTAGGCATAGATAAACCAATAGCTAGCTTATTTTGCCAATCCTTCAGCAATCTTGTCAAGGTTGTATTTCATCATGTTGTAGTAGCTGTCGCCTTCTTTACCTTGTTCTGCGATAGAGTCAGTAAAGATTTGTGCGTAGATTGGGATGTTTGTGTCTTGTGAAACAGTCTTCATTGGACGGTCATCCACACTTGATTCTACAAAGAGGGAAGGAGTTTTTGTTTGGCGAAGTTTTTCAACCAAGGTCTTGATTTGGTCAGGAGTTCCTTCTTCTTCAGTATTGATTTCCCAAATATAGGCACTTGGGACACCGTAGGCTTTAGAGAAGTATTTGAAGCATCCTTCGCTGGTTACGATGAGTTTTTTCTCAGCAGGGATGTTGTTAAATTTCTCCTTAGCTTCCTTGTCAAGTTTGTCTAGCTTATCAGTATATTCTTTGAGATTTTTTTCGTAGAATTCCTTATTGCTAGGGTCTTTGGCGCTCAATTGTTTTGCGATATTTTTAGCAAAAATCATACCGTTTTCAAGGTTAAGCCAAGCGTGTGGGTCTTCTTTGCCTTTTTCGTTTTGGCCTTCAAGGTAGATAACATCAACGCCTTCGCTGACTGCAAAGTAGTCTTTGTTTTCAGTTTTCTTGGCATTTTCTACCAATTTTGTAAACCAAGCATTGCCACCTGTTTCAAGGTTGATACCGTTATAGAAAATCAAATCAGCTTGAGAAGTTTTCTTAACGTCTTCAGGAAGTGGTTCGTATTCGTGTGGGTCTTGACCAACAGGAACGATACTGTGAAGATCAATCTTGTCACCAGCAATATTTTTAGTAATATCAGCGATGATTGAGTTTGTGGCAACAACTTTTAGTTTTTGACCAGAAGCTGCATCTTTTTTTCCGCTAGCACATGCTACAAGAACAATGGCGGAAAGAAAGAGAACGAGTAATGTACCTAATTTTTTCATTAGATCCTCCAATTTATTGGGGTTTTGCCCCTTATTTTAACAAATGTTTATTTTTCAGTTTCAAATATCGTTGTTTTGGAGCGATAAAGAAGCTAATGAGAAAGAAACTAGCGGCTGTAAGCACGATACTAGAACCTGCTGCAACGTTAAAGCTATAGCCGATAAAGAGCCCCAAAACTGAAGCTGTCGCTCCAAATGTTGAGGAAAGGAAAATCATACTTTTCAGGCTATTAGCATACAGATAAGCAGTTGCTGCTGGGGTAATCAGCATGGCTACAATCAGGATAGTTCCGACACTTTGCATGGCTGTCACAGACACGAGAGTCAGGAGTACCATGAGAAGGTAGTGATAGAAATTGACAGGCATTCCCATGGCTTTAGCCAAGAGTTCATCAAAGGATGTTATCAAGAGTTGCTTGAAGAAAATCCAGATTAACAAGAGAATGGCTGCTCCTACACCCATAGTAATAAACATATCCGTATCTTGGACGGCCAGGATATTACCAAAAAGGATATGGAAAAGGTCAGTTGAACTTTTAGCGACACTAATCAAGATGATACCGAGGGCTAAGAAAGAAGAAAAGGTAATGCCGATGGCGGTATCGCTTTTGATAATCGAGTTCCCCTTGATGTAGGTAATGATGATAGCAGCTAGTAGCCCAAAGACAATGGCTCCGATAAAGAAGTCAAGGCCCAAGATGAAGGAGAGGGCTACACCTGGTAAGACAGCATGTGAAATGGCATCTCCCATGAGTGACATCCCGCGTAGAATGATGAAACATCCTACAGCTCCAGCTACGACCCCGATGACAATGGCTGTTATCAAGGCATTTTGTAAGAAATGGAATTTTTGCAATCCATCGATAAATTCTGCAATCATAGGTCACCTCCATTGAAAAAGAGTCGATTACCGTAAGCTTCTTTGAGATTGGCTTCGGTAAAGGTTTCTTTGGTTGGACCAAAGGCAATCACTTCTCGATTGACAAGCAAGACTTGATCGAAGTAGTGGGCAACCTTGCTGAGGTCGTGGTGGACGATGAGAACCGTCTTCCCAGCTTTTTTCAGATCTCTCAGCGTATTCATGATGATTTCCTCACTAACAGAGTCAATCCCAACAAAGGGTTCATCCAAGAGGATATAGTCGGCTTCCTGAACCAAACATCTGGCAATCAAGACCCGCTGGAATTGACCTCCAGACAGTTGACTGATTTGCCGTTCTGCGTAGTCAGCTAGCCCGACGATTTCAAGGGCTTCTTGCACTTTCTTCCAATGTTTAGCATTTAAACTTCGAAAGAGAGGGATAGAGGGAAAGAGTCCTAGAGAGACACATTCCTTGACCTTGATGGGAAAGTTGTAGTCGATATTGATTTTTTGTTCGACATAGGCGATTCGGTGTAAGGATTTTTTAACTTCCTTGTCATCGAGAAATGCCTGACCTTGATGTGGGATAATTCCCAGCATCCCTTTTAATAGTGTTGATTTCCCAGCACCGTTTGGACCAATGATACCGGTAATTGTTGGTCCATGGAGCACTAGTGAAATATCCTTAAGTGCCAACGTTTCTTTGTAGGAGACACTGAGGTTTTCGATACGTATCATAAATTTATATTCCTCCTGTCTCTTAATATACATTAAAAAAAAAATTAAGTCAAGTTAATTTTTAAAAAAATTAAAATAATAACTGAAAAATGATGGCAAGAGAAAGTTCATTTTTAATTGCATTCCCAAGCAATTTTTGTTAAGCTAGCAATAACTTAAAAAAATGAAAGCGAGAACAAGATGACACGTTATCAAGATGATTTTTATGATGCAATCAATGGAGAATGGCAGAAAACAGCAGAAATCCCAGCAGATAAGTCTCAAACTGGAGGTTTTGTTGATTTAGACCAGGAAATTGAAGACCTGATGCTGGCGACAACAGACAAGTGGTTGGCAGGTGAAGAGGTGCCTGAGGATGCTATCTTGGCAAACTTTGTCAAATACCACCACCTAGTTCGTGATTTTGACAAGAGAGAAGCTGACGGTATCAAACCTGTCTTACCACTTCTTAAAGAATTCCAAGAATTGGAGACTTTTACGGATTTCACTGCCAAACTAGCAGAGTTTGAACTTGCTGGCAAACCTAATTTTCTTCCTTTTGGTGTATCGCCAGACTTTATGGATGCCAGAATCAATGTTTTGTGGGCTAGCGCTCCAAGCACAATCTTGCCAGATACGACCTACTATGCTGAAGACCATCCTCAACGCGAAGAACTCTTGACCCTTTGGAAAGAAACTAGCGCAAATCTCCTCAAGGCTTATGATTTCTCTGATGAAGAAATTGAAGATTTGCTAGAAAAAAGACTAGAATTGGACCGTCGCGTGGCGGCAGTAGTGCTCTCTAATGAAGAAAGTTCAGAGTATGCTAAACTCTACCATCCATATTCTTATGAAGATTTCAAAAAATTCGCGCCTGCCCTACCTTTGGATGACTTCTTCCAAGCAGTTCTTGGACAAGTGCCAGACAAGGTTATCGTAGACGAGGAACGTTTCTGGCAAGCAGCAGAGCAATTCTATAGTGAAGAAGCTTGGCCTCTTCTCAAGGCAACCTTGATTTTGAGTGTTGTCAATCTTTCAACCAGCTATTTAACAGAAGAAATCCGTGTCTTGTCAGGTGCCTATAGCCGTGCGCTTTCAGGAGTTCCAGAAGCTAAAGACAAGGTCAAGGCAGCCTACCAGCTAGCACAAGGTCCTTTCAAACAAGCCTTGGGTCTCTGGTATGCCCATGAAAAATTCTCTCCAGAGGCCAAGGCGGATGTGGAGAAAAAAGTGGCAACTATGATTGATGTCTATAAGGAACGCTTGGCTAAAAATGACTGGCTGACTCCTGAAACTCGTGACAAGGCTATCGTCAAACTCAATGTTATCAAGCCTTACATCGGTTACCCAGAAGAATTGCCAGAACGCTATAAGGACAAGGTAGTGGATGAAAATGCTAGTCTTTTTGACAATGCTCTAGCCTTTGCGCGTGTGGAAATCAAGCACAGTTGGAGCAAGTGGAACCAACCTGTAGACTACAAGGAATGGGGCATGCCTGCTCATATGGTCAATGCCTACTACAATCCGCAGAAGAACCTGATTGTCTTCCCAGCGGCTATTTTACAGGCTCCTTTCTATGACTTGCATCAGTCATCTTCTGCTAACTACGGTGGTATTGGGGCAGTTATTGCCCATGAAATTTCCCACGCCTTTGATACCAATGGAGCTTCCTTTGATGAAAATGGTAGCCTCAAGGATTGGTGGACAGAGAGCGACTATGCTGCCTTCAAGGAGAAAACACAAAAAGTTATTGACCAGTTTGATGGACAAGATTCTTATGGAGCAACTATCAACGGTAAATTGACTGTATCAGAAAACGTGGCTGACTTGGGAGGAATCGCTGCAGCGCTTGAAGCAGCTAAGAGAGAACCAGACTTCTCAGCAGAAGAATTCTTCTACAACTTCGGTCGCATCTGGCGCATGAAAGGTCGTCCAGAATTTATGAAACTCTTGGCCAGCGTTGATGTGCACGCACCAGCCAAACTCCGTGTCAATGTACAAGTACCAAACTTCGATGATTTCTTTACAACCTATGATGTCAAAGAAGGAGACGGTATGTGGCGTTCGCCAGAGGAGCGCGTGATTATTTGGTAATGAAAAAAATCTAGTCATAAGAAAAAGGCATCCTGTCAGGTGTGAAAATCTTGATAGGATGCCTTTTATAGTGGAAAGACTTGCTGAATAGTTTATTTAAATTGCGATAGTCATTATCATTATCTTACTAGAAAAAGGGATTGAAGGTCTTTTCATGAGCAATAGTAGTAGCTGGACCATGTCCTGGATAGACATCGTAGTTTGGTAGGGTGAAAAGTTGAGTCTGGATACTGTGAAGGAGTTGCTCCATACTACCAGTTGGAAGGTCTGTCCGCCCGATGGTTTCTCGGAAAAGAGCATCACCTGTCAAGACTAGATGAGCATCAGGAAAGACGATAGAAACACCGCCGATAGAGTGACCTGGGGTAGGTAAGACTGTGAAACGAAATTCCTCCAATTGATATTCCTCATGAAAGACAAAGGTGTGTTCTGCAGGTTTTGCGACCACATCTGCCATATCATCGTGACGAGGGAGACCAGAGAGATTATCTACAGGAGTGTAGAGCCAGCTGGCTTCACTTTCTGCGATATAGACAGGAGGGTTGCTAAAAGTCTCACGAACCAAGTCCAGGCTCATGATATGGTCATAATGGGCGTGGGTCAATAGAATAGCGCAGATTGGTTTGTTGATGTTCTCGATGGTCTGACGAATGGCTTCCCAATTGCTGCCAGGATCGACAACGATGAGGTGCTTTTCGCCCTCTAGATAATAGGTATTTTCATAGGCAACAGGATTTACAGTTTTATGGATTTTCATATTAGCTCCAATCTCAAAGAATGTACTAAATTAAGTATAGCACAGTTGGAGAGAATAAGCTGAAAAAGGAGATAGATCTAGAAAGAAGAACACAATTTGTATAAGAAAAATAAGCCCCGAGTGAGTTCGAGGCTTAAACTGCTTTAATTGCCAGCGTAGTATTTTTGGATTCCCTTGACAATCCCTTCAACCAGTTTATCTTGGTATTCACTACTACGGATTTTTTTGTTTTCTTCTGGATTATCCATATATCCCATCTCTAGCAAAACAGCTGGTTTAGCTGTTTCACGTAGAACAGCAAAGGTAGCTTGCAAAAGTCCGGCATCTCTGGCTCCAGTTTCAGCTAGCAGTGAAGAATGAATATCAGCTGCGAGACGGTTACTTTCACTCATCCGTTCAGGATTGTTGTGCCAATCCTTGTTAATCTTGCTAGGGAAACCAGGTTCATCCTTGTAAGAATAGGTCTGGATACCAAGATTAACGGTTGTATCATTTCCTTTTGCATTGAAATGAAGGCTGATGAAAAAGTCAGCATTGGTCTTGTTGACCATACGAGAACGCTCGGTAATGAAATCAACGTCTATATCACTGTCCCGAGAGGTGAGAACGGTGTAGCCGAGCCCTTCTAATCTCTTACGTAGCTTACGATAAACTTGTAGGTTCAATTCTTTCTCAGCTATGCCATAGTAATAAGCCCCACGGTCCTTACCACCGTGTCCTGGATCGAGAAAGATGGTTTTAGAGTATTGTCCTTTTTGAAAACCTTGTGCTAATTCACGAACCCATTTTCCATTTCCTTGGAAGAGCTGGTTTTTGCCATCCACTGCATAGGTTCCTGTGACATACACACCATCGTCCTTAAGATAGTACCAAGCTTGATAGTCTGGGTCGTAGATCCATTCTTTGTGGGCCATGTAGCCACCAGATTTGAGGTAGTAGGAACCAATCCATTGTTTTTGGGCATAGCGTCCGCCAGATTTTAGGTAAAACCAACTAGAGTAGCTTTGGTCGTAGACCCATTCCTTATCTGCCATAGCACCACTGGATTTGAGGTAGTAATCGCCTTTCCAGACATTGGCTAACATTCTACCGTAGCCATCAAAAGCATACCACTTGCCATTGATTTGGCTCCATTGGTTGGATAAATATTTGCCAGAACCATTGATATAGTACCAATTATTTCCCATTTGGTACCAGCTGTTTTCAAGCAAGTAGCCATGACTATCAAAGAAATAACCATCATAGAGAGTATCTGTAAATTTGACCCCAGTTTGACTATAAAAAGTCCACTTGTTCCCCTCTTTTACCCAGCCAGTTTGTATAGGTTGATTGGGTTTGGTTTCTGTGGAAAGAGAAGGTTTGCTTTCTTGCTCACTTGAGCTAGCTATACTTGACGAAGTTTCAGTACTAGTTTGAGAACTGTTAGTAGAAGTATTTATTGAGCTACTAGTTGAACTAGTCATAGGGGCAGTAGTGGAATGACTCGTATCATCAGCCAAAACGACTTGGTTTGTTAGTCCAAGAAAAGCCAAAGCTAAAAGTGTCAGTCTTTTGTGTGATTTCATATGATTTGCCTTTCTAGAGAGATAAAAATTCAGTAATGATCGTAAAAAAACTGCTCATATTACCATTATACACTAAAAAAGTTAGAAAATTACCAAAATATTAAATCTTTTCTTATTGAAAAAGAAGAAAGTATTTTCATTTTACTAACTTTTAACGCAACCAATATCAAAACAAAGTTAGATGAAGAACTAGATAAATTTGTTGTTTTAGTGTGAATATTATTTTATCCTCCTTCCCAACAACTTGAATAAGCTTTAGAATCCTCTTTTTCTAGTTTTCATATTCTTAAAAAAGTGATAAAATGGTAGGAAGAATTGGAGAGTAGAGATGCCGAAAGAAGTGAATTTAACAGGCGAAGAAGTTGTCGCTTTAACCAAAGAATATTTAACGGAAGAGGATGTTGCTTTTGTACATAAAGCCTTGATTTACGCCGTTGAATGCCATAGTGGTCAATATCGTAAATCAGGTGAGCCTTATATCATTCACCCTATCCAAGTGGCAGGTATTTTAGCTAAGCTCAAGCTGGATGCTGTAACGGTAGCTTGTGGTTTCTTGCATGACGTGGTGGAAGATACAGATGCGACCTTGGACGATTTGGAAAGAGAGTTTGGTCCTGATGTGCGGGTAATCGTAGATGGGGTTACCAAGCTTGGTAAGGTCAAATACAAGTCTCACGAAGAGCAGTTGGCAGAAAATCATCGCAAGATGCTCATGGCCATGTCTGAGGACATCCGCGTTATCTTGGTTAAACTGTCTGACCGCTTGCACAATATGCGGACGCTTAAACATCTTCGAAAAGACAAGCAGGAGCGTATTTCCAAAGAAACCATGGAAATCTATGCTCCACTTGCCCACCGTCTGGGGATTTCTAGCGTCAAATGGGAATTGGAAGACCTATCTTTCCGTTATCTCAATCCAACGGAGTTTTACAAGATTACTCATATGATGAAGGAAAAGCGAAGAGAGCGTGAAGCCTTGGTGGATGAGGTAGTCACAAAATTAGAGGAATATACGACAGATCGTCACTTAAAAGGGAAGATTTACGGTCGTCCCAAGCATATTTACTCGATTTTCCGCAAAATGCAGGATAAGAGAAAACGTTTTGAGGAAATCTATGACCTGATTGCTATTCGTTGTATTTTAGATACCCAAAGTGATGTTTATGCCATGCTTGGTTATGTGCATGAACTTTGGAAACCAATGCCAGGTCGTTTCAAAGACTATATCGCTAACCGCAAGGCCAATGGTTATCAGTCTATCCATACGACTGTTTATGGACCAAAAGGGCCGATTGAATTCCAGATTCGGACCAAAGAAATGCACGAGGTGGCTGAGTACGGGGTTGCGGCTCACTGGGCTTATAAGAAAGGCATTAAGGGGCAGGTCAACAGCAAGGAATCAGCTATTGGGATGAACTGGATCAAGGAGATGATGGAGCTCCAAGACCAGGCTGATGATGCCAAGGAATTTGTGGACTCTGTGAAGGAAAACTATCTGGCTGAGGAGATTTATGTCTTTACCCCAGATGGTGCCGTCCGTTCCCTTCCCAAAGATTCAGGACCGATTGACTTTGCCTACGAAATCCATACAAAAGTCGGTGAAAAAGCGACAGGTGCCAAGGTCAATGGTCGTATGGTTCCGCTGACAACCAAGCTCAAGACAGGGGATCAGGTTGAAATTGTTACCAACCCGAACTCCTTTGGGCCAAGCCGTGATTGGCTCAATATGGTCAAGACCAGCAAGGCTCGCAACAAGATCCGTCAGTTCTTTAAAAACCAAGATAAGGAATTGTCTATCAACAAGGGTCGTGAGATGCTGATGGCACAGTTCCAAGAAAATGGCTATGTGGCCAATAAATTCATGGACAAGCGTCATATGGATCAAGTTCTGCAAAAGACTAGCTACAAGACAGAAGAATCCCTCTTTGCGGCTATTGGTTTTGGAGAAATCGGTGCGATTACTGTCTTTAATCGTCTGACTGAAAAGGAACGTCGTGAAGAAGAACGTGCCAAGGCCAAGGCTGAGGCAGAAGAACTTGTCAAGGGTGGCGAGGTTAAGGTTGAGAACAAAGAAACCCTCAAGGTTAAGCATGAGGGTGGAGTGGTCATTGAAGGTGCCTCAGGTCTCCTAGTGCGGATTGCCAAGTGTTGTAATCCTGTTCCTGGTGACGATATTGTTGGCTATATCACCAAGGGGCGTGGTGTGGCTATTCACCGTGTGGACTGTATGAACCTGCGTGCCCAAGAAAACTACGAGCAACGTCTCCTTGATGTGGAGTGGGAAGACCAGTATTCAAACTCAAATAAGGAGTATATGGCCCATATCGATATCTATGGTCTCAATCGTACAGGACTGTTGAACGATGTGCTGCAGGTTCTATCAAACACAACCAAGAATATCTCAACAGTCAACGCTCAACCAACCAAGGATATGAAGTTTGCTAATATCCATGTATCCTTCGGTATTGCCAACCTCTCTACACTGACTACGGTCGTGGACAAGATTAAGAGTGTGCCAGAAGTTTACTCTGTCAAACGGACCAATGGCTAATTGTCCGAGCTTCTACTAGAAAGGCTATTATGAAAATCATTATCCAACGGGTTAAAAAAGCCCAAGTCAGTATCGAAGGTCAGGTTCAGGGAAAAATCAATCAGGGACTCTTATTGCTGATTGGTGTTGGACCAGGGGACCAAGAGGAAGATTTGGATTATGCTGTGAGAAAACTGGTCAACATGCGTATTTTTTCAGACGTAGAAGGCAAGATGAACCTGTCTGTCAAAGATATTGAAGGAGAAATCCTCTCTATTTCTCAGTTTACCCTCTTTGCGGATACTAAGAAAGGCAATCGTCCAGCCTTTACAGGGGCAGCCAAACCTGATATGGCATCAGACTTCTATGATGCATTCAATCAAAAATTAGCGGAAGAAGTTCCCGTTCAGACAGGTGTCTTTGGAGCGGATATGCAGGTTGAGCTGGTCAATGACGGGCCAGTTACCATTATCCTAGATACTAAAAATAGATAAGAAAGACCAAGCCCAGCCGGCTTGGTTTTTCTTATCTATTACAAAATACTCCAAAATGAAATCGGTTCTTGATAGGCCTTGGGGAAATCTTGTTTCAGGCTTTGGCAGGTGCGATAGGAAGGGATGAGGTGTCCTAGGATGAGGAGAGATCCCTGAAGGAAAAGTGGCATACCACTCAAACATATCAAGGAGAGAATGATCAGGCTATCCCATAGAAGGATTTGTAAGGCAAATTGCCAGAATCTTGGTCTAATCTGGGAATAGAGGTGACTAAAGTGGTCACAAAGTTGGTTGGAAAGATAGGTCAATAGCACAGGATGAAAGAAAATGAGCCAACCGCTATAAATCAAAATCCAGTCCCAAGTAAGCCCCCCTTTAAATGTCAAAAATGCCAGCATGATTCCATCAATGACAAGGAGTTGAGTGGTTTTGATGAAGATGATTTTTTTCATGCTAAAACCTCCTTTTCCTTAGAGACACTCCCATAAAGAGATATGTTTGTCGTAAAAGTCTGGATAGTTGTCTCTTAGGTAGTCGGCCGTCATATAATATAAAGTAGAATGGCAAGCAGTGATGATTGGCATAAGAGAGAGAAAACGCTGAGAACTAACGAAGGTTAAAAGGACAAAAAATAGAAAATCAATGGAGAGAATCCCTAAATAGTAGAAGCGAATCTTTTTATTGATTTGAGGATAAATCTCAGAGAAATGTTTTTTGAGTCGATTGACCAAGCGAAATAGCAGGAGTAGCTGAGCAAGGAGGAAAATAAAACCAGAGAGCAAGAGCCACTCCAAAGATGTCTCGGGTCTTTTGTTAAAAAATGCGAAAAGTAGCAAATCAATGATTGCAATTGCTGTAAAATGGATTCTAAAGAGTTTTTTCATGACAAGACCTCCCTCTTTTATCTATCTTCATTCTACTCCAAAAGAATGGAAGTTACAACTAAAATGATAAAAAATTTTAGTAAGGAGATTCTGTTAGATTTCTTTATTTGATTTCCCTCTTATTGTTCCACCTCTTCATCATTCCAGACAAATAAAGCTCCGATTGCATTGAGGATATAAAAGATGTATTTTCCGATATTGGCAAAATTTCCTTGAATACCAGCTTTTGTCAGCTGAACGAAATTGTAAATCAACCAAAAGCCCCACTGAGTTGTTAGTTTCAATGCGTTAAAAGCATTGGCAATGAGGGACAGTGCAAAGGCAATGGTTGTTACGTAGGCAAGGAGATTCATCTTTCCTCCATAGCCGATATAGTTGGTCACAAAGGCAAAGAGGAAGGCGATGATTGAAATGATGATGGCCGCCAATTTTAGCTGTTTTTGGCTCATTTGGTTGGGTCTGCCTTCTTGCGAAGCTTCCCATTTCTTAATAGCAAAGGTATAAATGAGGAAGGTGACGGGATAGGTGATAATAGCCGCCTTATTTCCAAGGATATAATCAATAGCACCGGACAAAATGGTATTAACAATACCAAAGTAGTTTCCCCATTTGCTTAATTTCCCCGTGAAACGAGTGGACAACATGGAAATCCCAACGTTGGTTACGGAAATCAATCCAAAGGGAACAAGAGCTGTCCATGGGCCCCAGTCTACAAATTTGTCGAGACGTGAGTTGAGGTAACCAGATGCAATTGCAATCCCAACGACCAGAGCAACTCCAAAGAGGTCAAACCATTTAGATGTAGCAAAAATTTTTAGTGATTTCTTCATATGTTAAACTATCTTTCTTGTTTTTTACAAACATTCTACAACTAAATGAAAGCAAAATCAAATGATAGAAATAAAACCCTGAAAATAAAACTTTCAGGGTTGGTAGGGGACTTGAGAAATTAGTTGATTTTCTCGACATAGAGTTGTTTTGCAATGTCCATATTCACTTGTAAATCCTCGTCTTTACTAAGGATAGTAAAGGTGTTACTGAAGCCATCAAACTGCTTGACTTGGAGCGGATCACCGATGCGAAGTGAGTGCTTATCCAGATAATGGAGAATGTCAAAACTATCGTGCACCCGAGTCAGGCGGTAGGCGCCAGCTTCCTTGATATCAGCTAGTGGCAGGTTATTGATTTCAACTAAGAGTTCTCCCTTGACAGGAATAGTTCCTCCATGAGGACAGGTCTTGGGAAATCCTAGCAATTTATCCAGTCTTTCCACGAACAGGTCAGAGACAGTATGTTCCAAGACCTCAGCTTCCTCGTGAATCTGGTCACTTGTATAGTCTAAATGATGGACTAGAAAAACTTCAATCAAGCGATGCTTACGATAGAGCTCAGAGACCAATTTGAGGCCGAGGTCAGTCAGTAGATAGCCACATTCCTTGTCCTTGAGGATGAGATTTTCACTTTTCATCCGTTTAATCATTTCAGTTACGGCAGGGGGAGAGACTTGCATACGAGCAGCAATTTCCTTGTTGGTAATTTTATGCAGGTCTATGCCAATTTCATAAATACATTTTAGATAGTCTTCTTTATTCGGGGTCATTCGCTTCCTCTTGTCTAATATCTTTATCTAGTATATCAAAAAAAGCTAGATTTCTCTAGCTGTGACTTTTTATGTTATACTTATTGCAAGAGAAAAAACGAGGAGATGGATATGACGAAAATAGCTCTTCTTTCAGATATTCATGGAAATACCACCGCCCTGGAGGCTGTTTTGACAGATGCTCGGCAGCTAGGAGTGGATGAATACTGGCTTTTGGGAGACATTCTCATGCCAGGAACAGGGCGTAGAAGGATTTTGGACTTGTTGGCTCAACTACCGATTACGGCTAGAGTTTTGGGAAACTGGGAAGACAGTCTTTGGCATGGTGTCCGCAAGGAATTGGATAGTACTCGTCCCAGTCAACGCTATCTCTTGCGCCAGTGCCAGTATGTTTTAGAGGAAATTTCCCTAGAAGAAATTGAACTGCTCCACAATCAACCACTCCAGATTCATCGTCAGTTTGGGGATTTGACGGTGGGAATTAGCCACCATCTTCCTGATAAGAACTGGGGGCGAGAGTTGATTCATACTGGATCACAAGAGGACTTTGACCGCTTGGTGACCAATCCCCCTTGTGATATTGCTGTTTATGGTCATATTCACCAGCAGTTGCTTCGTTACGGGACTGGTGGGCAATTGATTGTCAATCCGGGTTCGATTGGGCAACCTTTCTTTTTGGATGCCCAGTTGCGGAAGGACTTGCGGGCCCAGTATATGATTTTAGAGTTTGATGACAAGGGTTTGGTAGATATGGACTTCCGACGGGTAGACTACGATGTGGCAGCTGAATTGCAGCTGGCTAAAGACCTCAAACTTCCCTATTTTGAGGTTTACTATGAAAGTCTGGTCAATGGTATCCACCATACTCATCATCAGGAATTTCTGAGAGAATTAGCCCAGAAAGAGGGCTATGATAGGGAATTAGATGCTTGGTTGAAAAGTGGTAACGATTGACATTACAACTAAAAAGGGTATAATAATAGAAAAAGAAGTGTAGAGGCAGGCTAGCCTCGTAAAAAGGAGAAGAGGATGCAAATTCCAAGTAGATTTACCATTGCGACTCATATGCTGATAATTATTGCCCTCGAGGGGAAGGAAAGCAAGGTGACCAGTGATTTTCTGGCTGCTAGTGTCGGGGTCAATCCTGTCATTATCAGAAAGACCTTGTCCCAGTTGAAGAAGGCAGAGTTGATTTCAGTAGCTCGTGGAACAGGTGGGACAGAAATTGTCAAGGATCTTAAGGACATTAGTCTTTTAGATGTTTATCAGGCGGTCGAATGTCTTGGCAAGACAGGTCAACTATTCAGTTTCCATGACAATCCAAATCCAAATTGTCCAGTTGGAGCTCATATTCATGATGTTTTGGATCAAAAATTGGAGAGAATCCAACTGGCTATGGAGGCTGAACTTGGTCAGACCAGTCTAGAACAAGTTGTGGCCGATGCAGAGAGTCAAATGAAGGAGTAAGAGGGATAGATGCCCTCTTTTTCTCTATGTAAAATTGTGATAAAATAGAATCATTAAAGGAGGAAGAAATGTATCTCGTTATAGGAATTGTATTAGCATTTATAGTGTCATTTTGGAAGGATAATAGAAGTTTGTGGAATCCAGTATTATTCTTATTATCCCTCATTTCCAGTTATTTTTATCTAGGCTACCTTTTTTATCAAAATGGGTATGAGAAGATTCATTTCGCTTTTTTTATATTTCCCTTTATTTTACTTCCTTTTTTGCTTTTTCTAAGTGGCATCTTTCTAATCTATAATGGGGTCATTTTGTTGAAGCGAGAGGGACGTTCAAAGGCTAATTATCTCTCCATGCTCCTTGGAATAGTCATTTTGCTATTTTTTGCTTTGATGTCATTTCGATTGGGAGGACGACATGAATTATTTTACACCAATCACTTTCTAAATATTTTATTTGCATTTATTGCTTATTCTTACTTTATTTTTGGTTTTGCTTTTGTGGCTTTTATTCTGTACTCTATCTTGTATCTCTTTATTCCTAAGAAGAAGCATTATGATTTTATTATCATTCATGGTGCAGGTTTGTTAGACGGAGAAAAGGTAACACCTTTGCTGAAGAGGAGAATTGATAAGGCAGTGGAAGCTTATCACAAGTCTAAAAATTCTAACATAAAAATTATTGCCAGTGGCGGACAAGGAGGAGATGAGAAGATTTCTGAAGCGCAGGCCATTACAAACTATCTTCTTAAAGAGACAGATGTTCCCCAAGATGCGATTATTCTGGAAGATCAATCAAGGACTACCTACGAGAACCTTCTCTTTTCTAAGGAACTTGGTGAGAAACTGGTAGCCAAACCTCAATTTCTCTTTGTAACAAATGATTATCATGTCTTTAGAACTAGTACTTATGCTCGTAAGTTAAAAATGAAGGGAGATGGCCTCGGATGTAGGACGGCAGGCTACTATATACCATCTGCTTTTATTCGGGAGTACGTAGCGCTCTGTGTCAAAATGAAATGGCTCTTCCTTGCCTTTTATGTCCCGCTGTTAATTATCATTTTGGTAGCCTATAAAGGGGTTATTTGGTAGTTAGATTTTATTTAAAAAGACTTAGAATACACATGAAAGTATGTATTCTAGGTCTTTTGTTTTATATACATTTGATTTTTGAAAGCTACTATCTATTCTTCCAAGCTTGGTAACGGGTATCAATCAATAATTGAGTGAGGCGTCCCATGGTTTCCCTTTCTTCTGGAGTGAGGGATTGAGCTTGGACAAAGAGATGATGAATGTGTTCAAGCACCTTTAAGGAAGACAAGTCATTGATAGAAGTGATACCAGCATCAAGAATGGTGCCAAAGAAGAGATCGAAGTAGAGCTGGAGTTCTTCGTCAGGGACTGTCGCTACCCATTCTTTGAAGGTTGTGTCAACTTGTTGGCTATCACTGTTGGTTTTATCCAGTTGGACGAAGTGCTTGTCCTCAATCTGCCAACTAAAGGTATCGTGCTGGGCGATACCAGCTAAGGCAGTACTGTGCACGATGATTTGGTGGGCCGGAATTTCCAACATCATACCGATGATGGAACCTTGTGGAATGAAGACCTTGGTTTTATCCATTATCCTTTGATAGCCCTCGGTTTGTGTCAATTCTGTGTGGAGACCAGGCGCATCAAAGGTATAAACTGCTGTGATCTGATTTTGCAAGCTTTGCTCAATTTGACTAGCAGCATAGATGGCTAGATTGCCTCCCTTGGAATGCCCAGCTAGAATGACCTTTTGCTTAGGATGTTGGGCAAAAAAGTTCTTTAAATAGCGAAGAGCGTGCTTTTGAGCAGGAATTTCCTTCATATAGGTCAGGTGGAAATCTTCCTTCCAGCCAATGATACTGTCATCAGTCCCACGAAAGACAATCAGATAAGTATCGAGATTGAGGCGGTAGGTCATAGCCGCAAATTGTTTTTGCAGCTCAGGGTCGATGTCATTAATAAAATGGGAGAGTTTGCAATTTTTGAAGCGTTTGTGTTGAGCTAGTTCATCTAATAGCTGGAGGCGATTTTTGCTGGTCAACATGTTAGATTCTCTTGGAACCTGAGGTGCCAGGTCTAAAAGTCGCATAGGAGTTGTGGAGACCAGATTATCAAAGGAGAGGTAGGTGGTTTCTGTTAAGGTTAGAATGTCTAATTCATTTAAAGGAAGGTCGTAAAAGGAATCGTGTGCGACATCTTTCAGATAGTCAAAAATATTGGTCATAAGAACTCCTTTCTTTTCTTTATCTTATCAAATTTCTCTCAAATTAGCTAGTAGCATTGCCTGTTTTTACTGGCTAAAACAAGCTATTTCAAATTCAGTTTCAGACCTTCTAGCATGGAAAAATCTGTTATAATAATAGAAAAGGAGAAGCGCATGCACAAGATTTTATTAGTAGAAGATGATCAGGTTATTCGTCAACAGGTCGGGAAAATGCTCTCTGAATGGGGATTTGAAGTGGTTCTGGTAGAAGACTTTATGGAAGTTTTGAGTCTTTTTGTCCAGTCGGAGCCTCATCTGGTCCTCATGGATATTGGGCTGCCTTTGTTTAATGGCTATCACTGGTGTCAGGAGATTCGCAAGATTTCCAAGGTTCCCATCATGTTTCTGTCTTCGAGAGACCAGGCTATGGATATTGTCATGGCAATCAATATGGGCGCGGATGACTTTGTGACCAAGCCTTTTGACCAGCAGGTTCTTTTAGCCAAAGTTCAGGGCTTGTTGCGTCGTTCCTATGAGTTTGGGCGTGACGAGAGTTTACTGGAATATGCTGGTGTTATCCTCAATACCAAATCAATGGATTTACATTATCAAGGGCAAGTCTTGAATTTGACCAAGAATGAATTCCAGATTTTACGCGTTTTGTTTGAGCATGCAGGCAATATCGTAGCGCGTGACGACCTCATGCGGGAACTTTGGAACAGTGACTTTTTCATTGATGATAATACGCTCTCTGTTAATGTGGCTCGATTGCGTAAAAAGTTGGAAGAGCAGGGCTTGGTAGGATTTATCGAGACCAAGAAAGGGATAGGGTACGGACTGAAGCATGCTTGATTGGAAACAATTTTTTCTAGCCTATCTGCGCTCCCGTAGTCGTCTTTTTATCTATCTACTTTCTTTGACGTTTCTGGTTTTGCTCTTTCAGTTTTTATTTGCCAGTTTGGGAATTTACTTTCTCTACTTTTTCCTGCTGTGTTGCTTTGTAACCATCTTATTTTTCACTTGGGACATATTGGTGGAAATGCAGGTCTATCGCCAGGAAATTCTCTATGGGGATAGGGAAGCCAAATCTCCATTGGAAAGAGCCTTGGCTGAAAAATTAGAAGCGCGTGAGATGGAACTCTATCAGCAGAGGTCAGACGCAGAAAGAAAACTGACGGATTTGCTGGATTACTATACCTTGTGGGTCCATCAGATAAAGACCCCCATTGCAGCCAGTCAACTCTTAGTTGCAGAAGTAGCTGATCGCCAATTAAAGCAGCAATTAGAACAGGAAATTTTCAAGATTGACTCCTATACCAATCTAGTTTTACAGTACCTACGTTTAGAAAGTTTTCATGATGATTTGGTCTTAAAGCAGGTTCAAATTGAGGACTTGGTCAAGGAAATAATTCGTAAATATGCTCTTTTCTTTATTCAAAAAGGCTTAAATGTCAATCTACATGACCTTGATAAAGAAATCGTGACGGATAAGAAGTGGCTACTAGTGGTCATTGAACAAATTATCTCAAATAGTCTCAAGTACACCAAGGAAGGTGGTCTGGAGATTTATATGGAAGGCCAGGAACTCTGTATCAAGGATACGGGAATCGGGATAAAAAACAGTGATGTCCTCCGAGTCTTTGAACGTGGATTTTCAGGCTACAATGGACGCCTAACTCAGCAGTCATCTGGACTTGGACTTTACCTATCTAAGAAAATTTCTGAAGAACTGGGGCACCAGATTCGTATCGAGTCTGAGGTCGGTACAGGAACGACAGTGCGGATTCAGTTTGCTCAAGTGAACTTAGTCCTTGAGTGAGAAGAGACAATGAGTTTTTACCCAATCTCTTTTTGCTATATTTCAGGATATTTGAAGACTGTTTTTTACAAAATCAATAATAGAATTTTTAATACGGAATATAGTATAAATACTGGTTCAAAGTGAAGTTTTGTATGCTTTATACTTTTGTTGAGTATAAAATCTATAAACTAAGGGTGAATTACAAAAATTAATTTGAGATGAAGTGAATTGTAGACTTGGGAAATGTCTCCTATTCGATTTCAGAATGAATCGTTGATACAGGATTAAAAGAACTGCAGCTTTCTTTTTATTTTGAATGAGATAGTTGTATATAGATTTGTGTAACTGGTGTAGAACTGTTTCCAAGAATTTATTGAATGTATCGAATACACACATTCTATTGATTTTGAACCAGTTTTTAATTTCTAAATGTTATAATAGTTTTATCAAGTAAAAGGAGACTGCCATGATTGGAGACAATATAAAATTCTTACGAAAATCACATAATCTGATATAACCAGAATTTTCACGAATTGTGGGTGTGTCACGAAATAGCCTAAATCGTTAGAAAAACTGAAAAAGCTTACTTTCAATAGAAGTATTGGAAATATTCATTTTACATCTATCAAAGAAACATGGGATAGACCTATATTTTACAAAATAGCAAATTATATTTTGAATGATAGTAAAAACGGCAGTACTTGTGTGATTTACAATTATTGCACTCAATGTCCGAGTATCGCACTATCTGAAATAGGGAATAGTAGAGATTGTTCTGCGATATGTAAAAAAACGCATTAGCAAGGAGTATCGTATATGCTACCATATCTTAAAACTATTAGATGGTATCTCTTCTTTAATTTTCTTTTTGGTGTAGTATCGAATATCTGCACAGCTTTGTTACCGTATTTCACGCAGGCATTAATCAAAGGGGATTATCAAGTAGCTCTATATGGTTACTCTATGTCAGTGGCAGGCTATTTGAGTTGTAACTATATCCAAATGATACTTGATTGGAAGCAGGGGATTATCTTTTCGACTACTTTGAAAAATGAGTGGTTTCGTTCACTTCTGGGACTCAGTCACTACGATTTCAAGCAGAAAACAGTAGCAGAGTATATTTCCTATCAATCTAATGACCTAGATTCGTTGGAAAAGGATTACCTTCCTCCATTGATGAGTTTTATCAAACAAATTTTACGTATCATCATTTACGCTTTCATTATTAGCAGAACAATTAATCCTATTGTATCACTGATTTTAATCTTTTCCACTGGAATTAGTATTCAAATTCCTAAAATCGTTGGGAAGTTGACCGCTAATCGTAGACAGGTTTACTTGAAAAAACAAGGAGATTACTATCGAACTTTGGAGGATTTGCTCATGGGACATCATTTGGTAAATAAACTAACTATGTCGCATTTTTTGAATCAACAAAAGAGTTCTCTAAAGAATTTGCAGGATAAGTATTTTAAGTATGGTTTGACAAAAATTACAGGCATCTTATTGACAGGTGTTTCTTTTGAATTCATTAGTCTTGTTCTGTTTATTTATTTAGCCTACTCTCTATCTCACCAGCAACTCGGTATTCCTGAGGTGGTGGCGAGTTTCGGATATATTAATGCTTTTTCTGAACCAATACAGGAAATCCTTTATGATTTACAAATGTTAGAGTCCGTAAAGCCTGTAATCAAGAGTTTTCAAAACATTGTTGGGAGACCCGTTTCAGTTCAAGCACCTCAACATTCTTTTGATACGATTACTTTGAAAAACATTTCCAAACAACTGGGAGAATCAAAATTGATAATTACTTCCGCTACGATTCAAAAAGGGGATAAAATTGCGCTTATTGGTAAGAATGGGTCTGGAAAAAGTAGTCTTCTCAACATTTTAAATGGAACAGATGAAGATTTTGAAGGACAAATTGTGCTAGATGGGCTTGTTTTGGACCATCTTTGGGGAAGATTCGGTATGATTCTGCAACAAGAACATACATTTATTTCGAGTTATGAAAATAATGTAACGCTATTCAATAGTTTCAATGAAAAATTCAGAGAAGAAGATTTTGAAAAAATTCCACCACAATCCCTGTCAGGTGGTCAGCAACAACGAATGTATTTAAATCGTGAGAAAAATCGTAAAAATCCATTGCTTATCCTAGACGAACCTTTCTCTGCATTGGATACTAATCAGTTTAAAATGGAATTGGAAAGAGTTCTGGAACTACCAAGTGCCGTCATTGTTACTTTACATCGCCAAAACGAATTATTAAGTAAGTTTGACCAAGTTTGGGAAATTAAGAATGGAGAACTTGTAATTTTGAAATAGCTAAATTATAAAAAATAAAACGCCAGTTTTGTACTGACCCCAAAAAGTTAGACAATTAATTTATCCGAAGGATTTAGTTCTGTATTGCACAGGGCTAAGTCCTTTTAGTTTTACCTTAATTCGTTTATTGTTGTAGTAATCAATATAGTCTACAATGGCTTGTTCCAATTGCTTAAGCGACTGAAATGACTTCTCATAACCATAAAACATCTCCGATTTCAGAATGCCAAAGAAGGACTCCATCATACCATTGTCGGGGCTGTTACCTTTACGTGACATGGATGCTTGAACTCCCTTACTCTCTAGGAACCGATGATAAGAATCGTGTTGGTATTGCCAGCCTTGGTCACTATGGAGAATCGTATTCTCATAGTGCTTCTCTGTGAATGCCTGTTCCAACATTGTTCGTACTTGTTCTAAATTAGGCGAACAAGAAAGATTAAAAGCAATAATTTCGCTGTTAAAGCCATCTAAAACTGGTGATAAGTAAAGCTTTTGAGTACTTGCTGGAATGGCAAATTCTGTCACATCTGTGTAGCACTTTTCCATTATTTTAGAGCCTTCAAATTTACGTTGAATGAGATTCTCTGCCTTCTTGCCAACATCTCCTTTATGAGAAGAATATTTTCGTTTCTGTCGCATTTTAGCTTGTAAATTGAGTACTTTCATCAAGCGTTGAACTCTTTTATGATTTACCAGATAACCACGATTTCTTAGTTCTAAATGAATCCGACGATAACCATAATTTTCCTTGTGTTCGATAAAAATGGATTGAATTTCAGCTTTAAGCTCTTGGTCCTTATCTGGTTTATCTAGCTGTTTCAAGTGATAGTAGTAGGTCGAACGAGCTAATTTAATGGCTTTTAGAAGAATATCTAACGAAAAATCAGTCATTAATTCTTGAACAATTTCTGTCTTTCTTCTTTCTCTTTTTTCTCCTTCAATCGGAGTTCTCTCAACTTTTTTAGGATGGTATTCTCCGCTCTCAGGTACTCATTTTCTGCTTGAAGACGTTCTAATTCTGTCCTCTCTTCAGGTCTCGTTTTTGGCTTACGTCCCATTTTAGGTACTCTCCCTCTTGTTTTCTCAACAATAGTATACCCGTTTTTCTTGTATTGTGCTAGCCAATTAAGAAGTATCGTACGACTTGGGAGACCGTATTCAAGAGAAACTCTATCTTTAGTCCAGCCTTCATGTAAGACTTTATGAATCATTTCTTGTTTTAAATCAGGAGAATAGTAACGATTTTTTCCTTTTTTAACGAACTCTATTCCGTAACGATCAATCAATTTAATCATGTACCTAATATTAGAATTGTTTATCCCAAATTTATTTGAAAGCTTCTCTAAGCTATATCCTTGTTTTCTAAGTTCATAGATCTGAACTTTATCATCATAAGTTAATTTCATAATAAAAATACCCCAAAAGTTAGATTTTTTCTGTCTAACTTTTGGGGTGCAGTTCATATCAAGGTTCTTCTGATACCGTTTTTCCCTCTTCGGATAAGGAAACAAAAATTTCTTGCTTCCTCTATCTGTTCAATTGATAGATTTCTTCAGAGAAAGGTTGTAAAATTTTTGATATAATATCAAGGATGGACTGATGGATATTTAAAGGATTATTTTCAAAAGAATGACAGGTGAGAATTAAAATATGTAAAATTGAAAAGAAGTCTCTCTGCCACCATCTAAGCAGAAACAAGAGTATATGAAATAAAAGGAGTAACCAATGACTGGAAATTATTCAACACGTGAATATCGTGAGAAATTATATGATGATCTTCATGTTCGATTAAGAGATACAGTGATTTTGATGTGTGCGATTTTTATTGCCTCTATAGGTTTAAATATGAATTCAACAGCTGTCATTATTGGAGCCATGCTGATTTCCCCTCTTATGACACCGATTGTTGGACTGGGATTCGGTTTAGCTATTTTTGATACGCGTTTAATCAAGCAATCTCTAGAGGTTTTATTTACTCAAGTATTGGTCAGTTTGCTTGTCTCGACTCTGTATTTCTGGATTTCTCCCTTATCTTATGCAAGTAGCGAGTTGATTGCACGAACCTCTCCAACCATTTGGGATGTTCTCATTGCTATTGCTGGTGGGATAGCAGGTGTTATTGGTTCAAGGAAAAAAGAAGCAAACAATATCGTGCCAGGAGTAGCCATTGCAACAGCTCTAATGCCACCTATCTGTACTGCAGGATATGGTTTAGCTAATGGAAATGTACGATTTTTATTTGGGGCTCTTTATCTTTTCTTGATCAACTGTGTCTTTATCATGCTAATCAACATTGTTGGAACAAGAATTTTTATGAGAAAATCTCCCTTAAGTTCATTTAATGAGCTAAACATTAAAATGAAAATTGGGTTGATATCCTTGATTGTATTATTGGTCCTTCCAGCCAGCTATTCAGCAGTCACTCTGACGATGGATCAAGCGCGAAAAGAAGGGATCAAACAGTTTGTAGAAAATGAGTTCGCCAATCATACGGTCATTAATCAAGTCTACAAGTCAAGTAGCAATGAATTAGTCTTGACGGTTGTTGGAGATCCGATTTCAGAAGAAGAATTAGAAACACTCCACCAAAAACAAGCCTCTTACGGTATTCAATCTGTTCAATTGAAAGTGAATCAAGTTCAGAACTCGCCAACATTAGATAGTGAAGCGACCAAGGAATTTTATGAAAACATTGACAAGTATATTGATCAAAAACTCTCTGAAAAAGATTCACAAAACGATCTCGTAAAAGAAAATGAAGCAGACAAGGATTGAGGACAATGAACTGAATCGGTTTTTACGCCGTGTTTTTCTTGTATCTTCCTCTTTCTTACTTATAGCAGGTTGTTTTTGCTTGAATAAGAAATAAATTAGAAGTTCTATCATCTAAGAAAAATGATGAAAAAAATCATTTAACTAATGGTGTGAACGTTTAGTGTTTATCAGCTCCATTCTCTGTAATTTTGGGGGTAAAATCCACACCATTTAGATAAAATTAGTTGAATTTGATTGGAAAAACGCTTTTATAAAAGCGGAGAAAAGTCTTGATATTACGCTGTTTTTAGTCCAACTGAAATTCATACTTTCCAAACCAGGCTTGAAAAAAGCTCGTAAAGCATCACAATTTAGTAAACGTTAAAACTTATTTAAACTTATTGAAAGCATTTCGTATCAAAAATACGGGATGCTTTTTCTGTTCACCCCAAATTTTTGTAACTAGGTGATACTTGAAATTAATACAAATTTGGTTGTTTTTGATAAATCTAAGCAACACTAAATGATGAAGTGAAAGGGGATGAATCTTTGATAGTATTCATTTATTGTGAAATATGATATACTTATTAATTAGATGGATGAATACTTCTAGAGTTAAATATAGCATAATAGGGACAGACTTTTTGGTTTATTTTTGTTTGTAGTCGGATTATGAAAGAATATCCAATATTATGCGATAAGATAGAATGTTACAAAAAAGAAAGGGGATGCAATCCGATGAAGAAAGACAGATTAATTGTATTGACAGATGCTGTTCTAGCAATTATTATGACCATCTTGATTTTAGAGTTAGAAAAACCAACAACACCAAGTCTTGAAGCTTTTTGGGATTTACGGCAAAATTTCTTTGCTTGTTTTCTTTCCTTTTTCTGGTTGGGATCGTTATGGATGGCACTAAACACATTATGGGAAAAGGTTGAGAAAATTTCCTCAGAAATTATTTGGTGGAATTTGTTTCTACTCTTGGAGCGGCAGGAGTTCTCTTTGGAGAATTTCATGCCATCCAAGATACCAGTCTGAATGATGTGGTGGACCGGATCTATATAAATGTCAAGGATTTACCGTTTCAGTCCTTGGGAGCTTTAGCTAATATCCTGTCTGATGTTAAGAAGGGACTGATTCAAGACAGTCATATCTGGTCTTTCTTCCAGTCATTTTTCAAACAATATCAGTTGATAATCAGCTTAAATCAGATCTATCAGTTTGTCTATCTTTCTCTGATGGAGATCATGTCCTATCTTCACTTTGATTATTGGAAAAAACGGCTCGGTCAGGAGCTAGTATGAATAAGGAGAACAAATGAGACGTTTAAAAATGTTATGGCATATTATACAGGTTACGGGTTTTACTCGGTTTGCTCTGAGTTTTGTGACCTTTGTTTTTGGGTCAGGAGGCGTGCTTTTCCTAGTTGAACCTGCTATCACAAATTACGGAGACGGTCTTTGGTATGCTTTTGTGACTTCGACGACTGTCGGCTACGGGGATCTCCTAGCTGTGACCTTGATTGGAAGGATTACCAGTGTCTTCTTGACGATTTATGGGCTCATATTTTTTGGCTGTTTATCAGCTGTTATTATTAATTATTATACCGATTTAAATAAGGAAAGAGGAGAGGACAAATGACTGCCAATTATTCAACACGGGAATACCGTGAGAAATTATATGATGATCTTCATGTTCGATTAAGAGATACAGTGATTTTGATGTGTGCGATTTTTATTGCCTCTATAGGTTTAAATATGAATTCAACAGCTGTCATTATTGGAGCCATGCTGATTTCCCCTCTTATGACATCGATTGTTGGACTCGGATTTGGTTTAGCTATTTTTGATACGCGTTTAATCAAGCAATCTTTAGAGGTTTTATTTACTCAAATATTGGTCAGTTTGCTTGTCTCGACTTTGTATTTCTGGATTTCCCCCTTATCTTATGCAAGTAGCGAGTTGATTGCACGAACCTCTCCAACCATTTGGGATGTTCTCATTGCTATTGCTGGTGGGATAGCAGGTTTCATTGGTTCAAGGAAAAAAGAAGCAAACAATATCGTACCAGGAGTAGCCATCGCAACAGCTCTGATGCCACCTATCTGCACTGCAGGTTACGGTTTAGCTAATGGAAATGTACGATTTTTATTTGGAGCTCTTTATCTTTTCTTGATTAACTGTGTCTTTATCATGCTAATCAACATTGTTGGAACAAGAATTATGATGAGAAAATCTCCCTTAAGTTCATTTAAAGAGTTAAATATTAAAATGAGAATTGGGTTGATCTCCTTGATTGTATTATTGATTCTTCCAGCCAGCTATTCAGCAGTCACTCTAACGATAGATCAAGCGCGAAAAGAAGGAATCAAACAGTTTGTAGGAAAAGAGTTCGCCAATCACACGGTCATTAATCAAGTCTACAAATCAAGAAACAATGAGTTGGTCTTGACGGTTGTTGGAGATCCGATTTCAAAAGAAGAATTAGAAACGCTCCACCAAAAACAAGCCTCTTACGGTATTCAATCTGTTCAATTGAAAGTCAATCAAGTTCATAATTCGACAAAATTAGACAGTGATTCGACCAAGGAATTTTATGAAACCATTAACAAGTATATCGATCAAAAACTCTCTGAAAAGGATTCACAAAAAGATCTCGTAAAAGAAAATGAAGCAGACAAGGATTGAGGATATTGACCTTATCTAACTCATGAAAGTAAATCTTGTGTGGTGGTTTGGTCAATCACTACTAGCTCGGATTAAATAATACTCTTCGAAAATCAAATTCAAACCACGTCAGCGTCGCCTTACCGTACTCAAGTACAGCTTGCGGCTAGCTTCCTAGTTTGCTTTTTGATTTTCATTGAGTAAAAATATAAAAAGCAACAGCTGAAATAGTTGTTGCTTTTTAGGTAGCTAGGATTTTATCCCAGGTTTTATCTCTTATTTCTCAACGCGTGATTTGTTGGCGATATCAGCTAGGATAGCTTGAACAAAATCATCAACTGAGACAGTTTGTGTTTCTTTTTGTCCGTAACGACGAACGTTGACTGTTCCGTCTTCCATTTCTTTGTCCCCAACAATCAATTGGTAAGGAATCTTGCTTGTTTGTGAAGAACGAATCTTGAACTGCATTTTTTCATTGCGCTCATCTACATCGGCACGGACACCACGGTCACGGAGTTTCTTGGCCACTTCCCAAGCGTAGTCTACGTGTTTTTCGTTAGAAACTGGGATGAGGGTTACTTGGTGTGGTGCAAGCCATGTTGGGAAGGCACCCTTGTAGTTCTCAATCAAGATAGCTGTGAAGCGTTCCATAGTTGAGATAACCCCGCGGTGGATCATAACTGGACGGTGTTCTTCACCATCAGCTCCGATGTATTTTAGGTCGAAGCGTTCTGGGAGCAAGAAGTCAAGCTGGATTGTAGAAAGAGTTTCTTCTTTACCAAGGGCAGTCTTAACCTGGATATCCAATTTTGGTCCGTAGAAGGCTGCTTCACCTTCAGCTTCAAAATAGTCAAGTCCCATGTCATCCATAGCTGATTTCAACATACGTTGAGCATTTTCCCACATCTCATCATTATCAAAGTACTTGTGAGTATCTTGAGGGTCACGATATGATAAACGGAAACGATAGTCAGTCAAGTTGAAATCTTCGTAAACGTCGATAATCAATTGAAGCGTACGTTGGAACTCATCTTTGATTTGTTCAGGTGTTACGAAAGTATGACCATCATTAAGGGACATTTCACGTACACGTTGAAGCCCTGTAAGAGCACCAGATTTTTCATAACGGTGCATCATACCGATTTCAGCAATACGGATTGGCAATTCACGGTATGAGTGAACGTGGTGTTTAAAGACCTCAATATGGTGAGGACAGTTCATTGGACGAAGGACAAATTCTTCACCATCTCCCATATCCATAGTTGGGAACATATCTTCACGGTAGTGATCCCAGTGACCAGAAGTCTTGTAAAGTTCTACTGAGGCAATTGGTGGAGTGTAGACGTGTTGGTAACCAGCGGCGATTTCCTTATCGACGATGTAGCGTTCCAATTCACGACGGATAGTCGCACCGTTTGGCAACCAGAATGGAAGTCCTTGACCAACCTCTTGTGAAATCATGAAGAGGTCAAGCTCTTTACCAAGTTTACGGTGGTCACGTTCCTTAGCTTCTTCACGCATTTGAAGGTAGTTCTTCAAGTCTTTCTTGTCAAACCAAGCTGTACCGTAGATACGTTGCATCATAGCGTTGTCGCTATTTCCGCGCCAGTAAGCACCTGCTACATGGAGAAGGTGGAAGATTTGGATACGGCCTGTTGATGGAACGTGAGGACCACGGCAAAGGTCTACGTATTCACCTTGACGGTAGATAGTCAAGCCGCCTTCGTCTTCTGAATGTTCTTCAATCAATTCCAACTTATAAGGGTCGTTTTTGAAGATTTCACGGGCTTCGTCTTTAGTCACTTCTTCACGGATCGATGGGAAGTTTTCTTTGACGATTTTTTGCATTTCTTCTTCGATACGAGGAAGGTCTTCGTTGGAGATTTGACCAGCTGTGTTATCAGTATCGTAGTAGAAACCATCTTCGATAGCTGGACCAACTCCCAAGTGAATGTCTGGGAAAAGGCGACGAGCTGCTTGAGCAAACAAGTGGGCAGCTGAGTGACGCAAGATTGGAAGGGCATCTTCGTGATCAGGTGTCACAATTTCGATGCTTCCATCTTCAGTGATAGCACGAGTAGTGTCGATGAGTTTGCCGTTGAATTTACCAGCCAAGGCTTTTTTAGCTAGGGAATTGCTGATAGATTGGGCAATTTCAAAAGTTGTAACGCCGGATTCGAATTCACGAACAGCGCCATCTGGGAAAGTAATGTTAATCATGATGTTCTCCTTACTTATATTATTGACGAATGTGTTAACCCTATTTTGAAAACAGGGACAGAGGATTGAGAAAGTTAGAAAAACAAAAAGCGACATCCTCGAAAGGACGTCGCAACGTGGTTCCACCTTCATTTATGTTCCTCAAAAAAGAGGGACACCTCTGATTGGCTCTAACGTGGCCACCGTTTTATGTTTTCATAAAAAACTCAAGAGTAGTATCAGTTTAGGCTCTCTATGCGTTCTCAGCAACCACGCACTCTCTAGTAGAAAGGGACTAAGTGACTTGTCTCTATGGATTATTATAGCATGATTGTGAGATTTTTCAAGGATTTTGTGAAAGTTTTTTGTTTTTCATTTTTGTAGAATATGCTTGATACCAATACCGGAAGCCATGCCCACCAGAGCCAAGGTTTCATAGGCTAAAAAGTAAAACCAGATAAATTCACCAAAGGTTATGATAGTAAAGCAAAAGAGCAGTCCGTTACCAATTAACCACCAAAGTGAGAAACGGAAACGGTAGCTATAGAGTAGCGATACAATCAAGATTACCAGAGGTGTAAAGAAGAGAATATTATTTACGTAGAGACTCTTGAGCAAAAGGGGGTTAGAAATGATTAGTGATAACAACTCATAAAGTGGCCAATAAAAGAAAAATATGACCAGATAGTAGGGTAGATGGGAATAGAATCTAGGCATGATAATCACCTCGTTTAAAAACAGATAACTTAGATTTCTTGCTATGATTATTATAGCATGTTTAAAACAAGAAAGTAAATCTGTTGACAAAGAAGTCAGTTATTGGTAGAATAGGGATTGTCGTAAAGACAAATAACTTCTTCTTGGTTACAGGCATGCCAACCTGTCACTCGGATGAAGCCAAATAAAAAGGAGAAACATCATGGCAATCTCAAAAGAGAAAAAAAATGAAATCATTGCACAATATGCACGTCACGAAGGTGATACAGGTTCAGTAGAGGTTCAAGTTGCTGTCCTTACTTGGGAAATCAACCACCTTAATGAACACATCAAACAACACAAAAAAGACCACGCTACTTACCGTGGGTTGATGAAGAAAATCGGTCGCCGTCGTAACTTGCTGGCATACTTGCGTAAAAACGACGTTAACCGTTACCGTGAGTTGATCAACTCTCTAGGACTTCGTCGTTAATTCAAGATACAAAGGCCGTCAAAAGCACAAAGCAAAAATAGGAAAATTGACGAAGAAACTTCAGTTTCTAGGAGATTTTATCTTTTTTGCCAAGTGCTTAGGCCGTGTTCAATTGAGCATATCTTGATAATGAAGCTACTCTAAAATGGGTAGCTTTTTTACTTTTGTTACCTTACCTCGATATACTCAAGTATAATCTTCGGTTACGGTTCCTAGCACTGTAAGGTAAAATAAACCAGAATGATCTCCCTTCGGGGAGATTTTTTTTGTTTCACTGAAAGTTTCGTACATTCTTCTCCTCGCCGTCTAATCTATAAACGTTTTATCCAGCAAGAATCATGATGCTAAGGGCGTAAGAAATCCGTATGAAAATAGGGAAATGACACAGTGTTCGATGAACACAAGGAGTTTCATCTTTTTCACTAGGATTTTAGCCCGGGCTCAAATCAGCTCTCTGACTTCAGAGGGCTTTTTTATTGAGGTTTTATCGGTCACAATTTTGGAGACTACAAAAACAATTCCCTCAACGAATCAAGTGTGCAACCCGTTTTATCGGTCACAATTTTGGAGACTACAAAAACCTAAGATTTGTGCTAAAGCTACCCGAATCAGTTTTATCGGTCACAATTTTGGAGACTACAAAAACCCAGCTTTGATAGCAAACTTAGGTGAACAGTTTTATCGGTCACAATTTTGGAGACTACAAAAACCTCGAACAAAATACCTCTTTCATCTTATAGGTTTTATCGGTCACAATTTTGGAGACTACAAAAACCAATAAAATCCTTCTACTCCTTCTAATCCAGTTTTATCGGTCACAATTTTGGAGACTACAAAAACCTAATTATGTGGCTGTTTAATCATTAAGAAGTTTTATCGGTCACAATTTTGGAGACTACAAAAACCTGTCCAAGTAGTTGTATTTTGTTTACCTGGTTTTATCGGTCACAATTTTGGAGACTACAAAAACTTCCTTTGATGTAACCTTTAGCGCGAAGTTGTTTTATTGGTCACAATTTTGGAGACTACAAAAACCTCAAATGGTATCAGCTAATTACACCATAAAGGTGCGTAGCTACTCGGCTTGAAAAGCCGAGTAGCTGTCTGCAAGACGACTCGAAGAGCCCACACTTTACGAAGTAAAGTATAGTATGTTATACTTTACATGAAAGTAGTCACCGAATTCCAGTTAGAAATTACTTTGTAACTACGTTTTGAGGAGGAGTAAAATGCTTTCCTATGTTCGACATTACCCACTAGCGATAGCTAAATTAATGTGTCTGTGCTCTCCTAAAATCTGCTGATTTATTACTGACTAATACAGGAGGTTTTTTATGGGACAGACAATCATATCTGCTATTGGTGTTTATATTTCCACCAGTATCGATTATTTAATTATTTTATTTATTTTATTTGCACAGCTATCACAGAATAAACAAAAATGGCATATTTATGCGGGGCAATATCTAGGCACAGGCTTACTTGTAGGGGCGAGTTTAGTTGCTGCTTATGTCGTTAATTTTGTGCCTGAAGAATGGATGGTTGGATTGCTTGGTTTAATCCCTATCTATTTAGGGATTCGCTTTGCAATTGTTGGAGAAGGTGAGGAAGAAGAGGAAGAAATTATTGAAAGATTAGAACAAAGCAAGGCAAATCAACTGTTTTGGACAGTTACATTGCTAACAATTGCGTCTGGCGGAGATAATTTAGGTATCTATATACCTTATTTTGCTTCGTTAGATTGGTCACAGACCCTCGTGGCGTTGCTTGTGTTTGTAATCGGCATAATTATCTTATGCGAGATTAGTCGGGTGTTATCCTCTATTCCGTTAATATTCGAGACAATTGAAAAATACGAGCGAATCATTGTGCCCTTAGTATTCATTGTACTTGGACTATACATCATGTATGAAAATGGCACGATAGAGACTTTTCTGATCGTGTAGATTTTTTTGTTTCACTAGGATTTTAGCCCGAGTTCAAATTAGCTCTCTGACTTCAGAGGGCTTTTTGCGTAGGCACCTTACCTCGATATACTCAAGTATTATCTTTGGTTACGGTTCCTAGCACTGTATGGAAAAACCAACCATAATTTTTCTGATTTTAATTGTATTTTTTCCATAGCTTGTTACACAGTTGAAAATATGGTATACTTTTCATGAGAATTTTCTAAATTTTTAATATTCTATCAAAGGAGGTTTGCATGCTTTCCAAATTTTCTGGAAGCCGACAAGACCAGCAATTTCTGTTACTTTTAGTTATTTTGCTAGGTATTTTAGGGATTTCTCTCTTTCTAGCAGTTTCAATGGGATCTGTTGCGATTGATCTAGGAGATACCTATCGGATTATTTTGAGCAGGTTGGGATTTCCTCTTGAGATAGGAGAGGTTTCCAAGTCTACTCTTGCCATTGTATGGAACATGAGATTCCCCCGAGTATTGTTAGGTCTGATAGTAGGAGCAGGCCTTTCTATGTGTGGTAGCGTGATGCAGTCTACAGTGAACAACCCCATCGCAGAGCCTTATGTCTTAGGAATATCTGCAGGTGCAACTCTAGGTGCAACCTTGAGCATCATTCTTGGTTTAAAAGTGATGATTAGCCTTGGAGCTTTTCTTGGAGCTATTTTGGCAACAATTGCTGTCCTCATCATTGCCTCTATGCAGGGAAGAATGACGACTTCTAGTCTGATCTTATCAGGAACGGTAGTCAACGCTCTCTTTCTGGCTTTTTCCAACTTTATTATCTCAGTCGGAGCTAATGCGGATAGTGTGATGACCATTAAGTTTTGGACAATGGGCTCGCTTGCTGGGACTTCCTGGGCAGACTTGGTCCTGCCAACTATGGTAGCAGGAATGGCCTTTCTATTTTTCTCTACTCAGTATCGTGTTTTCAATGCGATGATGATGGGAGATGAGGCTGCTTTAACTTTGGGGATTCCCTTACGATTTTATTGGTATCTTTATGTGACCATGGTGGCTGTGCTGACAGCAGTCTTAGTGGCAACCTGTGGGATTATTGGATTTGTCGGTCTGATTACTCCACATTTAGCTCGAGGGTTAGTAGGAACGAATTACAAGAGGCTTTTTCCTGTTGCAACCTTGCTGGGTGCCCTCTTTGTCATTTGGGCAGACGTACTCTCTCGTATCATCATTCCAAACGCAGAGCTTCCTATTGGTATTTTCACAGCCTTAGTAGGTGCTCCCTTCTTTATCTACATTGTTGGAGGTAGGCGAAGGGAGGTGAGGGTCTGATATGGACTTGATTTGTCAGGATATCCATTTTGGACTAGGAGAGAAAAAAATCCTCAAAGGAGTCTCTCTTAAGGTTGAAGGGCATCAATTTCACACGATATTAGGGCCAAATGGAAGTGGAAAAACCAGCCTACTTAAACTCCTCTATCGTCAGGAAAAGGCGGACAAAGGCTTGATAAGCCTAGATGGAAAGCCACTGGAACATTGGTCACTCAAAGAAACAGTCAAGCAAATGGCAGTTGTCACTCAGTTTAATCAATTGCAGTTTGATTGTACAGTTGAGGAAATCGTCTTGCTGGGAAGAACTCCCCACCTCTCTTTTTTACAGAAGGAAAGGGAAAGGGATTATGCGCTCGTTCAAGATGCCCTCGTTAAGGTGGATATGCTTGAGAAGAAAACTCGTCTCTATTCGTCTCTGTCAGGGGGAGAGAAACAGCGAGTCTTACTAGCCCGCGCCTTGGCGCAAGAACCGACTCTCTTGCTCCTGGACGAACCAACCAATCACCTGGATATCAAGTATCAGCTAGACTTGTTGGCCATTGTGAAGAATCTCAAGGTCAATGTTCTAGCTGTCCTGCATGATATTCAACTTGCTTGTCGCTATTCGGATTATCTCTATCTGATGAAAGAGGGAGAAATCCTTTACCAAGGGACTCCAAAGGAGACCATCACCCCTGAGTCATTGCAAACTGTATACGGAGTTCAAAGTCAGGTGACTTGGACCGAGGATCAGCAAGCTATGATTCACTATTTATAAGAATGAAAAGGAAAATAAGATGAAAAAAACACTCAGTATTTTACTCGTAACAGTAGCTACCTTAACGATGGCAGCTTGTAGCAACACTACCACTGAAAAAGCTACTACACAATCTAGCACAGAAACAAGTCAAAAGGCGAGCACAGAGACGACTTATCCACTAACGGTCAAAACCTATGACGCGAAAGGGAATGAAGTCGAACAAATCTTTGACAAGGCACCTGAAAAAGTTATTACAAACAATCTTTCAACCACTGAAATCTTATTGGAGTTGGGGTTGAAGGATAAAATTGTTGGCATGCTCAATCCAGACAATGCTGTGACGGATAAATACAAGGACGCGATTGCGACTATTCCTCAAATTGGGGATAAAAAAACAGTATCACAAGAGACAGTCCTTTCTTATGAGCCAGACGCTTTGATGGGTCGAAACATGATGTTTTCTGAAAAATCCTTGGGGACAGTTAGCACTTGGAATGAAAATAAAATCCCAGTTTATACGCAAAAAGCTTCTCTCTCAACGATTCAGCAAGATTTGGGGAATATCGTAGAAGATGTCAAAAATCTTGGAATGATTTTTAATGTTCAGGACAAGGCTAATGAATACGCAGCACAATTACAAACTAAAATTGATGCTGTTAAGAAAGCAAACCCAGCAAGTCAAGGTGAAAAGAAAAAGGCTTTGATTATGGTTGCTTATAATGATGAAACCTTCGGTGCCTACAAGTCTGCTTTGCAAGAGAGCCTGCTCAACCAACTTGGTTATACAAACGTTGCTACGGGGACATCAGGCTTGACCTTGGAAAATCTCGTGTCAATGGATCCTGAATTGATTATCTATGTAACCAGCGATCGTAATAAAAAATTGGATGAAAAAGCAGTAGAGTTGATGAAGGCAAATGCTGTTTTGGAAAGCGTTCCTGCTATTAAGAATCAAAAAATCATGACCATCTCTTACGATGAATTGATGGACTATGGTCCATCAGTGATTGATTCCCTTGAGAAAATCAATGACTTTATCAATAAATAATGAGTTTGATTGGGAAGGAATTCAAGTCAAAATCAGCCTTCCCTCTAACTACGACCCCAATCAAACCTATCCGGCTATTTTATTGAATGATGGAAACTTGGATTTCCTATCGTCCCTTTCCGAATCTGTGATTTTAGTGGGCTTGACCTCTAAAAATCGCTTAGACGACTACACTCCCTGGGCGACATCAGCTCTGAGAGATGGAGCTCCAGATTTTGGAGGTCAGGCCAACGCCTATCATGATCATTTATTTGGAGGTCTTTTAGACAAGTTGCAGTCGCTTTATCGCCTGGACGAAACTCGCCTTGCTTATGGAGGCTACTCACTAGGTGGTTTGGCGGCAGTCTACAGTCTTTTCAGCTTTGACAAGGTTTCCTGTGTCTTTTCGATCTGCGGTTCCTTTTGGTATCCTGATTTTGTGACTTACTGCAAGGCAGAGACAGTGAAAAATCTAGACTGTTTGCTGTATTTACAGAATGGTCAAACAGAAGGAGCCAATCATAGTAATCGCTTGGCTCAAGCACCAGCCTATGCTGAACAGATCCATACCAGTCTTCAGAAATGCTATCCGAACGGCCAGTTTGTCTTTGATCCTCATGGACACCATGAACAAGTAGTTGAACGATTCCTAGCTTTTTCCAGCTGGTTAGCCCAAAAATGGAAAATCGAATAAAAGATTTATCCCTTGGCTTTTGCCAAGGGATTGTTGTATTTGTTTAACCAAGGTTTTCTCTTTTTTTATCTGGATTCCATACGAAGCTCGCGATAAAGCTAAAGATGATGGTTAGGATAGCGAGGATAATGGCAAGGATGAGAGCAGGGATGCGGATAAACCACCAGAGTGGGTTTGGTTTTTTATCATTGTGCCATTGTTTCGTTTCTTGGTCCAAACGTTGAAATTCTGTTTGGATACGATTGGCGACTGTTTCAATGCCTTCATCATTCATTTTCTTGATATCTGAGATATCGATTGGATTTCCAAAGTTCATATCGACACGTTCACGGCTAACTAAGCCCGTCAAAGTCATGGGACCTGTGTAGGTAACCGGCATGATACGGACCTTGGCCATTTTGGCAATCAAGGCTACGCCACCCTTGACATCGTTTGAGTGACGGCTCCCACTTGGAAACATGATAAGAGAGCGATCACTTTTTTTGAGAACATTGATAGGGTATTTGATGGCTGAGGCGTTAGGATTTTCACGGTCGATGGGAAAGGCGCCACACATACGAATCCACCAGCCAAAGATACGGTTGGTAAAGAGTTCTTTTTTTGCCATAAAGATAAACTGTTTTGGCTTGGTCGCAAAAGCCATGTAAACTGGATCCCACCAAGTGCGGTGAGGTGCAACCAGAATATAATTTTCATCTTGATTAGGAATTTTATCAGTATTATGATAGTGGGCATTGCCATTGATGGACCATAGGAGCAATACAACCAATCCACGTAAATAAGTATAAAACATGCGATCTCCTTCGATTATTTTCTTGTTATTATTATACCTTATCAAAGGAGGGCTGGCAAACTTTTCCCTTGACTAGGTGCAGATTTAGGATGAGATTAGAATTCTGTAAAAAAAAATGATATGATAGAATTTATGGATAAAAATAAGATTATGGGATTAACCCAAAGAGAAGTCAAGGAAAGACAGGCTAAGGGCTTGGTCAATGATTTTACTGCTTCGGCCAGTACCAGCACTTGGCAAATCATCAAACGAAATGTCTTTACCCTTTTTAATGCTTTGAACTTTGCCATTGCTTTGGCACTAGCCTTTGTGCAGGCTTGGAGCAATCTGGTCTTCTTTGCCGTTATCTGCTTTAACGCTTTTTCTGGAATTGTGACCGAGCTGCGGGCTAAACACATGGTGGACAAGCTCAATCTCATGACCAAGGAAAAGGTCAAGACTATTCGTGATGGTCAGGAAGTTGCTCTGAATCCTGAAGAATTGGTGCTAGGAGATGTCATTCGTTTATCTGCAGGAGAGCAGATTCCCAGTGATGCCTTGGTTTTGGAAGGTTTTGCGGAAGTCAATGAAGCCATGTTGACGGGGGAAAGTGATTTGGTGCAAAAGGAAGTGGATGCCTTGCTTTTGTCAGGAAGTTTTTTAGCCAGTGGGGCAGTTTTAGCTCAAGTTCACCATGTAGGTGCAGACAACTATGCTGCCAAACTCATGCTGGAAGCCAAGACCGTTAAACCAATCAACTCTCGTATCATGAAATCGTTGGACAGGCTAGCTGGTTTTACTGGGAAGATTATCATTCCTTTTGGTCTGGCTCTCTTGCTAGAAGCCTTGCTTTTAAAAGGCTTGCCTCTTAAGTCGTCCGTTGTAAACTCGTCGACAGCCCTTTTGGGAATGTTGCCTAAGGGAATCGCCCTTTTGACCATTACTTCGCTCTTGACTGCAGTGATCAAGCTGGGCTTGAAAAAGGTCTTGGTGCAGGAGATGTATTCTGTTGAGACCTTGGCACGCGTGGATATGCTCTGTTTAGACAAGACGGGCACCATCACCCAAGGAAAGATGCAGGTGGAGGCCGTACTTCCTTTGACCGAAGAGTATGGAGAGTCAGCGCTTGCTAGTATCTTGGCCAGCTATATGGCCCATAGTGAAGATAAAAATCCAACCGCCCAAGCTATTCGAAAGCGTTTTGTGGGAGAAGTTACTTATCCTATGATTTCCAATCTTCCCTTCTCAAGCGACCGCAAGTGGGGAGCCATGGAGTTAGAAGGTTTGGGAACAGTTTTCTTAGGGGCGCCTGAGATGTTGCTGGATTCTGAGGTCCCAGAAGCCAGAGAGGCCTTGGAGAGAGGGTCACGTGTCTTGGTCTTGGCTCTCAGTCAGGAGAAATTAGACCATCACAAACCACAAAAACCATCTGATATTCAGGCTCTAGCCTTGCTGGAAATCTTGGACCCGATTCGAGAGGGAGCAGCAGAGACGCTGGACTATCTCCGTTCTCAGGAAGTGGGCCTCAAGATTATCTCTGGTGATAATCCAGTCACTGTTTCAAGTATTGCCCAAAAAGCAGGTTTTGTAGACTATCAGAGCTATGTAGATTGCTCAAAAATCACGGATGAGGAATTGGTTGCTATGGCTGAGGAGACAGCTATTTTCGGACGTGTTTCCCCTCATCAAAAGAAACTCATCATCCAAACACTGAAAAAAGCGGGTCATACAACAGCTATGACTGGGGATGGAGTTAATGATATCCTGGCTCTTCGTGAGGCGGATTGTTCTATCGTGATGGCTGAGGGAGATTCTGCGACTCGTCAGATTGCCAATCTGGTTCTCTTGAACTCTGACTTCAATGATGTTCCTGAGATTCTCTTTGAAGGTCGTCGTGTGGTCAATAACATTGCCCACATCGCTCCGATTTTCTTGATAAAGACCATCTATTCCTTCCTGTTAGCGGTCATCTGTATTGCCAGTGCTTTACTAGGTCGGTCTGAATGGATCTTAATTTTTCCCTTCATTCCAATCCAGATTACCATGATTGACCAGTTCGTGGAAGGTTTCCCACCATTCGTTCTGACTTTTGAGCGAAATATCAAGCCTGTCGAGCCAAACTTCCTCAGAAGATCCATGCTTCGTGCTCTACCAAGTGCTCTCATGGTTGTGTTCAGCGTTCTTTTTGTGAAAATATTTGGAAGTAGCCAAGGTTGGTCTGAGTTAGAAATCTCAACCCTCCTCTATTATCTGCTTGGGTCTATCGGTTTCTTATCTGTATTTAGAGCCTGCATGCCATTTACTCTATGGCGTGTCCTCTTGATTGTTTGGTCAGTAGGAGGCTTCCTAGCTACAGCTCTCTTCCCAAGAATTCAAAAACTACTTGAAATTTCAACCTTAACAGGACAAACATTACCTGTTTATGGTGTCATGATGTTGGTCTTTACCGTGATTTTCATTTTGACCAGTCGCTACCAAGCTAGAAAATAAAGAAAGGCTGCAATCTGTGGATTGCGGTCTTTTTAGGTACAAGATTGCCAGCTGAAATGTGGTATAATAAGAGGTAACAGAGTTTGGAAAGTGAGAGAAAATGATTTCAAAGAGATTAGAATTAGTGGCTTCCTTTGTGCCACAGGGAGCCATTTTACTAGATGTGGGAAGTGACCATGCTTATCTGCCTATCGAGTTGGTCGAAAGAGGCCAAATCAAAAGTGCCATTGCGGGTGAGGTGGTGGAAGGTCCCTATCAGTCTGCGGTCAAAAATGTTGAGGCTCACGGCCTAAAGGAGAAAATCCAGGTTCGTTTAGCCAATGGCTTGGCAGCTTTTGAAGAGGCAGATCAGGTATCGGTCATCACTATTGCTGGCATGGGCGGCCGTTTGATTGCTAGGATTTTAGAAGAAGGCTTGGACAAGTTAGCTAATGTAGAACGATTTATCCTCCAGCCCAATAATCGTGAAGACGACTTGCGTATCTGGCTACAAGAGAACGGATTTCAGATCGTAGCTGAAAGCATCTTAGAAGAAGCTGGCAAGTTTTATGAAATTCTAGTTGTGGAAGCTGGACAAATGAAGTTATCAGCCAGTGATGTTCGCTTTGGACCTTTCTTGTCCAAAGAAGTCAGTCCAGTCTTTGTCCAAAAATGGCAAAAAGAAGCTGTTAAGCTAGAGTTCGCCCTCGGACAAATCCCAGAAAAAAATCTGGAGGAACGTCAAGTTTTAGTAGATAAAATTCAAGCCATCAAGGAGGTTCTCCATGCTAGCAAGTGAAGTAATTAACGCATATGAAGCCTTTTGCCCTCAGGAATTTTCAATGGAGGGAGACAGTCGTGGTCTGCAAATTGGTACTTTGGACAAGGATATCCAAAGGGTCATGGTGGCTCTGGATATTCGTGAAGAAACGGTGGCTGAAGCCATTGAAAAGGGTGTGGACTTGATTATTGCCAAGCACGCGCCGATTTTCCGTCCTATCAAGGACTTGGTATCTAGCCGTCCGCAAAATCAGATTTACATCGACCTCATCAAGCATAACATTGCAGTTTATGTCAGCCATACCAATATTGATATCGTTGAAAATGGTCTCAATGATTGGTTCTGTCAGATGCTAGGTATCGAGGAAACGACCTATCTGCAGGAGACAGGTCCTGAACGTGGAATTGGACGTATTGGGAATGTTCAGCCTCAGACATTTGGGAAATTGGCCCAGAATGTCAAGCAAGTCTTTGGTCTAGATAGTCTTCGAATGGTGCATTATCAAGAGAGCGATTTGCAGAAGCCTATTTCAAGAGTGGCCATCTGTGGTGGAAGTGGGCAGTCATTCTATAAGGATGCTTTGGCAAAGGGGGCAGATGTCTATATCACTGGTGATATTTACTACCACACTGCCCAGGATATGTTGTCTGATGGGTTACTGGCATTGGACCCAGGTCACTATATTGAAGTGCTTTTTGTGGAAAAAATTTCTGCACTCCTTACTCAATGGAAGGCTGAAAATGGCTGGACAATTGATATTGTACCAAGTCAAGCATCGACCAATCCTTTCCACCATATCTAGTTAGAAAGTGAAAACAATGAAAAAAGTTGCCATTATTGGAGCAGGAATTGTGGGAGCAACAGCTGCCTACTACCTCTCTAAAGAAAGTGACCTAGAAGTAACCGTCTTTGACCATGGACAAGGTCAGGCTACCAAGGCCGCAGCGGGAATTATCAGTCCTTGGTTTTCCAAACGTCGCAATAAAGCCTGGTACAAAATGGCGCGCTTGGGGGCTGACTTTTATGTGGATTTGTTGGCTGATTTAGTGAAGTCAGGGAAAGAAATTGACTTTTACCAGCGTTCGGGAGTCTTTCTCCTGAAAAAGGATAAAACTAAGTTGGAAGAACTCTATCAACTAGCCCTCCAGCGTAGAGAAGAATCTCCTTTGATAGGCCGGTTAGCCATTCTGGACCAAGCATCAGCTAACGAATTATTCCCTGGTTTGCAGGGATTTGACCGTCTGCTCTATGCTTCTGGTGGAGCGAGAGTAGATGGCAAACTTTTAGTGACTCGTTTGCTGGAAGCCAGTCAGGTCAAGCTGGTCAAAGAAAAAGTAACTCTGACACCTTTAGCATCAGGCTACCAAATTGGAGAAGAGGTGTTTGATCAGGTTATTTTGGCGACTGGAGCTTGGTTGGGACACCTGTTAGAGCCTTTAGGTTATGCTGTGGATGTCCGTCCTCAAAAAGGACAACTACGAGATTATCAGCTTGGCCAAGACATGGAAGCTTACCCTGTTGTTATGCCAGAAGGGGAGTGGGATTTGATTCCTTTTGCAGGTGGGAAATTATCCCTAGGCGCTACCCATGAAAATGACATGGGATTTGATTTGACGGTAGATGAAACCTTACTCCAACAAATGGAGGAGGCAGCCTTGCCTCACTATCCAGTCTTGGCAGTAGCGACTTCAAGAGCTGAGCGTGTGGGAATCCGTGCCTATACCAGTGATTTCTCACCTTTCTTTGGGCAGGTGCCAGAATTAGCAGGTATCTATGCTGCTAGTGGACTAGGTTCATCAGGCCTCACAACTGGACCTATCATTGGTTACCATCTAGCTCAACTGATTCAAGACAAGGAGTTGACCTTGGACCCTCTAAACTACCCAATTGAAAACTATGTCAAACGAGTAAAAAGCGAATAATACTCAATGAAAATCAAAGAACAAACTAGGAAACTAGCCGCAGGCTGCTCAAAGCACTGCTTTGAGGTTGTGGATAGAACTGACGAAGTTAGCTCAAAGCACTGCTTTGAGGTTGTGGATAGAACTGACGAAGTTAGCTCAAAGCACTGCTTTGAGGTTGTGGATAGAACTGACGAAGTCAGTAACATATATATGGCAAGGCGACGTTGACGTGGTTTGAAGAGATTTTCGAAAAGTATAAGAATTTTACTGAAATTTTAGCCTCCCCTCTAGGATGGCAAATGACATTCCCTATCAAAAATGGTAAAATAAGAAAAAATAATCCGAGAATCGAGGAAAGAAGATGCAAGAAAAGATTTTGGTAACGGGTGGAGCAGGTTTTATCGGAACCCACACTGTTATTGAGTTAATCCAAGCAGGTCATCAAGTTGTTGTGGTGGATAACCTTGTTAATAGTAACAGAAAAAGTTTAGAAGTTGTTGAGAGAATTACAGGAGTTGAAGTGCCTTTCTATGAGGCAGATATCCGTGATACAGATACTCTTCGTGACATTTTCAAACAAGAAGAACCAACTGGTGTCATTCACTTTGCTGGCTTGAAGGCTGTCGGCGAATCAACACGTATTCCTCTTGCCTACTATGACAACAATATCGCTGGAACTGTTAGTCTTTTGAAGGTCATGGAAGAAAACAACTGTAAAAACATCATTTTCAGTTCTTCTGCGACAGTTTACGGAGATCCTCATACAGTGCCCATCTTGGAAGATTTCCCTCTTTCAGTGACCAATCCATATGGCCGAACCAAGCTTATGCTAGAGGAAATTTTGACGGATATCTACAAGGCAGACTCAGAATGGAATGTGGTCTTGCTTCGTTACTTTAACCCAATCGGAGCTCATGAGAGCGGAGATTTGGGAGAAAATCCAAACGGTATTCCAAACAATCTCTTGCCATATGTGACTCAAGTAGCCGTTGGAAAATTAGAGCAAGTGCAAGTGTTTGGAGACGATTACGATACGGAAGACGGAACTGGTGTTCGTGACTATATTCACGTTGTCGATTTGGCTAAAGGTCACGTCGCAGCTCTACAAAAAATCCAAAAAGGTTCAGGCCTAAACGTTTATAACCTTGGAACAGGTAAAGGCTACTCAGTTCTTGAAATTATCCAAAATATGGAAAAAGCAGTGGGACGTCCAATTCCTTACCGCATTGTAGACCGTCGCCCAGGGGATATCGCAGCCTGCTATTCAGATCCTGCAAAAGCCAAAGCAGAACTGGGCTGGGAAGCAGAGTTAGGCATCACCCAAATGTGTGAAGACGCATGGCGTTGGCAAAGTAAGCATCCAAATGGATTTGAAGACTAAGATGGTGATGTCAATCATTGTCCCCTGTTTAAACGAAGAGGAAGTACTTCCTCTTTTTTATCAGGCTTTGGAAGCTTTACTTCCAGATTTGGAAACAGAAATCGAGTATGTCTTTGTCGACGATGGATCAAGTGATGGGACTTTGGAACTCTTAAAGACCTATCGGGAGCAAAATCCGGCAGTTCATTATATTTCTTTCTCGCGAAATTTTGGCAAAGAAGCAGCTCTCTATGCAGGCTTGCAATATGCGACAGGAGACCTAGTGGTGGTGATGGATGCAGATCTCCAGGATCCTCCTAGTATGTTGCTTGAGATGAAAAATTTACTAGACCAAAATGCAGATTTAGACTGTGTAGGAACACGGAGAACTAGTCGGGAGGGAGAACCAGTTTTACGTAGTCTCTGCGCTAATCTCTTTTACCGCCTTATGCAAAAAATTAGTCCAGTAGCCCTGCCGTCAGGTGTCCGTGATTTTCGCATGATGAGAAGGTCTGTAGTCGATGCTATTTTAGCTTTGACCGAGTCTAATCGTTTTTCTAAGGGACTCTTTGCCTGGGTCGGCTTTAAAACCCACTATCTGGACTATCCAAATGTCGAAAGACAGGCTGGCAAGACCAGTTGGAGTTTTAGGCAACTCTTTTTCTACTCCATTGAAGGGATTGTTAACTTTTCAGATTTTCCCTTGATTATCGCCTTTGTGGCAGGTCTCCTATCTTGTTTTATTTCTCTACTAATGACCTTTTTTGTTGTGGTTCGAACCCTCATTTTGGGCAATCCGACATCAGGTTGGACCTCTCTGATGGCTGTTATTCTCTTCCTTGGTGGGATTCAACTCTTGACCATTGGGATTCTCGGTAAGTATATCAGTAAGATTTATCTAGAGACTAAAAAAAGACCACTTTATCTTATCAAAGACAAAAGTGACCTTCCTGATTTTACAGAAAAAAATAAAGAGAAAAGACTATAATTTTGCATGGAAATATGCTAAACTAGAAGGAGTGGAACGTTCCTGTCGATATTAGAGTTAATCTTTAATCAAGGCACGTGTCGGACAGTTTCTAACAGCTTCTACGACGTCCTGACTAGGAGAGATTTCTTTTTCTAGTTGGTCAGGGTCATCGTAAAAACGCACGATTCCATTATCGTGGTAATCAAATAAATCAGAATAAGTTTGGCAAAGCCCACAGGCAATGCAACGTTCAGGTATAAGTGTGATTTTCATATTTATATTGTAATAAGAAAAGTAAAAAAAAACAAGGAGTAAGGTATGGCAAAAGAACCGTGGCAAGAAGATATTTATGAGAATCAAGAAGAAACAAGATCAGAACGTCGTAAGAGAGAACAAGGTGGAGGAGTGCTGGCTAATCGTATCTTGACTATTTTAGCAAGTATTTTCTTTGTGATTGTAGTCGTGATGATTATTGTTCTGATCTATCTTTCATCGGGTGGGAGTAATCGCACGGCAGCCTTGAAAGATTTTCACGATTCAGATACAAAAGTAGAGCAAGTTTCTTCTACTTCTAGTAGTTCAGAGCAGGCATCTTCTAGTTCAGAGGAGAAGGCAGAAGAGTCATCTAGTAGCTCAGAACATCCAACTGATCCAGAAGGAACTACAAAAGTCTTAGCTGGAGAAGGAGAAGCAGCCATTGCCGCTCGTGCAGGAATCTCGATTGCTCAGCTAGAGGCCTTGAATCCTGGGCATATGGCTACAGGGTCTTGGTTTGCTAATCCAGGTGATGTTGTCAAAATCAAATAGGAGTTGATATGAAAACAATTCAAATTGCTATTGACGGTCCTGCTTCAAGTGGTAAGAGTACAGTCGCAAAGATTATTGCAAAGGATTTTGGTTACACCTATCTAGATACAGGTGCTATGTATCGTGCAGCGACCTACATGGCTCTCAGGAACCAATTAGGAGTTGAACAAGTTGAAGAACTCTTAGACTTATTGGACCAGCATCCAATCAGTTTTGGGCGCTCAGAAACTGGAGAACAACTTGTCTTTGTAGGAGATGTGGATATTACCCATCCTATCCGTGAAAATGAAGTGACCAATCATGTTTCAGCTATTGCAGCAATTCCTGAAGTACGTGAGAAACTAGTTTCTCTCCAACAAGAGATTGCCCAGCAAGGTGGGATTGTCATGGACGGTCGCGATATTGGAACGGTTGTATTGCCACAAGCAGAATTGAAAATTTTCCTAGTAGCTTCGGTAGATGAAAGAGCAGAGCGCCGTTACAAGGAAAATATTGCCAAGGGAATTGAAACAGACCTTGAAACCCTAAAAGAGGAAATTGCTGCGCGTGACTACAAGGATAGTCATCGTGAGACTTCGCCTCTCAAACAAGCAGAGGACGCTGTCTACCTTGATACAACTGGCTTGAACATTCAAGAAGTAGTTGAAAAAATCAAAGCAGAAGCTGAAAAAAGAATGTAGATGTTGAAAAGCCGATAGATTGATATCGGTTTTTTCTAAATTTGTCAAAATGCTGATTTTAGGGTATAATAGTTGCTGTTCGAGAAATTTTGATTTTCAAAGAATAGTGAATGATGATAAGGAGAAACCATGAACAACCTACCAAATTGCCCAAAATGTAACTCAGAGTATGTCTACGAAGACGGTGCCCTACTGGTTTGCCCAGAGTGTGCTTATGAGTGGAATCCTGCTGAAGTTGCAGATGTAGAAGAGGGCCTTGTTGCTATCGATGCCAACGGAAATAAATTGGCTGACGGTGATACAGTCACTCTCATCAAGGATTTGAAAGTAAAAGGTGCGCCAAAAGATTTGAAACAAGGGACGCGCGTGAAAAATATCCGCATCGTAGAAGGCGACCACAATATCGACTGTAAAATTGATGGCTTCGGTGCCATGAAACTCAAATCAGAGTTTGTGAAGAAAATTTAAGCATGTCAAAACACTATAAACTTGTATTTTATAGCCGTATCTTCTTGTTTCTAGCGGCTTTTACGGGAGTTTATCTTGAAATCGCCAAGCATGGTGGATTTGGGATGCTGCTCTATTATACGGTTCTGTCCAACCTCTTAGTCGCGATTTTTACGCTCTATCTCCTAAAGGTTATGAGCCGTTTAGGTGAAAACTGGCAAAGGCCAAGTCTCTTGCGCTTAAAAGGTGGGGTCACTATGAGTATCATGATTACCTGTGTGATTTACCATTTCCTATTAGCGCCTATTGCGACTAATTTCTATACCCTAGAAAATTTTCTTTGCCACTATATCGTTCCCCTCTGGTTTTTAGCAGATACCCTCTTTTTTGACAAACAGGGTCAATACAAGATTTGGGATCCAATTGTGTGGACGATTTTACCCTTGCTTTATATGATTTTTGCTCTTTTTAATGGCTTGGTACTGAAACTTGATGTTCCTAATTCTAAGGTCAGTCCCTTCCCTTACTTCTTTTTGAATGTAAACAAGGGTTGGGATGTCGTGTTCAAGTGGTGTCTGATTATCTTTGTTGCCTATATGGTGGCAGGATTTATCTTCTACTTTATTAAGCAAATCAAGAGAAAGTCATCCTAATACTCTTCGAAAATCTCTTCAAACCACGTCAGTTTCGCCTTGCCGTACTCAAGTACAGCCTGCGGCTAGCTTCCTAGTTTGCTCTTTGATTTTCATTGAGTATAAGACACAAGGGATTCATTTTCGAGTTTAAGAAGGAGTCTGTACACTAAAGAGGCTTCTTCTTTTCTTGCTTGTTTGATAACTATCAAAAGAGACAGAAGATTAAGAGAAAATATAGAAAGAGATTTCATGAAACAATTTTTAGAACGGACCAGTATTTTGGCTCTCTCCCTCGTTTTGATTACATCCTTTTCCATCTCGAGTGCCCTGCCAGCTATGTTTGACTATTATCAAGGTTATCCTAAGGAACAAATTGAGCTCTTGGCGAGCTTGCCCTCCTTTGGAATCATGATTATGTTATTACTAAATGGTTTCTTAGAAAAAATATTTCCTGAGCGCTTACAGATCAGTTTGGGATTGCTGATTTTATCACTAAGTGGAACAGCTCCCTTTTGGTACCAAGCTTATCCTTTTGTCTTTGGAACACGGATTCTTTTTGGTTTGGGTGTTGGGATGATTAATGCCAAGGCCATTTCCATTATCAGTGAACGCTATCAAGGAAAAACGCGAATTCAGATGTTAGGACTACGCGGTTCTGCAGAGGTCGTTGGGGCTTCTCTCATTACCTTGGCAGTCGGCCAATTGTTGGCCTTCGGTTGGACAGCTACCTTCCTAGCCTACAGTGCTGGATTTTTGGTACTGACCCTTTATCTGCTCTTTGTACCTTATGGAAAAGAAAAGAAAGAAGTCAAGAAAAAAGAGAAGGAAGTAAGTCGCTTAACTCGAGAAATGAAAGGCTTGATTTTTATTCTAGCTATCGAAGCGGCAGTTGTAGTTTGTACCAATACAGCTATTACCATCCGTATTCCAAGTTTGATGGTGGAAAGAGGGCTTGGAGATGCCCAGTTATCTAGTTTTGTTCTTAGTGTCATGCAGTTGATCGGGATTGTGGCTGGTGTAAGTTTTTCTTTCCTGATTTCAATATTTAAAGAGAAACTGCTCCTCTGGTCTGGTATTACCTTCGGCTTAGGGCAAATCGTGATTGCCTTGTCACCATCCTTATGGGTGGTTGTAGCAGGGAGTATTCTAGCTGGTTTTGCCTACAGTGTAGCCTTGACGACGGTCTTTCAACTTGTCTCTGAACGAATTCCAGCTAAACTCCTCAATCAAGCCACTTCATTTGCTGTATTAGGCTGTAGTTTCGGAGCCTTTACGACTCCATTCGTTCTAGGTGCAATTGGCTTACTAACTCACAATGGCATGTTGGTCTTTGCTATCTTAGGATCTTGGTTAATTGTAACCTCTATCTTTGTCATGTACCTACTTCAAAAGAGAGCTTAGGATTGGTTTCCTAAGTTTTTCTTTTTGTGAATATTGTACCCAGACAATATTTGTTTTAGAATCTTGTTTACAGATTATTTTCTTGATAAAATAGAAGTTATGACAAGATACAAAGCAACTATTTCCTATGATGGTTACGCCTTTGCTGGTTTTCAGCGCCAGTCTCATGCGCGTAGTGTTCAGGAAGAAATTGAAAAAACCTTGACCAGGTTAAATAAAGGGGAAGCCATTACTGTTCACGGTGCTGGTAGGACAGATAGTGGGGTTCATGCCCTGGGACAGGTTATTCATTTTGACCTGCCTTATCAAATGGATGAGGAGAAGCTCCGTTTTGCTTTGGACACCCAGTCTCCTGAAGATATTGATGTGATTTCGATTGAGCTTGTGGCGGATGATTTTCATTGCCGTTATGCCAAGCACAGTAAGATCTATGAGTTTATCGTGGATAGGGGCCGTCCCAAGAATCCTATGCGCCGTCACTATGCCACTCACTTTCCCTATCCACTCGATGTGGAACGCATGCAGATTGCAATCAAAAAGCTAGAGGGAACCCATGATTTTACCGGTTTTACAGCCTCTGGGACTAGTGTAGAGGACAAGGTTCGTACTATTACAGAAGCTAGTCTTAGGGTTGATGAGACAGGCCAGTTTTTGACTTTTACCTTTTCAGGAAATGGTTTCTTGTATAAACAGATTCGCAATATGGTGGGGACACTGCTCAAAATCGGCAATAACCGCATGCCAGTAGAGCAGATTGACCTCATCTTGGAGAAAAAGGACAGGCAGCTTGCAGGTCCCACTGCAGCACCAAATGGTTTATATTTAAAGGAGATTCGTTATGAAGAATAATCGTATTTTAGCACTTTCTGGGAATGATATTTTTAGTGGTGGTGGCCTGTCAGCTGATTTGGCTACCTATACCTTGAACGGCTTGCATGGTTTTGTAGCAGTGACTTGTTTGACAGCCTTGACGGAAAAGGGCTTTGAAGTCTTTCCAACTGACGATACCATTTTTCAACATGAATTAGATAGCTTGCGTGATGTGGAGTTTGCAGGGATTAAGATTGGTCTTCTCCCTACTGTCAGTGTGGCTGAGAAGGCATTGGACTTTATCAAGCAACGCCAAGGAGTTCCTGTGGTATTGGACCCTGTCTTGGTCTGCAAGGAAACGCACGATGTAGCTGTCAGCGAGCTCTGTCAAGAGTTGATTCGCTTTTTCCCTCATGTCAGTGTGATTACGCCTAATCTTCCAGAAGCAGAATTATTAGCTGGTCAGGAAATTAAAACCTTGGAAGATATGAAGGATGCAGCGCAGAAATTACATGACTTAGGAGCGCCAGCAGTCATTATCAAGGGAGGCAATCGCCTTAGTCAGGACAAGGCTGTGGATGTTTTTTATGATGGACAAACCTTTACAGTCCTAGAAAATCCCGTTATCCAAGGCCAAAATGCTGGTGCAGGTTGTACCCTTGCCTCTAGCATTGCCAGTCACTTGGTTAAAGGTGATGAACTTTTACCAGCAGTAGAAAGTTCTAAGGCTTTCGTTTTTCGTGCTATTGTACAAGCAGATCAGTATGGAGTAAGACAATATGAAGCAGACAAAAACAACTAAAATAGCACTTGTATCTCTATTAACCGCCCTTTCTGTGGTTCTAGGCTATTTCTTAAAAATTCCAACACCGACAGGAATTCTAACTCTTTTAGATGCGGGTGTCTTCTTTACGGCCTTCTACTTTGGTAGTCGTGAAGGGGCTGTAGTCGGAGGATTAGCAGGTTTCTTGATTGACCTCTTATCAGGCTACCCTCAGTGGATGTTCTTTAGCTTGGTCAACCATGGCTTGCAGGGATTTTTCGCAGGGTTTAAAGGAAAAGCTCAGTGGCTAGGCCTTATCTTAGCAACAATTGCAATGGTAGGGGGTTACGCCTTGGGTTCAACTTTGATGAATGGCTGGGCAGCAGCCCTACCCGAAATCCTACCAAATTTCATGCAAAATATGGTAGGGATGATTGTAGGATTTATTCTTAGTCAAAGTATCAAGAAGATTAAGTAAAGAGGCTGAGTCAAAAGTCTTTCAAATAAGAAAAACGCATAGTATCAGGTGTTGAAAAACCTTGATAGTATGCGTTTTATTGTGGGAAGATTTTCGAAGAATATTAATCAAAATAAAGCAAGTCTTTGCTGGTGCTTGTAAAGAGGTCAAAGCCATCCTTGGTAACAACACCGCAGTCTTCAATACGAACACCGACTTTGCCAGGGATATAGATACCTGGTTCAACAGAGAAGCACATGCCTTCTTCGATGACCATGTCGTTTCCTTCCATGATAGATGGGAATTCGTGGACATCCATACCGATACCGTGACCAAGACGGTGGTTGAAGTACTCGCCGTAACCAGCTTTTTCGATGACCTCACGGGCAGCGCGGTCCACTTCATGGGCAGTCACACCTGGCTTGATAAAGTCAAGAGCAGCTTGTTGGGCTTCAAGAGTCAAGTTGTAAATGTCTTTCTTGAATTGGTCAGGTTTGCCGACTGCGACTGTACGAGTCATATCTGACGCATAGCCGTTGACTAGAACACCAAGGTCAAAGAGGAGAAGGGCGTTATTTTCAACTTTGTTTGCTGCTGGAATACCGTGTGGATTTGCAGCATTATCACCTGTCAAGACCATGGTGTCAAAGCTCATTTCATAGCCTTCACGTTTCATGGCAAAGTCAATTTGGGCAATAATATCTGTCTCAGTTTTATCAAGAGAAATATTATCAAAACCAACCTTAACAGCCTTGTCCGCATAGAGACCTGCAACCATCATTTTTTGCACTTCGTCAGCTGATTTGATGAGGCGCATACGTTGGATACGAGGAGTGAGGTTTTCAAATTCAGCAGTTTCAAAGACTATTTTCAAGCCATGATATTTGGTCAAGATGAGATTGTCAAACTCAACAGCGACACGTTTGAAGTCAAGTTTTGGAAGAGCATGTTTCATTTTTTGCCATGGATTTTCAGAATCTACATAGCCCACAACTGGGAAGGAAACAGTGCTACTTGCACGCTCAACCTCAAGGGCTGGGACAAAGAGGAGGGGTTCCTGATCCGCTAGGACAAAAAGGAACATTTGACGTTCATGGGGATCACTGTAAAAGCCAGTGAGGTAATTGATTGTGACGGGGTCAGATACGACAGCGACGTCTAGTTTTTCAGTTTCAAGATATGTTACGATTTGTTGTAATTTAGACATATGCTACCTTCTTTCTACCCCTCTATTTTGGCAAAAAAAGAGAGAAAATGCAAGGGAGAAGGGTAAAAGAAAAGGAAAAAAGAACTCCGACAAGATAACAGAGTTCTTTGATATAATTTCCTTTTGTTTAAGAAAAGTCAGCCTTGCTTTTGACGTCGCTGTATTCTTCAGCGATTTCTTGGCTGAGAATGTCCTCATAAGCAGGGAGTTGAATGTCCTGACCATATTTCTTCTTGAGGGCAGTAGTGACTAGGCGATAAGCTAGATTGGCATTGCGAGAGAGGATAGGTCCGTGGAAGTAAGAACCAAAGACATTCTTATAATGGACCCCTTCGCCGACCTTTTCTTCGTTGTTTCCATTTCCATAGACAACCTGTCCCAGCGGTTTTTGGTCATCAGAGAGGAAGGTACGGCCCTGATGATTTTCAAAACCATAGTAGGTTTCATTGAAATCTTCATTATGAATCTTGATGTCACCGATAAAACGGTTATTGGTCTGGTTGAGGGTGTAGTGGCCCATGACCCCTAGTCCTTCGATACGTCTCCCTGAAGCTTCAACATAATATTGCCCAAATAGTTGGAAACCACCACAGATAGCCAGAACCACACCGTCGTTTTGGATGTAGTTGTCAATGCTCTCTTTTTTAGCAGGTAGGTCGTCTGCAATAATACTTTGTTCAAAGTCTTGACCGCCACCGAAAAAGGCGATGTCGTAGTGATTTTCGTCAAAGTCATCATGGAGAGAAACGATGTCAACGGTCACATGGGCTCCCAGCTTTTCAGCCACATACTTGAGCATGAGGATGTTTCCATTGTCCCCGTAGGTATTCATGAGGTTTCCATAGAGGTGGGCAATGTTGAGCTGATAGGGGTAATTGCCAGCTTTTGAGGAAAGTGAAGTATAAACCATTAGTTCATCTCCTTTCTAACAATCTGACGACTAGCCAGCAGTTCGCGGAATTCAAGCATAGCAGTATAGGTAGCCAGAATATAAGCATGCTTGCAGTCTTGGTTTTCAATTGTTTTAAGAACTTGTTCCAGACTACTTGTTTCAGTGATTTTATCAGCTGGATAGCCTGTTACCCGTAGACGACGCGCGATTTCAGAATGACGAACACCGCCAGCGTTGATTTCAGGGATATCCATGTCAGTGATTTGTTCAAAGTCCGCATCCCAGATCCAACTAGTATCAATCCCATCAGCATAGTTGGCATTGAGTAGAACAGATAGGCTAAATGGGTAAGGTGCTAGTTTGATCATTTCAATAGCTTGGGTCGCTCCAACAGGATTCTTGATGAGGACAAGGGTACATTCCTTGTCACCGATATGGAAGGTTTCTTGGCGTCCAAAGACAGCACGACTCTTATCAAATCCTTGCTTGATGAGTTGTGAATCTGCACCAAGGAAACGGGCGATGGCAACCGCAGTTAGGGCGTTGTAGATATTGTAGAGACCACCGATTTGAATACCGTATTCTTGTCCGTCAATGACAAAGCGAGAGCGATTGTTGGTCAACTCAACTAGTTCTGTCAAGCGATAGTCGAGATCAGGACGTTTACATCCGCAGCCTTCACAGATATAGGCACCCAAGTTTGCATAAGTATTGTGCTCATATTTGAGGATTCTTTGGCAGTCAGGGCAGAGGATTCCTTCGGTATTATAGTGAGCCAGCTGGGCTGGGCCTTTCTCCAAGTCAAAACCAAAATACTGTACAGGATTTGGAATAGCTGGCTTGTAGAAAAGTGGACTATCTCCATTAAGGAGAACAGTAGCCGTAGGCACCTTACGAATGGCATCCAAAATCATCTTGTAAGTTGTGTAAATTTCACCATAGCGGTCCATCTGGTCACGGAAGATATTCGTGATGACAAAAAGGCTTGGCTGGATATAGTCACAGATACGAGATAGACTGGCTTCGTCGATTTCTAGGACGGCAATATTTTTCCCAGTTTTAGAAGATTTGGCTGTTAAGAAGGTTGTCGCAATTCCTGTAATCATGTTGGCACCGCTTGGGTTGGTCAGAACTTGACCATAAACCTCTTTTAAAATGCCGACAGTGAGAGCAGTTGTCAAGGTTTTTCCGTTGGTTCCAGTCACCACGACAATCTCGTAGTTCTTAGCTAGGTTTTGTAAAATATCTTTATCGAATTGAAGGGCAAGTTTTCCTGGAAGCGTACTTCCACGGCCAAGACGGCTTAAAATGAAGTGGGAAGAACGCCCAGCAAGAAGGCCCAAAGTAGTTTTTAATTTCATGTTTCTATTATATCATAAAAGAAGGAAAAGACAGATTTGAGATTCCGCAGAAGTAAAAACAGCCCAAGGAGGGCTGTTCGATACGATTAAATCTCAACTTAAATCGCAAACAAGTCATTCAAGTTCTCAGCCAAGGTTGGGTGAGTGAAGATTTGTTTTGTGAAGTAAGTGTAAGGAATTTTGTTGTCCATAGCAACAGTGATGATGTTGATGATTTCTTGAGAACCTTCTGAGAAGATGCTTGCTCCAAGAATTTCTTTTGTTTCAGTATTAACAACAGCTTTGAAGGCTCCGCGAAGGTCTCCGTTCACGTGACCACGAGGCATGGCTGCAACAGGAATTTCCTTAACGGCGTATGGAAGTTTCAAATCAGCTGCTTGGCTTTCAGTCAAACCGACTTGTGAAAGGGCAGGTGTGATAAACATGGTGTTTGGTACATTGAGACGATCTTCAAGCGTGTAGCTGCCATCTCCAGCAAGGTAGCTGTAAACAACACGGAAGTCATCAAGTGAAATGTAAGTAAATTGAAGACCACCGTTGACATCCCCAACTGCAAAGACACCAGGAACGTTTGTTTGACAATGTTTATCTACTTTAATAGCGCCACGTTCAGTAAGTTCAATGTCTGTATTTTCAAGTTGAAGTGGTTCTACGTTTGGCTTACGTCCAGTTGCGTAGAGAAGGGCGTCGAAACGGTAAGTTTCATTTTCAGTTACGACAAGGACTTGGTCACCGTCGTTTTTGATTTCAGTAGTACGGATATTTTGAAGCAATTCAATACCGTCTTCTTCCATGTATTGTTTAGCAAGAGCTGCGATGGAAGGTTCTGCACGAGGTAGGAATGTATCCAAGGCATCTAGGACTGTAACCTTGCTTCCAAGTTTGTTGTAAAGACCAGCAAATTCAAGACCGATATTTCCACCACCAAGGACTCCAAGTTTTTCAGGCAATTTGTCCAAGTTTTGGATACCTGTTGAGTCAAAGACGTTTTTGCTTGTAGCGAGTCCAGGGATTGGCAAGACATTTGAAACAGCACCAGTGTTGATGACGATTGTTTCAGCAGTCAGTTCTTTCTTTTCATCACCAGCTTGGATTTCGATGACTTTGTTTGAAAGGAAGTGAGCTTCCGCATCAAAGATATCGACGCCTGTACCAGCAACAGTAGCATAGTTTTTACCGTTGAGGCGACCAGTGACCGTGTTTTTGGTAGCAATCACTTCTTCAAAAGACAAGTCTTTCTCAGCAGCAACTAGCAAAGTTTTAGTTGGGATACAACCAATGTTGATACAAGTTCCACCGTACATAGCTTTGCTACGTTCAATGAGGGCAACTTTTTTACCAGCTGAAGCCAATTTACCAGCTAGTGTTTTACCAGCTTTACCAAATCCGATAACGATTAAATCATAAGTTAACATTTAGAGTTCCTCCTATTCGATTTTCATTCTAGCACAAGAAAAAAACTTTTGCACAATTCTGCTACGCTTTAAAAAAGTTTATGAAATAGTGGAAATTTCATCCTTATTTTCTCTGAAAAATCGTTTACATGAGTTTATCGATGGATTGGGCTATCTTTTGCTCTGTTCTTGTGTTATACTAGATAGGTTGCAAAGAAAACAGTACTTTTCTTTTGTGGAAAAGAAGCAACACGATTTTGTATCCAGTATATGAAAATACGTCATAAAAAGAAAAGTATAAACTAAGCCCTATAGGGTGGCTTCGCACCACCTTTAGAAAGAAGAATAACGTGAAATTTAATGAATTAAACTTGTCTGCTGATTTGCTAGCAGAGATTGAAAAAGCTGGTTTTGTAGAAGCCAGTCCGATCCAAGAACAAACTATTCCTTTGGCCCTTGAAGGTAAGGACGTTATCGGTCAAGCTCAGACTGGTACAGGAAAAACTGCAGCCTTTGGCTTGCCTACTCTTGAAAAAATTCGTACAGAAGAAGCGACCATTCAAGCCTTGGTCATCGCTCCAACTCGTGAACTAGCTGTCCAAAGTCAAGAAGAACTCTTCCGCTTTGGTCGCAGTAAGGGAGTCAAGGTTCGCTCAGTATATGGTGGATCAAGCATTGAAAAACAAATTAAGGCTCTTAAATCTGGTGCCCATATCGTGGTGGGAACACCTGGTCGCCTTTTGGACTTGATTAAACGCAAGGCCTTGAAATTACAAGATATTGAAACTCTTATTCTTGACGAAGCGGATGAAATGCTCAACATGGGCTTCCTTGAAGATATCGAAGCTATCATTTCTCGTGTCCCTGAAAACCGTCAAACCTTACTTTTCTCAGCAACTATGCCAGATGCCATCAAACGTATCGGTGTTCAGTTTATGAAAGAACCTGAGCATGTGAAGATTGCGGCTAAGGAATTGACAACAGAATTGGTTGACCAATACTATATCCGAGTTAAAGAGCAAGAAAAATTTGATACCATGACTCGTCTCATGGATGTGGAACAACCAGAACTTGCTATCGTATTTGGTCGTACAAAACGTCGTGTAGATGAATTGACTCGTGGTTTGAAAATCCGTGGCTTCCGTGCAGAAGGAATTCATGGAGACCTAGACCAAAACAAACGTCTTCGTGTCCTTCGTGATTTTAAAAACGGTAATCTGGATGTTCTAGTTGCGACGGACGTTGCAGCGCGTGGCTTGGATATTTCAGGTGTGACCCATGTCTATAACTACGATATTCCACAAGATCCTGAAAGTTATGTTCACCGTATCGGTCGTACAGGTCGTGCTGGTAAGTCAGGTCAGTCTATTACTTTCGTATCACCAAATGAAATGGGCTACCTCCAAATCATTGAAAACTTGACTAAGAAACGCATGAAAGGCCTCAAACCTGCAAGTGCAGAAGAAGCCTTCCAAGCTAAAAAACACGTAGCTCTCAAGAAAATTGAACGTGATTTTGCAGATGAGACTATCCGTGCCAACTTTGAGAAATTTGGTAAGGATGCTCGTAAGCTAGCTGCCGAATTTACTCCAGAAGAATTGGCAATGTATATCTTGAGTCTGACTGTTCAAGACCCAGATAGTCTTCCTGAAGTGGAGATTGCACGTGAAAAACCACTGCCATTTAAACCATCAGGTAATGGCTTCGGTGGTAACGCTAAGGGAGGTCGTGGAGGCCGTCGTGGGGACGACCGTCGAGACCGTGATCGCCGTGGCAATGGTCGTCGTGATGATTTCAAAAAAGGAAGTCGTGGCAATGATCGTTTTGATAAGGAAAAACGTTACCGTAAGGATAATAAAAAACCACGCAATACTTCAAGTGAAAAGCAAACAGGCTTTGTGATTCGTAACAAGGGCGATAAATAAGAAAAAGCGGTTCAAAATGAATCGCTTTTTTATATAAGGAGACCGAATGGAAAAGAAAGATAAATAAAATAGATATATTATCTTCTTGTAATATTATAATACACAAAAATAGGGGGCTTGTCAATAGAAAAGAAGCAATTTAATTAAAAATATTCTTGTTTTTTTTAATTGCAATTAAATAAGCAATTTTCAGATAATAATTGAAAATTCAAGCTGTTTATGTTATAATGATAGCGATTAAATTCGAGGTGAAAAATGGCACATTTATTAGAAAAAACTAGAAAAATTACTTCTATCCTGAAGCGTTCAGACGAGCAGTTGCAGGAAGAACTTCCCTACAATGCGATTACCCGTCAATTGGCAGATATTATTGACTGTAACGCCTGTATCGTTAATAGCAAGGGACGTCTCCTTGGCTATTTTATGCGTTACAAAACCAATACAGATCGTGTAGAGCAGTTCTTCCAAACTAAGATTTTCCCAGATGACTACATTCAAGGTGCGAACATGATTTACGATACAGAAGCCAATCTGACAGTTGATCATGATTTGAGTATTTTCCCTGTAGAGAGTCGTTCGGATTTTCCAGATGGTTTGACGACCATTGCACCGATTCATGTATCAGGGATTCGCCTTGGTTCTTTGATTATTTGGCGCAATGATAAAAAATTCGAAGACGAGGACTTGATTCTTGTTGAGATTGCGAGTACCGTTGTTGGGATTCAACTTCTTAATTTCCAACGTGAAGAAGATGAGAAAAATATTCGCCGCCGTACTGCTGTTACCATGGCGGTTAATACCCTTTCTTACTCCGAACTCCGTGCTGTTTCAGCAATTTTAGGGGAATTAAATGGAAATGAAGGGCAGTTGACTGCGTCAGTGATTGCAGACCGTATCGGAATCACCCGTTCTGTGATTGTCAATGCCCTTCGTAAACTTGAATCTGCAGGAATTATTGAAAGTCGCTCACTTGGAATGAAGGGAACCTATCTTAAGGTCTTGATTTCAGATATTTTTGAAGAAGTGAAGAAAAGAGATTACTAATGACTAAGGCTTTAATTTCGATTGACTATACAGAAGATTTTGTTGCAGATAGTGGAAAATTGACAGCAGGTGCTCCAGCTCAGGCTATTTCGGAAGCTATTAGCAAGGTGACTCGATTAGCTTTTGAACGCGGAGATTATATCTTCTTTACCATCGATGCTCACGAAGAAAACGATTGTTTCCATCCAGAAAGCAAGCTATTTCCTCCTCATAATTTGATTGGGACTAGTGGACGGAATTTATATGGAGATTTGGGGGAGTTTTATCAAGAGCATGGTTCAGACAGTCGTGTCTTTTGGATGGATAAACGCCATTACTCTGCTTTTTCAGGGACTGACCTGGATATCCGTTTGAGAGAGCGTCGAATTTCTACCGTTATCTTAACGGGTGTCTTGACGGATATCTGTGTCCTGCATACAGCTATAGATGCCTATAATCTAGGATATGACATCGAGATTGTTAAACCAGCTGTTGCTTCCATCTGGCCTGAAAATCATCAATTTGCCCTAGATCATTTCAAAAATACACTCGGAGCTAAGTTAGTAGATGAAAATCTAAATGAAATTTCAGAGTAATTTGGTTGATGAAATGAAAAAAATTGAAAAAAGTGTTGACAAGCATCCTAAAAGTTGATATACTAGTAAAGTAATCGACGCGGGGATGGCGGAATTGGCAGACGCGCAGGACTAAGGATCCTGTGACCGCTTTAGGTCGTGAGGGTTCAAGTCCCTCTCTCCGCATAGGATAAGAGTTAGCTTAGGCTAGCTCTTTTTTCATCTAATTAAAGTAGAGCAAAAAAATTTTTGCTCTTTTTTTGTATTTCATAAACATTTCATATTTGGATTTTATAATAGTCTTACAAATATGGAGGTGACAAATGAATCCAATCCAAAGAGCTTGGGCTTATGTCAGTAGAAAACGACTGAGAAGTTTTATTTTATTTCTGATTTTATTGGTCCTCTTAGCAGGAATTTCAGCCTGTTTGACGCTGATGAAGTCCAACAAAACAGTGGAAACCAATCTTTACAAATCACTCAATACATCTTTTTCTATTAAGAAGATAGAAAATGGTCAGACCTTCAAGTTATCGGACCTAGCATCAGTTAGCAAGATTAAGGGGCTGGGAAATATCTCTCCTGAACTCGAGACGGTCGCAAAGTTAAAAGACAAGGAAGCGGTGAGTGGAGATCAGAGCGTGGAGCGTGATGATTTGTCAGCTGCGGACAGGAACCTGGTTAGCTTAACGGCTCTTGAGGATTCATCTAAGGATGTGACCTTTACCAGCTCGGCTTTCAACTTAAAAGAAGGGCGACACCTTCAAAAAGGGGATTCCAAGAAAATTCTGATCCACGAAGAGTTGGCTAAGAAGAACGGTCTTTCGCTTCATGACAAGCTTCGCTTGGATGCTGGACAGTCAGAATCTGGCAAGGGACAGACAGTTGAGTTTGAGATTGTTGGCATCTTTTCTGGTAAAAAACAGGAGAAATTCACGGGCTTATCTTCTGACTTCAGTGAAAACCAGGTCTTTACAGACTATGAAAGTAGCCAAAGCCTTTTGGGTAATGGTGAACCTCAAGTCACTGCAGCTCGCTTCTATGTAGAAAATCCTAAGGAAATGGACGGACTCTTGAAGCAGGTGGAAAATTTGGCTTTGGAAAATAACGGCTACCAAGTTGAGAAAGAAAACAAGGCCTTTGAACAAATCAAGGATTCAGTTGCAACCTTCCAAACCTTTCTGACCATTTTCCTTTATGGGATTATGATAGCAGGAGCAGGAGCCTTAATTTTGGTCTTGTCTCTCTGGTTGAGAGAAAGAGTCTACGAAGTGGGGATTTTACTTGCACTTGGAAAAGGCAAGAGCTCGATCTTCCTACAATTCTGTTTAGAGGTAGTTTTGGTATCTTTCGGAGCTTTGCTTCCAGCATTTGTTGCAGGAAACGCCATCACATCTTACCTACTCCAAACTCTATTAGCAAGTGGAGAGCAGGTAAGCTTACAAGACACGCTAGCCAAAGCAAGTGGTCTATCAAGTAGTTTATTATCATTTGCAGAATCCTATGTTTTTCTAGTTCTGCTCAGTTGCTTATCTGTAGCCCTTTGTTTCCTATTCTTATTTAGAAAATCGCCGAAAGAAATTTTATCATCTATTAGTTAAGAAGGAGAAATCATGACTTTATTACAATTACAAGATGTTACCTACCGTTATAAGAACACTGCTGAAGCAGTCCTATATCAGATCAATTATAATTTTGAACCCGGGAAATTTTACAGTATTATTGGGGAGTCAGGAGCAGGGAAATCCACTCTCTTGTCCCTACTGGCTGGTCTAGATAGTCCTGTTGAAGGTTCTATCCTTTTCCAAGGAGAGGACATTCGTAAGAAGGGTTATTCCTACCATCGCATGCACCATATTTCCCTGGTCTTTCAAAATTATAACTTGATAGATTATCTTTCTCCACTGGAAAATATCCGCTTGGTCAATAAAAAGGCAAGTAAGGATACACTTCTTGAACTTGGTCTGGATGAAAGTCAGATCAAGCGGAATGTTCTCCAGTTATCAGGGGGTCAACAGCAACGTGTTGCCATTGCTCGTAGTTTGGTATCAGAAGCTCCAGTTATTCTAGCGGATGAGCCAACAGGAAATCTGGACCCTAAAACTGCTGGAGATATTGTCGAACTGCTCAAATCACTTGCCCGGAAAACAGGTAAATGTGTAATCGTCGTCACACACAGTAAAGAAGTGGCGCAAGCATCAGATATTACACTTGAGTTGAAGGACAAGAAACTGACTGAAACTCGCAATACGACGAAATAATATGAGCTTTTTCTGTTATACTCTTCGAAAATCAAATTCAAACCACGTCAGCGTCGCCTTACCGTACTCAAGTACAGCTTACGGCTAGCTTCCTAGTTTGCTTTTTGATTTTCATTGAGTATCAGAACTATAAAATAGAACAAAATCTAGAAAGGGAACCTATGTTACACAATGCATTTGCCTATGTTACAAGGAAGTTTTTCAAATCGATTGTCATCTTCCTGATTATTCTCCTCATGGCGAGCTTGAGTTTGGTCGGCTTGTCGATCAAGGGAGCTACTGCCAAGGCTTCTCAGGAGACCTTTAAAAATATCACCAACAGCTTCTCCATGCAAATCAATCGTCGCGTCAATCAAGGAACGCCACGTGGTGCTGGGAATATCAAGGGTGAAGATATCAAAAAAATCACCGAAAATAAGGCCATTGAGTCTTATGTGAAACGCATCAACGCTATCGGAGATTTGACTGGATATGAACTTATCGAAACTCCAGAAACCAAGAAAAATCTGACACCTGACCGTGCTAAACATTTTGGAAGTAGCTTGATGATTACAGGTGTCAATGACTCCTCTAAAGAAGACAAGTTTGTCTCTGGTTCTTATAAATTGGTTGAAGGAGAGCACTTAACAAACGACGACAAGGACAAGATCCTCCTGCACAAGGACTTGGCAGCCAAACACGGCTGGAAAGTAGGGGACAAGGTCAAACTGGACTCCAATATCTATGATGCAGACAATGAAAAAGGTGCCAAGGAAACAGTCGAAGTGACAATCAAGGGACTCTTTGATGGTCACAATAAGTCAGCAGTAACCTACTCGCAAGAACTCTATGAAAACACAGCTATCACAGACATTCACACTGCTGCGAAACTTTATGGATACACAGAAGATACAGCTATTTATGGGGATGCAACCTTCTTTGTAACAGCGGACAAGAACTTGGATGATGTTATGAAAGAGTTGAATGGCATCAGCGGTATCAACTGGAAGAGCTATACACTCGTTAAGAGCTCCTCTAACTACCCAGCTCTAGAGCAATCCATTTCTGGTATGTACAAGATGGCCAATCTCCTATTCTGGGGTAGCTTGAGCTTCTCAGTTCTTCTCCTTGCCCTCTTGCTCAGCCTTTGGATTAACGCCCGTCGCAAGGAGGTGGGAATCCTCCTCTCTATCGGTCTCAAGCAGGCAAGTATCTTGGGTCAATTCATCACTGAATCCATCTTGATTGCCATCCCTGCTCTTGTTTCTGCTTACTTCTTAGCTACTTACACAGCGCGTGCAATCGGAAATACTGTTCTTGCCAATGTCACTTCAGGTGTTGCCAAGCAAGCTAGCAAGGCTGCTCAAGCCTCTAACCTTGGTGGTGGTGCAGAGGTAGATGGCTTTAGCAAGACCTTGTCGAGCCTAGATATTTCCATTCAGACATCGGACTTTATCATTGTCTTTGTCCTTGCCTTGGTCCTAGTGGTTCTCGTTATGGCGCTTGCTTCAAGCAATCTCCTCAGAAAACAACCAAAAGAGCTCTTGCTAGATGGTGAATAACAAACTTGCTACCTATTCTCCCCTAAATGGGGTATAATATAGGTAGCATTTTTATCTATTTCATCTTGATAATACTCTTCGAAAATCTCTTCAAACCACGTCAGCTTCACCTTGCCGTATATATGTTACTGACTTCGTCAGTTCTATCTACAACCTCAAAGCAGTGCTTTGAGCAACCTGCTGCTAGCTTCCTAGTTTGCTCTTTGATTTTCATTGAGTATAAGGCTTCTTCCTTTCAGGATGAAACTGATATAATTTACAAGAAATTTAAAGGAATGTGAAAGATTTTTCTATGAAAATTTTAATTGTAGAAGATGAAGAGATGATCCGTGAGGGTATCAGTGATTATTTGACGGATTGTGGCTATGAAACCATTGAGGCTGCAGATGGGCAAGAAGCCTTAGAAAAATTTTCCAGCTATGAGGTGGCCTTGGTTTTACTGGATATCCAGATGCCTAAACTCAATGGTCTGGAAGTGCTAGCTGAGATTCGCAAAACCAGCCAGGTTCCTGTCTTGATGCTTACCGCCTTTCAGGATGAGGAATATAAGATGAGTGCCTTTGCCTCTCTGGCAGATGGCTATCTGGAAAAGCCCTTCTCTCTCTCCCTCTTAAAAGTGAGGGTGGACGCGATTTTCAAGCGCTATTATGATATGGGACGAATCTTCTCCTATAAGGATGCCAAGGTAGACTTTGAGAGCTACAGTGCTAGCCTAGCAGGTCAAGAAGTGCCTATCAATGCCAAAGAGTTAGAAATCCTTGACTACTTGGTGAAAAATGAAGGAAGGGCCTTGACCCGATCTCAGATAATCGATGCCGTCTGGAAAGCGACAGATGAGGTTCCCTTTGACCGTGTCATTGATGTCTATATCAAGGAACTGCGGAAAAAGCTAGACCTGGACTGCATCCTTACTGTGCGCAATGTTGGTTATAAATTGGAGCGAAAATGAAACGAACAGGTTTATTTACAAAGATATTTATCTATACCTTCTCGATTTTTAGTGTTCTAGTCGTCTGTCTCCATTTAGCCATTTATTTTCTCTTTCCCTCGACTTATCTGACCCACCGTCAGGAAACCATTGGTCAGAAAGCGACAGCCATTGCCCATTCCCTAGAAGGGAAAGATAGGCAGAATATCGAGCAAGTCTTAGACTTGTATTCTCAGACTAGTGAGATCAAGGGGGCCGTCAAGGGCGAGATGACCGAGGACAAATTAGAAGTCAAGGACAGCCTTCCTCTGGATACAGACCGCCAGACAACCTCCCTCTTTATCGAGGAGCGCGAGGTGACAACGCAAGACGGTGGTACCATGACTCTCCAGTTTTTAGCGTCCATGGATTTGCAAAAGGAAGCAGAGCAGATCAGTCTCCAATTTCTTCCCTATACCTTGCTGGCATCCTTTCTGATTTCCCTTTTGGTGGCCTATATCTATGCTCGGACTATCGTTGCCCCGATTTTGGAAATCAAGCGGGTGACCCGACGGATGATGGAACTAGATACCCAAGTGCGATTGCGCGTGGATTCCAAGGATGAGATCGGTGATCTCAAAGAACAAATCAATAGCCTCTACCAACATCTTTTGACTGTTATTGCGGACTTGCATGACAAGAATGAAGCTATTCTCCAGCTGGAAAAGATGAAGGTCGAATTCCTACGAGGGGCTTCTCATGAATTGAAAACACCGCTGGCTAGTTTGAAAATCCTGATCGAAAACATGAAAGAAAATGTCGGTCGTTATAAGGATAGAGACCGCTATCTGGGAGTAGCCTTAGGAATTGTGGATGAGCTTAATCACCACGTTCTCCAGATACTTTCTCTCTCGTCTGTGCAGGAATTAAGAGATGATAGGGAAGAAATTGACCTATACCAGATGACGCAAACTCTAGTCAAGGATTATGCCTTGCTAGCCAAAGAAAGAGAACTCCAGATAGACAATAGTTTGACACATCAGCAGGCTTGTCTAAACCCATCAGTTATGAAGTTGATTCTTTCTAACCTCATCAGCAATGCCATCAAGCATTCTGCTCCAGGTAGTTTGGTTCGTATTGGAGAGAGAGAAGGGGAACTTTTTATAGAAAATAGCTGCAGTCCAGAAGAACAAGAAAAACTAGCCCAGTCTTTTTCTGACAATGCTAGTCGCAAGGCCAAGGGTTCTGGGATGGGGCTCTTTGTGGTCAAGAGTCTATTAGAACATGAAAAATTACCTTATCGTTTTGAGATGAAGGAGAATCGTTTGACCTTCTTCATAGCTTTTCCAAAAGTCGCCCAAGACTAGGGAGAGAAAGGGTTTACATAGAGGAAGCTAGAAGAAATTCAATCGAAACTGCGGGAAAAACTAGATTTTTTTGTCAAAAAGTGATAAAATGAACAATGTAAATGGGATGACCCATAAAAATATACAGGAGGCCTGATAAAATGGCAATCGTTTCAGCAGAAAAATTTGTCCAAGCAGCTCGTGACAACGGTTATGCAGTTGGTGGATTTAACACAAACAACCTTGAGTGGACTCAAGCTATCTTGCGTGCAGCAGAAGCTAAAAAAGCTCCAGTTTTGATTCAAACTTCAATGGGTGCTGCTAAATACATGGGTGGTTACAAAGTTGCTCGCAACTTGATCGCTAACCTTGTTGAATCAATGGGTATCACTGTACCAGTAGCTATCCACCTTGACCACGGTCACTACGAAGATGCACTTGAGTGTATCCGAGTTGGTTATACTTCAGTTATGTTTGATGGTTCACACCTTCCAGTTGAAGAAAACCTTGAAAAAGCTCGTAAAGTTGTAGAATTTGCTCATGCAAATGGTGTATCAGTGGAAGCTGAAGTTGGTACTATCGGTGGTGAAGAAGACGGAATCATCGGTGATGGTGAATTGGCTCCAATCGAAGACGCTAAAGCAATGGTTGAAACTGGTATCGACTTCTTGGCAGCTGGTATCGGTAACATCCACGGTCCTTACCCAGCAAACTGGAAAGGTCTTCACCTTGATCACTTGCAAAAATTGACTGAAGCTGTTCCAGGATTCCCAATCGTATTGCACGGTGGATCAGGTATTCCTGATGAGCAAATCCAAGCAGCTATCAAACTTGGTGTTGCGAAAGTTAACGTTAACACTGAATGCCAAATCGCATTCGCTAACGCAACTCGTAAATTTGCTCGTGACTACGAAGCAAACGAAGCAGAATACGACAAGAAAAAACTCTTCGACCCACGTAAATTCTTGGCTGACGGTGTAAAAGCTATCCAAGCATCAGTTGAAGAACGTATCGACGTATTCGGTTCAGAAGGTAAAGCTTAATCTAGCTGAATAATACAGATGAAACCTGCCCATTGGGTGGGTTTTTTGGTGTTTTAAGGAGACTATTAAGCCAGAATTTTGGACTAATACTCTTCGAAAATCTCTTCAAACCACGTCAGCTTTATCTGCAACCTCAAAGCTGTGCTTTGAGCTACCTGCATCTAGCTTCCTAGTTTGCTCTTTGATTTTCATTGAGTATAAAAATACCACTTTAAGAGAAAAAATTTCAATTTCATAAACTTTAGGCAAACGCTTGCATTCCATTTCTTATTGGATTATAATAGGTTGGTATAAAGCCTTCTGTAATAATATTGAGAAGGTGTAGAAAGTAAGGATTTAGAATATTTGTAGTCAAAAACACAATGTTGCTATTCCTTACATAGGGAGATAGATATGGCAATGATAGAAGTGGAACATCTTCAGAAAAACTTTGTGAAGACTGTTAAGGAACCGGGCTTGAAGGGGGCTTTGCGCTCCTTTATTCATCCTGAAAAGCAGACCTTTGAAGCGGTCAAGGATTTGACCTTTGAGGTTCCAAAAGGACAAATTTTAGGCTTTATTGGGGCCAATGGTGCTGGGAAGTCGACAACCATTAAAATGCTGACAGGAATTTTGAAACCGACATCTGGTTTTTGTCGGATTAACGGCAAAATTCCGCAAGACAATCGCCAAGATTATGTCAAGGATATTGGAGTTGTCTTTGGACAACGTACCCAGCTATGGTGGGATTTGGCTCTGCAAGAGACCTACACGGTGTTAAAAGAGATTTACGATGTGCCGGATTCGCTCTTCCACAAGCGCATGGATTTTTTAAATGAAGTCTTGGATTTGAAGGACTTTATCAAGGATCCCGTGCGGACTCTTTCACTAGGGCAGCGCATGCGGGCGGACATTGCAGCTTCCTTGCTTCACAATCCCAAGGTTCTCTTTTTAGATGAGCCGACCATTGGTTTGGATGTTTCGGTCAAGGATAACATTCGTCGGGCCATTACCCAAATCAATCAGGAAGAAGAAACAACCATTCTTTTGACGACTCACGATCTGAGTGATATTGAGCAGCTCTGTAATCGGATCTTTATGATTGATAAGGGGCAGGAGATTTTTGATGGAACGGTGAGCCAGCTCAAGGAAACCTTTGGAAAGATGAAGACTCTTTCTTTTGAACTGCTACCAGGTCAAAGTCATCTCGTCTCTCACTATGAAGGCCTGCCTGATATGGCCATTGATAGACAGGGAAATAGCCTCAACATTGAATTCGATAGTTCTCGCTACCAGTCAGCTGACATTATCAAGCAAACCCTGTCTGATTTTGAAATCCGAGATTTGAAGATGGTAGATACGAATATTGAGGATATTATCCGTCGCTTCTATCGAAAGGAGCTCTAAGATGGTCAAATTGTGGAGACGTTATAAACCCTTTATCAATGCAGGTGTTCAGGAATTGATTACCTATCGAGTCAACTTTATTCTCTATCGGATCGGCGATGTCATGGGTGCTTTTGTGGCTTTTTATCTCTGGAAGGCTGTCTTTGATTCTTCGCAAGAGTCCTTGATTCAGGGCTTTAGTATGGCAGATATCACCCTCTACATCATTATGAGTTTTGTGACCAATCTTCTGACTAGGTCAGATTCGTCCTTTATGATTGGGGAGGAGGTCAAGGATGGTTCCATTATCATGCGCTTGTTGAGACCGGTGCATTTTGCGGCCTCCTATCTTTTCACTGAGCTTGGTTCCAAGTGGTTGATTTTTATCAGCGTTGGCCTTCCATTTTTAAGTGTCATCGTGTTAATGAAAATCTTATCCGGGCAAGGGATGGTAGAAGTGCTGGGATTAACTGTTCTTTATCTTTTTAGCTTAACGCTAGCCTACCTGATCAACTTTTTCTTTAATATCTGCTTTGGATTTTCAGCCTTTGTCTTTAAAAATCTATGGGGTTCTAATCTACTCAAGACTTCCATAGTGGCCTTTATGTCAGGAAGTTTGATTCCCTTGGCTTTCTTTCCAAAGGTTGTTTCAGATATTCTCTCCTTCCTGCCTTTTTCATCCTTGATCTACACTCCTGTCATGATCATTGTTGGGAAATACGATGCCAATCAGATTCTTCAGGCACTCGCTTTGCAGTTTTTCTGGCTCTTAGTGATGGTGGGCTTGTCTCAGTTGATTTGGAAACGAGTCCAGTCCTTTATCACCATTCAGGGAGGTTAGTATGAAAAAATATCAACGCATGCATCTGATTTTTATCAGACAATACATCAAACAAATCATGGAGTATAAGGTTGATTTTGTGGTGGGGGTTTTAGGAGTCTTTCTGACTCAAGGATTGAACCTCTTGTTTCTCAATGTCATCTTTCAACATATTCCATCCCTAGAAGGTTGGACTTTTCAAGAAATTGCCTTTATTTATGGTTTTTCCTTGATTCCTAAGGGCTTTGACCATCTCTTTTTTGACAATCTTTGGGCTCTGGGACAGCGCTTGGTGCGAAAAGGTGAGTTTGACAAGTATCTGACTCGTCCCATCAATCCTCTCTTTCATATCCTAGTTGAGACTTTTCAGATTGATGCCTTGGGAGAACTTTTGGTCGGGGGTATTTTACTAGCAACAACTGTGACCAGCATTGCTTGGACCCTTCCAAAATTCCTACTTTTCCTAGTCTGTATTCCCTTTGCGACCTTGATTTATACTTCCTTGAAAATCGCGACAGCTAGTATCGCTTTTTGGACCAAGCAGTCAGGCGCCATGATTTACATTTTTTATATGTTCAATGACTTTGCCAAGTACCCGATTTCGATTTATAATTCATTTCTTCGTTGGTTAATCAGTTTTATTGTACCTTTTGCCTTTACGGCCTACTATCCTGCCAGCTATTTCTTGCAGGACAAGGATGTAATCTTTAACATCGGAGGTTTGATATTGATTTCTCTGGTTTTCTTTGTCATTTCCCTTAAACTTTGGGATAGGGGCTTAGATGCCTACGAAAGTGCGGGTTCGTAAATAATAGAATATCAAAGCCTTGTCTCAGGACAGGCTTTTTTTTAATAGAGATGAAAATTTCTTGACACCTATTCTCAGAGTGCTATACTGTAAGTGTAATCGCCGATTTAGCTCAGTTGGTAGAGCAAGGCACTCGTAAAGCCTAGGTCACAGGTTCAAACCCTGCAATCGGCAAAGTGAAGAAACTCATTCTACTGGGTTTCTTTTTATTTTATCTTAACGATTTAACCACTTAGACTGATATAGAGACCAGATAGGCAAAAGCACTTGTTCTTGACACTGACCTCTGCTATAATGATTTTTGTAAGGGACGTGAGGAGTCAGTATCAGATAACTCAAGTTCATAAAAAAGAAATTGGAGACAAACAAATGAAAAAATTATTAGGGATTGTATTTTTAGTAGTAGCAGCGACAGTAGTGTATTTTGGTTCTGTTGGATGGCCAAGTTTGGATGTCAGCCTATGGTCACTGATTCCGGTAGGATTGTTCCTCTTTTTCACTCTAGAGAATCTTTGGAAAAAAGATTACAAAGCTAGTCTGATGTGTTTGATTATTGCCTTTATCATTGCGAATGCAATTTTGGATCTATTGCCGATTTCAAGTGGCTTGGTGATTGGAGCAGGTGTGCTGGCTTGTGTAGGTATTGGTTATCTATTTCCTGATAAAGAGAGTAAATAGAAATTATTGAAAAATAGATAAAGAAAAAACACTTCAATCACTGTATTTCAGTTTGATTGAGGTGTTTTCGATTTAGTTTTTTATTTCTGAGCCATCAATTCAACAATCATCTCGATATACATGACAAGGGTTAATAAGAATCCTGCACGCCAGAAGAATTTGATGAATTTAGGATAGTAAAAACTGCGTTTTTTCAGAAGGAAGAAAAAGACGAGAATAATGGCTAGGACTGAGAGGGCTAGGCCCAGTCTAGGGAGGAAATTATGGGTAAAGGTTTTAGCTGTAATAAGGTAATATTCAAATACCAAGACTGGAAAAGCCAAATCCGCAAAGTTTCGTCCTAGTTTTTTTAATCTAAAAAGTTTGGTTATGATAATGCAGACTACTAAGGTCAGTATCAATAATAAAATAGATGCTAATTTCATTAAAATCATACCCATATTGTATCATAAAAAATCGCTAATGGAAACGAGAAACAGAGGAATTTATAGGAAAGTCAGGCTTTTGAGATTGTAGATGTTTTTTGTTATAATGAAAGTTATGAAATCTTATAACACCTTGAATGATTATTATCGAAAACTCTTTGGAGAAAAGACCTTTAAAGTCCCGATTGATGCGGGATTTGACTGTCCCAATCGTGATGGAACTGTGGCTCATGGAGGCTGTACTTTTTGTACGGTTTCAGGTTCTGGAGATGCTATTGTAGCACCAGATGCGCCTATCCGTGAGCAATTTTATAAGGAAATTGACTTTATGCACCGCAAGTGGCCAGATGTTCAGAAGTATCTGGTTTATTTTCAAAATTTTACCAACACCCATGAAAAGGTTGAAGTTATTCGAGAGCGCTATGAGCAGGCTATCAACGAGCCAGGTGTGGTAGGAATCAATATTGGAACGCGCCCAGACTGTTTACCCGACGAAACCATCGAATATTTGGCTGAGTTGTCGAAACGCATGCATGTGACGGTTGAATTGGGCTTGCAGACCACTTATGAGGCAACCTCTGATCTGATTAACCGTGCCCACTCCTATGAATTGTACGTGGAGACGGTCAAGCGTTTGAGAAAATATCCCAAGATTGAGATTGTTTCTCATTTGATCAACGGACTTCCTGGTGAAACCCATGAGATGATGATTGAAAATGTCCGCCGTTGTGTCACGGATAACGATATTCAAGGGATTAAACTGCACTTGCTTCACCTGATGACCAATACTCGTATGCAACGGGACTACCACGAGGGACGTTTGCAACTGATGAGTCAGGACGAATATGTCAAGGTCATCTGTGACCAACTGGAAATCATTCCCAAGCATATCGTCATCCATCGAATCACAGGAGATGCACCTAGAGATATGCTGATTGGGCCTATGTGGAGCCTCAATAAGTGGGAAGTGCTCAACAGCATTGAGATGGAGATGCGACGTCGTGGAAGTATTCAAGGATGCAAGGCTGTAAAACAGGAGTTTGAAAATGAAAAGACCACTTGAGATGGCACATGATTTTTTGGCTGAGGTAGTGACTCAGGATGATATCGTAGTGGATGCGACCATGGGTAATGGTCATGACACGATTTTTTTAGCGAAACTAGCTAAGCAAGTCTATGCCTTTGATATTCAGGAGCAAGCCTTGGAAAAGACCCAAGAGCGTTTGGACCAAGCTGGAATGACAAATGCCCAGTTAATCTTGCAAGGTCACGAGACACTGGACCAGTTTGTGACAGAAGCCAAGGCAGGGATTTTTAATCTGGGCTATTTGCCATCAGCTGATAAGTCAGTCATTACCCAACCTCAGACAACGATTGAAGCATTAGAAAAGCTGTGTCATTTGCTTGTCAAAGGTGGACGGATTGCTATCATGATCTATTATGGTCATGAAGGAGGCGACCTAGAGAGGGATGCTGTCTTGGATTTTGTCAGCCAGTTGAACCAACAAGAGTACACAGCTGCCATTTACCGAACCCTGAACCAAGTCAACAACCCACCGTTTTTAGTGATGATTGAAAAATTAGAGAGATATAGACATGGATAAACAATACCTACGTGAAAAGCTGGATGCCATGCGCCAGAATTTTGTCGAATCAACCCACCACGAACGAGCGGTGGGTGTGTTAGACCAAGCACACATGAGCAAAAAAATGCTTAAAATCAAGAAAAAATTAGTTGCTCTTGAGATGGAACGGTGCCAGAGAAAAATTGAGCACAAAGACTGTTCCAAGATTGACCAAAAAATCAAAGAGCAGAAGGAGATATTTGAATCCTGTTGTAAAAAAGATTAAGGAGGACGTGCGTGGAATTACTGATTTACCTCATCCTATTTTTACTGGTCTTGATTGTCTCAAGTACAACCAATAAGCTCCTGCCCTTTTTGCCCCTCCCTTTGGTCCAAATTCTTTTGGGAATTGTGATTGGTCTCTTTTTACCCAATACCGACTTTCACCTCAATACAGAGTTGTTTTTGGCACTGGTTATTGGGCCCTTGCTTTTTCGAGAGTCGGAAGAAGCGGACATTACGGCTATTTTAAAACACTGGCGAATCATTGTTTATCTCATATTTCCAGTGATTTTCATCTCGACCCTGAGTTTGGGTGGCTTGTCCCATCTTCTTTGGCTCAGTCTTCCCTTGGCGGCTTGCTTGGCTGTTGGGGCGGCACTTGGCCCTACGGACTTGGTAGCCTTTGCCTCTCTTTCGGAGCGGTTTAGCTTTCCTAAGCGCGTGTCCAATATCCTTAAGGGTGAAGGACTCTTGAATGATGCTTCTGGTTTGGTTGCCTTTCAGGTAGCTTTGACAGCTTGGACAACGGGAGCCTTTTCCCTTGGGCAAGCGAGCAGTTCGCTCATCTTTTCAATCCTAGGCGGTTTTTTAATTGGCTTTTTAACAGCCATGGTCAACCGTTTCCTTCACACATTCTTGCTAAGTGTGCGCGCAACGGATATTGCTAGTGAGCTCCTTCTGGAATTGAGTTTGCCCTTGGTGACCTTCTTCCTGTCAGAAGAAGTCCATGTTTCAGGGATTATTGCCGTTGTGGTTGCTGGGATTTTAAAGGCAAGCCGTTTTAAGAAAATTACACTCCTCGAAGCCCAAGTGGATACGGTGACCGAGACGGTCTGGCATACAGTGAACTTTATGCTCAACGGTTCTGTCTTTGTGATTTTAGGGATGGAGCTGGAAATGATAGCAGAACCTATCTTGACCAATCCAATCTATAATCCCTTACTTTTATTGGGATCTCTTATCGCCCTTACCTTTGTCCTCTTTGCCATTCGTTTTGTCATGATCTATGGTTATTATGCCTATAGGACTAGACGTCTCAAGAAAAAGCTAAATAAGTATATGAAGGACATGCTTCTTTTGACATTCTCAGGTGTTAAGGGAACCGTGTCGATTGCTACAATCCTTCTGATACCAAGTAATCTAGAGCAGGAGTACCCTCTCTTGCTTTTCCTTGTCGCAGGTGTGACGCTTGTAAGTTTTTTAACAGGCCTCGTGGTCTTGCCTCATCTTTCTGATGAACAGGAAGAAAGCAAGGATTATCTCATGCATATCGCCATTTTGAATGAAGTAACGCTAGCGTTGGAAAAAGAGTTGGAAGATACCAGAAATAAGCTCCCTCTCTATGCAGCCATTGACAATTACCATGGACGTATTGAAAATCTCATACTGAGTCAAGAAAATAAGGGGTCTCAAGAAGACTGGGAGGCCTTGAAACTTCTCATCCTCAGTATTGAAAGTGATGGTTTAGAACAGGCTTACGAAGAGGACAAGATGAGTGAGCGTGCCTATCGAGTCTACCAACGTTATTTGAAAAACATGGAACAAGGTATCAATCGCAAGTTTGCTTCACGATTGACCTATTATTTCCTTGTTTCCTTGCGAATTTTACGTTTTCTCCTACACGAAGTCTTTACCTTAGGCAAGACCTTCCGTAGTTGGAAAAATGAAGAATCACAGAAACTCAGAGCCCTTGACTATGACCAAATTGCAGAGCTCTATCTAGAAAATACAGAGATGATTATTGAAAGTTTGGAGAACCTTAAAGGGGTTTATAAGAGTTCTTTAATCAGCTTTATGCAGGATTCTCGTCTCCGAGAAACAGCTATTATTACCAGTGGTGCCTTTGTTGAACGGGTTATCAATCGTGTTAAGCCCAACAATATCGATGAAATGCTGAGAGGCTATTATCTGGAGCGCAAGTTGATTTTCGAATATGAAGAGAAACGATTGATTACGACCAAGTATGCCAAGAAATTACGACAAAATGTGAATAACTTAGAGAACTATTCTCTCAAGGAAGCTGCCAATACCCTGCCTTATGATATGGTGGAATTGGTAAGAAGAAATTAGTTAATACTCTTCGAAAATCTCTTCAAACCACGTCAGCTCTATCTGCAACCTCAAAACAGTGTTTTGAGCAACCTGCGGCTAGCTTCCTAGTTTGCTCTTTGATTTTCATTGAGTATAAGATTGTAAGTGAAGGAGTGTGACATGAAGAAGTGGTGGAAAGAGCTGACAGACAAGTCTTTAGTAAAAGCTTTTTTGCATTATTATCAAGCATCAGATAGTGAGTTGACCAGTGTCGCAGTGGCCTACTATTGGTTGATTTCGATTTTCCCCCTACTTTTGGTGGTGGTCAATATCCTCCCTTATTTTCAGATTCCAGTTTCTAATTTTTTAAAGGTTGTCAATGAATTCTTGCCGGATACCATGTATGATGTGGTCGCAAAGATTATTACAGAAGTGCTGACCCAACCTTCAACGGGTTTATTGAGTTTTGCGGTTTTGTCAGCCCTCTGGACCTTTTCAAAATCCATGAATTTCCTACAGAAAGCCTTTAATAAAGCTTACGGAGTAGCAAAAAATCGTGGACTGATTTCCCATCAGCTCATGAGTTTGTTTGTCAGTTTTGGCTTGCAGATTCTCTTTGCTTTAGCCCTCTTTCTCAGTGTCTTTGGTCGCATGCTCCTCAACCTTATCAAAAGCTATTGGAAATCGGATAGTCCTCTCTTTGATTATCTGCAAGACCTAACAGGCCCTTTGGTCTATGCCTTGATTTTTGCCATCCTGGTCATGCTTTATTATTTCCTGCCCAATGTTAAGGTGCGAAGGATTCGCTCTGTATTGCCAGGTAGTGCCTTTGTCTTGTTGACTCTGGTCTTACTGCTCAATATCTTTTCAGTCTATGTCAACAATTATGTCAATCATCTAGTGGACGTCCGTTTTTTCAGTTCCGTCGTCGTGGTGGTCATGATGTTCTGGTTTATTCTCATCGCTAAGATTTTGATTGTCGGCGCGGTGATCAATGCCAGTGTTCAGAGTTTGAAAGATCCGAGCTTTAGAATAAATTAATTTCATTTTTTATCCATTACAAAACGCATACTATCAGGTTTTATAAAACCTTGATAATATGCGCTTTTTGATTGTGAAAATTAATAGATAAACATGGCATCACCAAAACTAAAGAAGCGGTAGTGTTCTTGAATGGCATGGTGATAAGCGTCTAAGATTAATTCACGGCCTGCAAAGGCAGAAACCAACATGACCAGAGTTGATTTTGGCAGGTGGAAGTTGGTTGAGAAGGCATCCACGATCTTCCATTCATAGCCAGGTTTGATAAAGATATTGGTCCAGCCAGAATCTGCTTGGATTTGCCCATCAAACTTGGAACCAATAGTCTCTAAGGTGCGGATAGAAGTGGTTCCGACAGCGATGACGCGACCACCATTTTCCTTAACAGAGCGAAGGGTGGCAGCAGCTTCCTCAGAAAGCTGGTAGAATTCTGAGTGCATTTCGTGTTCGTCCAGATTGTCAACTGAAACGGGTCTAAAGGTTCCGAGTCCGACATGAAGAGTCAGATAGACTAGATGAACACCCTTAGCTTGGATTTTTGCCAGCAATTCTTTGGTGAAGTGAAGACCAGCAGTAGGTGCAGCAGCAGAGCCACTTTCCTTGGCGTAAACAGTTTGATAGCGTTCACGGTCATCCAGTTTTTCATGGATATAAGGCGGTAGCGGCATTTCACCCAGACTTTCCAAAACTTCTAGGAAAATTCCTTGGTATTCAAAGCGGACAATGCGGCCCCCGTGAGTCAATTCTTCCGTAACAACAGCGCTGAGACGGCCATCACCAAAGCTAACGCGAGTGCCGACCTTGAGGCGTTTGGCAGGTTTTGCCAGAACTTCCCACTCGTCTCCACTAGTGTTTTTAAGGAGGAGAAGTTCCACATGGCCTCCTGTCTCCTCTTTTTGACCATAGAGGCGGGCAGGGAGAACTCGGGTGTCGTTCATAACAAGAGCATCACCAGGTTCCAGCATATCAATAATAGAGTGGAAGTGTTTATCCTGCATTTCTCCCGTCTCACGGTTGACGATGAGGAGTTTAGAGGCGTCCCGTTTTTCAAGAGGCGTTTGGGCAATCAATTCCTCGGGTAAGTGGAAATCAAAATCAGCTGTATTCATATATTTGTTCATTCTTTCTAAGTTCTAATCTTATCCATTATAACATGTTTCAAGTATAGTCGCTCTTTTTTTGAAAATTAAATCGTTTTTACTTGACAAAAATTGGTCTATACCATATAATAAATATAGATTAAAGCGGAGGATGAAAAGATGAAAGTCATTAAAGTTGAAAACCAAATCGAAGGTGGAAAAGTTGCTTTTGAGATTTTGAAGGAAAAAATAGCCAACGGCGCTAAAACCCTAGGACTTGCGACTGGAAGTAGCCCACTTGAATTTTACAAGGAAATTGTTGAGAGTGACCTTGATTTTTCAAATTTAACCAGTGTGAACCTTGATGAGTATGTAGGACTTGATGGAGATAATCCACAGTCTTACCGTTACTTCATGCAAGAAAACTTGTTTAACCAAAAACCGTTTAAAGAAAGTTTCTTGCCTCGTGGGGTTAAGGACAATGCTGAAGCTGAAGTTGAACGCTACAACCAAGTTTTGGCTGACCATCCAGTTGACCTCCAAATTTTGGGAATCGGTCGCAATGGACATATCGGATTTAATGAACCCGGTACTCCATTTGACAGTCAAACTCACCTTGTAGAACTTGACAAGTCTACTATTGAAGCAAACGCACGTTTCTTTGACAAGATTGAAGACGTCCCAACTCAAGCCATTTCAATGGGGATTAAAAATATCTTGGATGCCAAGTCAATCCTTCTATTTGCTTATGGTGAGTCGAAAGCAGAAGCCATTGCAGGAACAGTGTCTGGCCCAGTGACTGAGAACCTACCAGCAAGTAGCCTCCAAAATCACCCTGATGTGACCATCATTGCAGATGCTGAAGCGCTCAGCTTGTTAGAAAAATAAAAAAATGAACTCTTTCAGTTTCTCTATTTAATTGATGCTTTCAAGACTTGAATAAATGGCAAAAAAATCAAAATTAAACCGGATTTTTTCTTGACAATTATTCCTTTTACGTGTAGAATAGAATAGATCTTGAACTTGAAGGGAGTGAAAAAAATGTCTAAAACAGTAGTACGTAAGAATGAATCTCTTGACGACGCACTTCGTCGTTTCAAACGTGCGGTTACTAAAGCTGGTACTCTTCAAGAAACACGCAAACGTGAATTCTATGAAAAACCTTCTGTAAAACGTAAACGTAAATCAGAAGCAGCTCGTAAACGTAAAAAATTCTAATTAGAAATGAAAGGCTGGAGAAATCTAGTCTTTTTTCTTTTAATACTCTTCGAAAATCTCTTCAAACCATGTCAACGTCGCCTTGCCGTACTCAAGTACAGCCTGCGGCTAGTTTCCTAGTTTGCTCTTTGATTTTCATTGAGTATAAATAAATACTTCAAAGCCTGCAAAAATCTGAAACTTCTAAGGACAATTTGATATAATAGTAAAAAGAACTCGATTGAAGGAGGAAATGATGTCGGTTTTAGTAAAAGAAGTGATTGAAAAGCTTAGACTAGACATTGTCTATGGCGAACCAGAATTACTTGAAAAGGAAATTAATACCGCGGACATTACGCGACCTGGTCTTGAAATGACGGGCTATTTTGACTATTATACGCCTGAGCGGATTCAACTTTTGGGAATGAAGGAGTGGTCCTATCTCGTTTCGATGTCCTCTCACAACCGTTACCAAGTCTTGAAAAAAATGTTTCTACCTGAGACACCTGCGGTCATTGTTGCTCGTGGTTTGGTGGTTCCAGAGGAGATGCTAAAGGCAGCCAGAGAATGTAAGATTGCCATTTTAACCAGCCGTACGGCAACCAGTCGTTTATCTGGAGAGTTATCTAGTTATCTGGATTCACGTTTAGCAGAACGGACCAGTGTGCACGGTGTCTTGATGGATATCTATGGAATGGGTGTCTTGATTCAAGGTGATAGTGGCATCGGTAAGAGTGAGACAGGTCTAGAGCTTGTCAAACGTGGTCACCGCTTGGTAGCCGATGATCGTGTCGATATCTTTGCCAAGGATGAGATTACTCTTTGGGGTGAACCAGCTGAAATCTTGAGACACCTGATTGAAATTCGTGGGGTTGGGATTATCGATGTCATGAGCCTCTACGGTGCGAGTGCCGTCAAGGATTCTTCACAAGTCCAGCTGGCTGTTTATTTGGAAAATTACGATACACATAAAACTTTTGATCGTCTTGGAAACAATGCAGAGGAAATAGAAATTTCTGGCGTAGCCATTCCTCGTATCCGCATTCCAGTGAAAACAGGTCGTAATATCTCTGTCGTGATTGAGGCTGCTGCCATGAATTATCGTGCCAAGGAAATGGGCTTTGATGCGACGCGTTTGTTCGAAGAACGCTTGACCAATCTCATTGCTCAAAACGAGGAGGTGCCTAATGTTTGATCCAATTGCGATTCATCTAGGCCCTCTAGCCATTCGATGGTATGCCTTGTGTATTGTAACAGGCTTGATTCTTGCGGTTTATTTGACCATGAAAGAAGCACCTAGAAAGAAGATCATACCAGACGATATTTTAGATTTTATCTTGATAGCCTTTCCTCTGGCTATTTTAGGAGCTCGTCTCTATTATGTTATTTTCCGTTTTGATTACTATAGTCAGAACTTGGGAGAAATTTTTGCCATTTGGAATGGTGGTTTGGCTATTTACGGTGGTTTGATAACTGGGGCTATTGTACTCTATATCTTTGCTGATCGTAAACTCATCAATACTTGGGATTTCCTAGATATTGCGGCGCCTAGCGTCATGATTGCCCAAAGTTTGGGTCGCTGGGGCAATTTCTTTAACCAAGAAGCCTATGGTGCAGCAGTGGATAATCTGGATTATCTACCTGGCTTTATTCGTGACCAGATGTATATTGAGGGGAGCTACCGTCAACCGACCTTCCTTTATGAGTCTCTATGGAATCTACTTGGATTTACTTTAATTTTGATATTCAGACGAAAATGGAAGAGCCTTAGACGAGGTCATATCACTGCCTTTTACTTGATTTGGTATGGTTTTGGTCGTATGGTCATCGAAGGTATGCGGACAGATAGTCTCATGTTCTTTGGTCTTCGAGTGTCTCAATGGCTATCAGTTGTCCTTATCGGTCTTGGTATTTTTATCATTCTATATCAAAATCGAAAGAAGGCCCCTTACTATATTTCAGAGGAGGAAAACTAAATGTTAGAAGTTGCATATATTCTTGTAGCCCTTGCTTTGATTGTATTTTTAGTGTATTTAATCATTACTGTACAAAAGCTTGGACGTGTTATTGATGAAACAGAGAAGACGATTAAAACCTTGACTTCAGATGTGGATGTGACCTTGCATCATACCAATGAATTGCTGGCTAAGGTCAATGTCTTGGCAGATGATATTAATGTCAAGGTAGCAACGATTGATCCACTCTTTAGTGCTGTTGCAGATTTATCTCTATCTGTTTCCGACCTCAATGACCATGCGCGTGTCTTGAGCAAGAAAGCTTCATCAGCTGGATCAAAAACACTCAAGACTGGTGCAAGTCTGTCAGCTCTTCGTCTTGCAAGTAAATTTTTCAAAAAATAAAAAAGGAGAATTCTTATGGGTAAACTATCCTCAATCCTTTTAGGAACCGTTTCAGGTGCAGCTCTTGCCTTGTTTTTAACAAGCGACAAGGGCAAACAAGTTTGCAGTCAGGCTCAAGATTTTCTAGATGATTTGAGAGAAGATCCGGAGTATGCCAAGGAGCAGGTCTGTGAAAAACTAACAGAAGTTAAGGAGCAGGCTACAGATTTTGTTCTGAAAACCAAAGAACAGGTTGAGTCAGGTGAAATCACTGTGGACAGTGTCCTTGCTCAAGCCAAATCATGTGCTCGTCAAGCGACAGAAGCATCAAAAAATCAATTCAATAATCTCAAGGAGCAATGGCAAGAAAAGGCCGAAACTCTTGATGAATCAGAAGAGATTGTTATTGACATAACAGAAGAATAAACCATCACCATCTCTGGACGGACTATGTATCTGGGGATGGTGATTTTTTTCTCGTAGCCTGTCTTTGTGGTATAATAAGTACTATGCAGAAGAAACCAACGTCAGCCTATGTGCACATCCCATTTTGTACCCAGATTTGTTATTATTGTGACTTTTCAAAAGTTTTTATCAAGAATCAGCCGGTAGATAGTTATTTGGAGCATCTGTTAGAAGAGTTTCAATCTTATGATATTCAAAAGTTGAGAACCCTCTATATCGGTGGTGGCACACCGACAGCTTTGTCAGCTTCTCAACTGGAGGTGTTATTGAAGGGCTTGACTAAAAACTTGGACTTGTCTGTCTTAGAAGAGTTGACCATTGAAGCCAATCCAGGCGACTTGGATGCGAATAAGATAGCTGTTTTGAAGAACTCGGCTGTCAATCGTGTTTCGCTAGGTGTGCAGACCTTTGACGACAAGATGCTGAAAAAGATTGGGCGCAGTCATTTGGAGAAGGATATTTATGAAAATATCGACCGACTGAAACTGGCTGGTTTTGACAACATCTCCATTGATTTGATTTATGCGCTACCTGGCCAGACTATGGAGCAAGTAAAGGACAATGTGGCTAAGGCCATTGGACTGGATATTCCCCATATGAGTTTGTATAGCTTGATTTTGGAAAATCATACGGTCTTTATGAACCGTATGCGACGAGGAAAATTGCCTCTGCCTAAGGAGGAACTGGAAGCTGAGATGTTTGAGTACATCATTGCAGAGCTGGAGCGAGCTGGTTTTGAGCATTATGAGATTTCCAATTTTTCCAAACCCGGTTTTGAAAGTCGTCACAATCTCATGTACTGGGACAATGCTGAGTACTATGGCATTGGTGCTGGTGCATCTGGTTATGTCAATGGTATTCGCTATAAGAATCATGGTCCCATTCGTCATTACCTCAGTGCAGTTGAGGAAGGTAATGCGCGTATCACAGAAGAGCACCTGAGTCAAAAAGAGCAAATGGAAGAAGAAATGTTCCTAGGGCTCCGCAAGAAATCAGGGGTCTCCAGGGTACGATTTGAGGAAAAATTTGGACGGTCTTTTGATGGACTTTATGGAGAAATTGTCAAGGACTTGGTTCAACAAGGTCTCATGCAAATAGAGGGTGACCGCGTGCGCATGACAAAAAGAGGTCTCTTTTTGGGAGACACCGTAGCAGAACGATTTATTTTGGAGTAGAATGATGGGCTTAACTTATCAAATGAAAATGAAAATTCCTTTTGATATGGCTGATATGAACGGTCATATCAAACTCCCAGATGTGATTTTACTATCCCTACAAGTTTCAGGGATGCAGTCGATTGAGCTGGGAGTTAGTGATAAGGCCATTTTGGAAGACTATAATCTGGTATGGATTATCACAGACTATGATATTGAGGTGGTTCGTTTGCCTCGTTTTGCGGAAGAAATTACTATTGAAACGGAAGCCTTGAGCTACAATCGGCTCTTTTGCTACCGTCGCTTTACCATTTATGATGAAGCAGGACAGGATCTTATCCACATGATGGCGACCTTTGTTCTCATGGATCGAGATAGTCGAAAAGTCCATGCTGTCGAACCTGAGATTGTGGCTCCGTATCAGTCTGATTTTGATAAAAAGCTTATCCGTGGACCAAAGTATGAGTACTTGGAAGAGCCAATCAGCAAGGATTACCATGTTCGTTTTTACGACTTGGATATGAATGGTCATGTTAATAACAGTAAGTATTTGGACTGGATTTTTGAGGTTATGGGAGCGGATTTTTTGACCCACTATATTCCTAAGAAAATCAATCTCAAGTATGTCAAGGAAGTTCGACCAGGTGGGGTGATTACATCGGCTGTTGAACGGACTGGACTGGAAAGTAAACATGAGATTACAAGTGACGGGGCTACCAATGCCCAAGCCATCATCACTTGGCAAGAAATGAAGAAGGATTAGAGAAAAATATGAAATATAAAGGCTATTTAATTGATTTAGACGGAACCATTTATAAGGGCAAAGATCGAATTCCAGCAGGAGAAGCTTTTGTCCATGAATTGCAAAAGCGGGATATCCCCTATCTTTTTGTGACCAACAATACGACTCGTACTCCTGAGAGTGTTCAGGAAATGTTGGCTCAGAATTTTAATATCGATACGCCCCTATCGACTGTCTACACAGCGACTTTGGCAACCATTGACTATATGAACGATTTGGGGCTTGAAAAGACGGTATATGTTATCGGAGAAGCAGGGCTCAAGGAAGCCATCAAGGCGGCTGGTTATGTGGAAAAGAAGGAAAACCCTGCCTATGTGTTAGTAGGCCTGGACTGGCAAGTTGACTATGAAAAATTTGCGACAGCAACTCTGGCTATTCAAAAAGGTGCCCACTTTATCGGAACCAATCCTGACCTCAACATCCCGACAGAGCGCGGTCTTTTGCCTGGTGCTGGTTCACTGATTACCCTTCTTGAAGTGGCAACACGAGTGAAGCCTGTTTATATTGGGAAACCAAATGCCATCATTATGGACAAGGCGGTTGAGCACTTAGGTTTGAAACGTGAAGAGTTGATCATGGTTGGGGACAACTATCTGACAGATATCCGAGCCGGGATTGATAATGGCATTCCAACGCTCTTGGTGACGACAGGTTTTACCAAGGCAGAAGAAGTAGCAGACCTGCCAATCGCACCGACACATGTGGTTTCTAGCCTTGCGGAGTGGGATTTTGATGAAAACTAAACTGACCTTTTGGAGCTCTATGCTCTTTCTCCTCTCCCTCTCAATCCTTTTGACCATTTATTTGGCTTGGATTTTTTATCCGCTGGAAATTCAGTGGTTGAACTTAATGGATCGAGTTTACTTAAAACCAGAAACTATTCAGTACAACTTTCATATCTTGATGAATTACCTGACCAATCCTTTTAGTCAGGTCTTAGAGATGCCAGATTTTCGTTCGTCAGCAGCTGGTCTGCACCACTTTGCGGTGGTCAAGGACCTCTTCCACTTTGTTCAGCTAGTAGCTCTAGTGACACTGCCAAGTTTCTATTTTTTTGTCAAAGGGATTGTGAAAAAGGGCTTTTTATCTTTATTCAGTAAGGTTTTTTTGACTCTAGTAGTTTTGCCTGTGCTGATTGGTCTTTGGGGAGTTTTGATTGGTTTTGACCAATTCTTTACCCTTTTCCATCAAATTCTCTTTGTGGGAGATGATACCTGGCTTTTTGACCCAGCCAAGGATCCTGTTATTCTGATTTTGCCAGAGACCTTCTTCCTTCATGCCTTTCTTCTCTTTTTTGCCCTCTATGAAAGCTTCTTTGGCTATCTTTATCTGAAAAGTCGTGGGAAATAATACTAAAGATATTCTTATTTTGCATAAATCAATTAGGTATGTGATTCTAAACTATTGTCAAGAATGAATTAACCAAATCCAAAATGTATCAATCGTTCGCAAACAGTCTATTTTTCTTGAAAAAATAGGCTTTTTTTCTAAAAATCTCTAGTCAAGCGCTTTATTTTTTTGTATAATAGAATTAGCAAAGTATAGATAAGAAGAGAAAAGCATGATTACACTATTTCTATCACCGAGCTGTACTTCATGTCGTAAGGCAAAGGCCTGGTTAGAAAAACATAAGGTTCCCTTTGAGGAACACAATATTATGACCAGTCCTTTAACGAGAAAAGAATTGCAACACATTCTTTCCTTGACCGAAAATGGTACTGATGACATCGTTTCAACTCGTTCAAAAATTTTTCAAAAATTAGATATTGATGTAGAGAGTATTTCAGTATCGGAATTGCTTCATTTGATTGAGCAGTATCCTAGTCTTTTGCGTCGTCCAATTATTATTGATGCCAAACGTATGCAAATTGGTTTTAATGAAGATGAGATTCGTGCTTTTCTCCCTCGTAGTTACCGTAAGCAAGAACTAAAAGAAGCAAGAATGAGAGCTGGTATTAGTTAATGAACAAACAGTATAGTTACCCACTAGATTTGTCGTGGAGCACTGAAGAACTTGCTTCAGTGCTTTCTTTTTTTAATGATGTTGAAGCTGCCTATGAAGGCAAGGTAGAGGCTAAAAAGTTACTGGACTCCTATAAGGGATTCAAAGCGGTCGTGCCAAGTAAGAGCGAAGAAAAACGTTTGGGACGAGAATTTGAAACAGTTAGTGGCTATTCGCTTTATCGAGCAGTTCAGGCTGCCAAGGAAAAAGGGGAAGGGAAGATTTCTCTTGGAAAGTAAATTTGAATTTGCCAAAGAGCTTGTTAAGAGAGCGGGCCAGTACATCCTTGACCATATGCAGGAAGACTTGTGTGTTGAAACCAAGTCCTCTCCAACAGATTTGGTGACCAGACTGGACAAGGAAGTTCAGGAGCTATTGGTTGGTGAGATTTTGTCTCGTTATCCTGAAGATAAGATTTGTGCTGAAGAAGGTTGTCTGCGAGCCTCGGTTCAAGAGGGCAAGGTTTGGGTCATTGATCCCATTGATGGTACCAATAACTTTGTAGCCCAGCAGGAAGATTTTGCTGTAATGATGGCTTATTTTGAAAATGGTCAGGGGCAGTTTGGGCTGATTTATGATGTGGTCAAGGGGGATTGTTATCACGGTGGTGGAGCCTTTCCGGTTTGCCGAAACGATAAGCCCCTAGCTCCTTTTAAAACTAAACCACTTGGAGATTTTCTCATTGCAGGGAATAGTGGTATGCTAGAAACCAATGAATGGGGTCTAGCTGATTTGGGTCGAGCGGTCCTCGGTGTTCGTGTCTATGGGAGTGCGGCCATTAGTTTTGCCAAGATTTTGTCAGGACGTTTGTTGACCTATGTTACTTATCTGCAACCATGGGATTATGCTGCTGCTAGTATTTTAGGGGAAAGTCTGGGCTATCGGATTGTGACTCTTTCTGGTGAAACTCCTAATTTTCAAACCAGACAGCCGGTCATGATGGTCCCTCTTGAGATGCAGGAGGAAATTCAGTCCTATATTTACGAAAGGAAAAGAACTTAAATGCAATTTCCAGAAGGATTTGTTGAAAAATATGAAGTGATACTAGGAGATGAGGCAAGAGATTTTCTTGCCTCTTTTGAGGAGGAAGCGGTTTCGGCCTTTCGGGTCAATCCTTTAAAAGAAGCGCCAGTTTCCTTTTCTGATCCCATTCCTCAAACCCCTTGGGGCTACTACGGGAAGGTTTCAGGGAAATCGTCTGAGCATGCTACTGGTTTGGTTTATTCGCAAGAACCTGCTGCTCAGATGGTTGCTCAGGTAGCCCAGCCTAGTCCTGGTATGAAAGTTTTGGATTTGGCCGCTGCACCGGGTGGAAAATCAACTCAGCTGGCAGCCTATCTAGCAGGGGAGGGTCTCCTTGTTTCCAATGAAATTTCAAGCAAACGGGCTAAGATTTTAGTAGAAAACATGGAGCGCTTTGGAGCGACAAATGTCGTGGTGACCAATGAATCTGCTGACCGCTTGGCCAAGGTTTTTAAAGGCTATTTTGACCTCATTGTCCTTGATGCCCCCTGCTCTGGTGAAGGGATGTTTCGTAAGCAACCAGATGCTATGGACTATTGGAGTCTCGATTATCCAAGTCAATGTGCTAGTTTGCAAAGAGAAATTCTGGCAGATGCAGTAACCATGCTAGCAGAAGGTGGTCGTTTGGTTTATTCAACCTGTACCTGGGCCCCCGAGGAAAACGAAGAGATTGTCAATTGGCTACTGGAGGAGTATGATTTTGATTTGTTGCCAGTAGAGCATATCAATGGAATGGTAGCTGGTATTGACCTGCCAGAAACTGCTCGGATGTATCCTCATCAGTTTAAGGGAGAGGGTCAGTTTGTAGCACATTTACAGTTTAAGGGTGAAAATCCATCCCCTAAATTTAAAGCTAGCAAGAGCAATCTCAGCCGAGAACAAGTTGCCTTGTGGCAGGAATTTGCCAAAAAACACCTAAAAATCAATCTACCGGGTATCTTGCAGACGTTTGGGGACCAGCTTTATCTCTTGCCAGAACTTTTGCCAGATTTAGGGAAGCTCAAGATTGCTCGGAATGGCCTGCATCTAGGGACTTTTAAGAAGAAACGCTTTGAGCCTAGTTTTGCTCTTGGCCTAGCCTTGAAACCGAGTCAGGTCAAGCAGTCGGTTGAAATTGACCAAGAAGCGTTTGTCAAGTATGCGGCTGGAGAGACTGTTCGGTTGGCGGAAAGTCTACCAAATGGTTGGTACCAAGTTTTGATTCAAGGCAATGGCTTGGGATTTGCTAAGGTGACGGGAAATGTTTTGAAAAATTATTTTCCAAAAGGCCTCAGATTCAAGTGAAAATGCTAGTCAAAGTAGCTTGTCTATGTTATAGTGGAAGTATGGATTTTTTTCAAATTGTCTTTCATTTTAAGTCAAAATTGGTGGGCAAGGTAACTGAGCAAATGACTAGTAAAACTAAGCAAAGAACTTCAGTTGGCTCCCAATTTTCAAAAGAAAAACATAAATAAATAGTTGAAAAAATTCACAGCATTCACCATTATTTTCAAGGAGAAAAACAGTGAAAAAAAGGAAAAAACTCGCTCTATCCCTTGCGGCTCTTTTGCTAGCAGGTTCTTTGGCGGGATGTGCTAGCTGGATTGATCGTGGGGAATCCATGACAGCTGTTGGCTCAACGGCTCTTCAGCCTTTGGTCGAAGCAGCAGCAGATGAATTTGGCTCTATGCACGTTGGAAAAACAGTCAACGTCCAAGGTGGAGGATCTGGTACAGGTTTGTCTCAGGTTCAGTCTGGAGCCGTTGATGTAGGAAATTCAGACGTATTTGCCGAGGAAAAAGACGGTATCAACGCATCCGCTCTAGTGGACCATAAGGTTGCTGTAGCGGGCTTGGCAGTCATTGTAAACAAGGAAGTTGATGTTGAAAATCTGACAACTGAACAACTCCGTAGCATCTTCACAGGTCAAGTGACCAACTGGAAAGAAGTCGGTGGGAAAGACCTAGCCATTTCCATTATCAATCGTGCGGCAAGTTCGGGTTCACGTGCAACCTTTGATAGTGTTATCATGGATGGTCAATCTGCCGTGCAGAGTCAAGAACAGGATTCAAATGGGATGGTTAAAAACATTGTTTCCCAGACACCAGGAGCCATTTCTTATCTAGCCTTTGCCTATGTGGATGACTCAGTGAAACGTATGAAGTTGAATGGCTATGAGCCGATTGCAGAAAATGTTACAAGCAATAACTGGCCTTTGTGGTCTTATGAACACATGTACACCCTAGGTCAGCCAAACGAATTGGTGGCAGAATTCCTCAACTTTGTCCTCTCTGATGAAGCGCAAAGCGGAATCGTTAAGGGGATGGGCTATATTTCTGTTAAGGAAATGAAGGTTGAAAAAGATGCTGTAGGAACGGTGACAGCACTAGAAGGGAGTCAATAATGAATCAAGAAGAATTAGCTAAAAAATTACTTTCTCCCTCAAAGAACTATCGTCTAGAGAAATTAGGAAAAGGCTTGACCTTTGCCTGCCTGTCTTTGATTGTCATCATTGTGGCCATGATTTTGATTTTCGTAGCCCAAAAAGGCTTGTCGACCTTCTTTGTCAATGGGGTCAACATCTTTGATTTTCTCTTTGGACAAACTTGGAATCCTTCAGGTAAACAATTTGGTGCCCTTCCCATGATTTTGGGTTCCTTTATTGTCACAATCCTATCAGCCCTTATCGCAACTCCTTTTGCCATTGGTGCAGCTGTCTTTATGACCGAGGTCTCACCAAAAGGTGCTAGAATCTTGCAACCAGCCATTGAATTGCTAGTCGGAATTCCTTCAGTAGTGTATGGATTTATAGGTTTGCAGGTCGTAGTTCCTTTTGTCCGTAGTATCTTTGGTGGAACTGGTTTTGGGATTCTGTCAGGGATTTTCGTACTCTTTGTCATGATTTTACCGACGGTAACCTTTATGACAACAGATAGCTTGCGTGCGGTGCCTCGTCACTACCGCGAAGCAAGTTTGGCTATGGGAGCCACCCGCTGGCAAACCATCTGGCGCGTGACCTTGAAGGCAGCGCGTTCAGGGATTTTCACAGCAGTGGTCTTTGGGATGGCGCGTGCCTTTGGTGAGGCTTTGGCCATTCAGATGGTCGTCGGAAACTCAGCCGTTGTCCCAACTTCATTGACAACACCTGCTGCGACCTTGACTTCTGTGTTGACCATGGGTATTGGAAATACCGTCATGGGTACAGTTGATAATAATGTTCTCTGGTCACTGGCCTTAGTCTTGCTTTTGATGAGTTTGGCCTTCAACAGTGTGATTAAATTGATTACGAAAGAAAGAGGAAAGAAAAACTATGCACGCTAAGAAATTAGATAAAATTGCAACAGCTGTCCTCTACTCGATTGCAGGAATTATCGTTGCCATCCTGGCATCCTTGATTCTTTATATCTTGGTTCGTGGTTTGCCCCACATCTCTTGGTCTTTCTTGACTGGCAAATCCTCTTCTTACCAAGCAGGCGGAGGGATTGGAATTCAGCTCTATAATTCCTTCTTCCTTCTGGTTATTACCTTGATTATCTCTGTGCCTTTGTCTATGGGAGCTGGGATTTTCCTAGCTGAATACGCCAAAAAAGGTCCTGTGACCAATTTTGTCAGAACCTGTATTGAAATCTTGTCTTCACTGCCATCAGTGGTTGTAGGTCTCTTTGGTTACTTGATCTTTGTAGTTCAGTTTGAGTATGGATTTTCAATTATTTCAGGCGCCTTGGCCTTGACGGTCTTTAACCTTCCTCAGATGACTCGAAATGTTGAGGACAGCTTAAAACACGTTCACCATACGCAACGTGAGGCTGGTCTGGCTCTTGGGATTTCTCGTTGGGAGACAGTTGTCCATGTGGTCATTCCAGAAGCCCTTCCAGGCATCGTAACGGGGGTTGTCTTGGCCTCTGGTCGTATCTTTGGTGAGGCTGCGGCTCTTATCTATACAGCAGGACAATCCGCTCCAGCTCTAGACTGGTCTAACTGGAATATTCTCAGTGTGACCAGCCCAATCTCTATCTTCCGTCAAGCAGAAACCTTGGCTGTCCACATCTGGAAAGTTAATAGTGAAGGAACCATTCCTGATGGAACTATCGTATCAGCAGGTTCTGCAGCTGTGCTCCTCATCTTTATCCTCATCTTTAACTTTGGAGCCCGTAAACTCGGAAGTTACCTACATAAGAAATTAACCGCTGCCTAAAGGAGAAGCCATGTCAAAATATAATTGGGATGAAAAGCATATCATCACCTTTCCTGAAGAGAAAGTGGCCCTCTCTACTAAGGATTTACATGTTTACTACGGTAAAAATGAATCCATCAAGGGCATCGATATGCAATTTGAAAAAAATAAAATTACTGCCTTAATTGGCCCTTCTGGTTCAGGGAAATCAACCTACCTCCGCAGTCTCAACCGTATGAATGATACCATTGATATTGCCAAGGTAACAGGTCAAATCCTCTACCAAGGGATTGATGTTAACCGTCCAGAAATTAATGTTTATGAGATGCGTAAGCACATTGGAATGGTCTTCCAACGCCCAAATCCCTTTGCCAAGTCTATCTACCGCAACATCACTTTTGCCCATGAACGTGCAGGAGTTAAGAACAAACAAGTCTTGGATGAAATTGTAGAAACCTCTCTTCGTCAGGCTGCCCTTTGGGACCAGGTCAAAGACGATTTGCACAAGTCGGCCTTGACCCTATCAGGTGGTCAGCAGCAACGTCTCTGTATCGCTCGTGCTATCTCTGTTAAACCAGATATCCTTTTGATGGATGAACCGGCATCAGCCTTGGATCCGATTGCGACTGCTCAACTTGAAGAAACCATGCTGGAGTTGAAGAAGGATTTTACCATTATCATCGTGACCCACAGCATGCAGCAGGCTGCGCGTGCTAGTGATTACACAGGATTTTTCTACTTGGGTGATTTGATCGAGTACGATAAGACCTCTAATATTTTCCAAAATGCCAAACTACAGTCAACCAATGACTACGTGACAGGACACTTTGGATAGAAAGGAAACAGTATGACAGAAGCGATTTTACAGGTATCAGACCTGTCCGTTTACTACAATCAAAAAAAGGCCTTGAATAGTGTTTCCCTATCTTTCCAACCTAAGGAAATTACAGCCTTGATTGGTCCATCTGGATCAGGGAAATCAACCCTCCTAAAGGCTATCAACCGCATGGGAGATCTCAATCCAGAGGTAACCACAACTGGTTCGGTGGTTTACAACGGCCACAATATCTACAGCCCGCGTACAGATACAGTTGAATTGCGCAAGGAAATTGGTATGGTTTTCCAACAACCAAACCCCTTCCCTATGTCTATCTACGAAAATGTTGTTTACGGGCTTCGTATCAATGGAGTGAAGGACAAGCAGGTTCTAGATGAGGCGGTTGAAAAAGCCTTGCAACGAGCTTCTATCTGGGATGAGGTCAAGGATCGCCTGCATGATTCAGCTATCGGGCTTTCAGGCGGACAACAGCAACGTGTCTGTGTTTCCCGTGTCTTGGCAACCAGTCCTAAAATCATTCTTTTGGATGAACCGACTTCAGCCTTGGACCCTATCTCGGCTGGTAAGATTGAGGAAACCTTGTATGGTCTAAAAGATAAATACACCATGCTCTTGGTTACGCGTTCCATGCAACAAGCTTCTCGTATTTCTGACAAGACAGGATTTTTCCTAGATGGAGATCTGATTGAGTTTAACGATACCAAGAAGATGTTCCTAAACCCACAACACAAGGAAACAGAAGATTATATTTCAGGAAAATTTGGATAAGGAGATAAATGATGTTACGTTCTCAATTTGAAGAAGATTTGGAGAAATTGCACAACCAGTTCTATGCTATGGGACAAGAAGTGCTATCTCAAATCAATCGGACCGTGCGTGCCTTTGTTACGCATGACCGTGATTTGGCCAAAGAAGTCATCGAAGACGATGCAGAAGTAAACGAATACGAAGTGAAATTGGAGAAAAAATCATTTGAAATGATTGCCCTGCAACAACCGGTTTCTCAGGACTTGCGTACAGTTCTAACAGTCTTGAAGGCTGTATCTGACTTGGAACGTATGGGTGACCATGCCGTTTCCATTGCAAGAGCAGCCATTCGTATGAAGGGGGAGCAACGTATCCCAGCTGTTGAAGAAGAAATCAAGAGAATGGGTCGCGATGTCAAGAACTTCGTTGAAGCAGCCCTTGAACTCTATCTCAATGGTTCAGTAGACCAGGCCTATGAAGTAGCAGCCATGGACGAAAAAATCAACCATTACTTTGATAGCATTCGTGATTTGGCTACAGAAGAAATCAAGAAAAATCCAGATGCTATCGTTACAGGTCGTGATTACTTCCAAGTGATTGCTTTCTTGGAACGCATTGGAGACTATGCCAAGAATATCTGTGAATGGGTTGTTTACTTTGAAACAGGTAAGATTGTCGAACTATAAAGTATTCAAATGATAAAATTATTGTGAAAGCTTACTTTTTAATACAGTAAGCTTTCATTGTATAGATGGTTTACTTTGTCAGAGGTGAATAATGAACTACATACAGAATATCAGAAAAAAAGTTGGAAAAGATAAAATTATTTTAAATTTTACCTGTGGAATATTAAGTCAATCAGGAAAAATTTTATTACAAAAACGAGCAGATAAAGGAACGTGGGGATTACCAGGTGGTGCTCTTGAATTAGGAGAATCGGCTTTAGAAGCTTTAGTGCGAGAGTTTTATGAAGAAACAGGAGTCGAAGTGAGGGTGGAAAAACTCTTAAATGTTTATACAAAATATTCAGACAGTTATGCGAATGGTGATGAGGCTCAAGTTCTTACAATCTTGTATTTAGTTTCATCTGAAATTTCTATCTCTACAAATTTTTTTACAAGTGATGAAACTTTAGAATTAGGATTTTTTGATCATAGTGACATACAAAATATTGCAATTGTAAACCAGCAGCATCAAGATATGATAAATGATTTTTTTGAAAATAAGTTCCCAATAGATAGATAAACTAACCACTGTATTTCTATTTTTTAGTAAATATATTTTATGAAAATGTAAGAAAAATACTTGACAAGCAACTTGGATAGCGTTATAATTATACAAAATTAACAGAGAGGTTGTTTATTTATGAAATCGAAAAAATGGATATTTGTTTTATGTAGCTTTCTTGCAAGTTTCTTCTTAGTGGCTTGCCAGTCGGGTTCTAATGGTTCTCAGTCAGCTGTTGAGGCCATTAAGCAAAAGGGGAAATTAGTTGTGGCGACCAGTCCTGACTATGCACCTTTTGAATTTCAGTCTTTAGTTGACGGAAAAAATCAGGTAGTCGGTGCGGATATTGATATGGCCCAAGCTATCGCTGATGAACTTGGGGTGAAGTTGGAAATTTCAAGCATGAGTTTTGACAATGTCTTGACCAGTCTTCAAACTGGTAAGGCTGACCTAGCAGTTGCGGGAATTAGCGCTACTGACGAGAGAAAAGAAGTCTTTGATTTTTCAATCCCTTACTATGAAAACAAGATTAGTTTCTTGGTTCGTAAGGCTGATGTAGAAAAATACAAGGATTTAACTAGCCTTGAAAGTGCTAATATTGCAGCCCAAAAAGGGACTGTTCCAGAATCAATGGTCAAGGAACAATTGCCAAAAGCGCAGTTAACTTCCCTAACCAATATGGGTGAAGCTGTTAATGAATTACAGGCTGGAAAAGTAGATGCTGTTCACATGGATGAGCCTGTTGCTCTTAGCTATGCTGCTAAAAATGCCGACTTAGCTGTCGCAACTGTCAGCTTGAAGATGAAGGACGGCGAAGCCAATGCCGTTGCCCTTAGAAAAAATAGTGCTGATTTGAAAGAAGTGGTGGACAAGGTTATCCAAAAACTCAAGGATGACGGCACCTACCAAAAATATCTTGAAAAAGCGGCAACCTTAACAGAAGTTGAACAATAAGAAAAAAGCAGAGTTGGAAGTCATTCCAATTCTGCTTTTAAATAGTTTAAAACCTTTTCCAGATTGTCTAAGGACACCTTGGCAAATTGATAAGGGCAGGCATCCAAGTAAGCCTCTTCAAAGAAATCCAAGCCCAGTTGGCTGTGTTTGAGACTAGCGATTTTAGAATACTGTCTCAGGTCTAGTAATAAACCATCGTGTAGGGGAAAATGAGGAAGGGGACAAGGAGTGTTAGCTAGTCTTTCCTCGATTTGTTTTTGGTAAGCTTCCTGATTGGATAAGCGAGCTAGCCGATTTTTCTCAAATAATTGACTGTCAATATAGAGTGACAGGGCCTTTTGCATAATGAGGTTGCTATCGTAGTCTAGGATATTTTTGTAGACCACAAATGCTTCCTTGATAGTATTTGGAAGGATGAGTGCTGTTATCCGCAGGGCTGGAAAGAGGCTGGTTGAGAAGGACTTGATATAAATGACGCGCTCCTCTGTATCTAGATAGTGGAAGGTCTGGCCTTTTTTAGAGTCCAAATCCCCCAGATAGTCGTCCTCTACGATATAGACTCCATACTTGGCAGCTAAGTCAAGAATAGCCCGTTTGTCCTGCTCTGAATAGGAATGCCCCAGAGGATAGTGAAAACGAGGAATGGTATAGAAAAATTTAATTTTTCCTGTTTTGAAGTGGCCTTCCAGCTCCTCCAAGTCAATCCCATCAATGCCTCGTTCAATCGTTTGATAGTCCAGACCTTGAGCAATCAAGAGGCGATTCATCCGATGGTAGGTCGGCTGTTCCACCAAGATTTCCTTGGCTTGGCTAGGAAAGGAAATTTGAGAAAGGATAAACAAGGCTTGCTGGGTTCCAGAAGTCAATATCAACTGGTCTGCCTTGCAGTAGAGAGCTTGGTCAAAGAGGAGTTTATGAATGGATTGTCTTAAGTCTTCTAATCCTTCTTGGTTGTCATAGTAGTTGAAGAGGTAGTTTTCCCGACCAATCAAGGTTTCATTGATACAGAGTCGGAAATCGTCATAGGCACTGGCATGTTCGTCAGTGACTTCGATTTCTAGATCCTGGTGTTGCCCTTGTTCTAGGACATAGTAACCACTCTGGGGCTTGGCATAGAGGTATTGTTCGTGCCGTAATTCCAGCAGGGCTCGTTGAATGGTATCCTTGCTACAGTGGAAGTCAAGGCTCAGTTGACGGATAGAAGGCAGGCGGCTTCCCGTCGAAAATCGTCCAGACTCGATACCATTTTTTAGAAAGGAAACGACCTCTTGGTACTTGCTTTGTTTCTTCATTCCAAACCTCCCTTGATTTTGTTACATTGTACCTTTTTTTTTCCTTCTTGGCAATGTCTAGGGTGTTTCTCTCGTTCACATCTAGGGGCAAATGTGGTATACTTAGGAGTAACATTTATAGAATAATACTCTTCGAAAATCAAATTCAAACCACGTCAGCTTCGCCTTGTCGTAGATATATGTAACTGACTTTGTCAGTCTTATCTACAACCTCAAAGCAGTGCTTTGAGCAACCTGCGGCTCGCTTCCTAGTTTGCTCTTTGATTTTCATTGAGTATAACAGACAAGAAAGAGAATGGATAAGAACGTGCAGGAACCAGTGAAATTATTTCAATACAATACCCTTGGAGCCTTGATGGCCGGCCTTTATGGTGGTACCATGACAGTGGGAGAATTGCTAGAGCATGGTGATCTTGGTTTGGGAACCTTGGATTCCATTGATGGGGAATTGATTGTCTTGGATGGCAAGGCTTATCAAGCCAAAGGCTCAGGAGATCAGCCAGAAATTGTGGAAGTATCACCAGATGCCCTTATTCCTTATGCAGCAGTAGTACCGCATCAGGCAGAGGTCATTTTCCGCCAACGCTTTGAGATGACGGACAAGGAATTGGAAGAACGAATTGAGTCTTATTATGACGGGGAAAATCTTTTCCGCTCTATCAAGATTCGGGGGGAATTTTCGCATATGCATGTGCGCATGATTCCTAAGTCGACACCAGATACCAAGTTTGCTGATGTCGCAACCCATCAACCTGAATATAGTCGTGAAAATGTGGCGGGAACCATCGTTGGTTTCTGGACTCCAGAGATTTTCCATGGGGTCAGTGTGGCAGGCTACCATCTGCACTTCATTTCAGATGATTTGACCTTCGGTGGTCATGTCATGGACTTTGTCATCAAGGAAGGGATTATCGAAGTGGGAGCTGTTGACCAGTTGGATCAACGTTTTCCAGTCCAAGACCGTCAATACTTGTTTGCTAAGTTCAATGTTGACGAGATGAAAAAAGATATTGAAAAGGCGGAATAGGAGAAGAAAATGACCATTCATATTATCATTACCATGGTGCTGTTGCTGGTTATCTTGCTAGGAAGCATTTGGTATGCCAAAAAGAAATATCAGATCAATCTAGCTGTCTAGGGATTGGGTGCTGTTGCTTTCTTTGTCTCTTCACAGATTTTAGAAAAACTGGTGCATATCTTGGTTTTACATCCTCAAAAAGACGGTAGTATTGCCCTCTTGCAAGACCATCCGCTTGTCTATATCATCTATGGCCTAGCCATGGCAGCATTTTTTGAGGAAACTGCTCGTCTTATTTTCTTCAAATGGTTGGAGAAAAAGAGAAGTTTGGAAAAGGCAGATGCCTTGGCTTATGGATTGGGGCATGGTGGCTTGGAGTTGATTTTCCTAGGTCTTACTAGTTTGATTAATCTCTACATCGTTCTCTCAGCAGTTCAAACTCAGAATCCACAGGTCATGCAATTGCTGTCTGAAAATATGTTGAAAACTATTCAGTCGCTATCAGTCTGGCAGATTTATTTGCTTGGTTTTGAGCGAATCTTGGCCCTAGGTTTCCAATTACTCTTGACTGTTTGGGTTTACCAAGCTGTTCGCCAGAAGAAATGGATTTATCTCCTAGCGGCCTATGGACTACATGCCTTCTTTGACCTGGCACCATCTCTTGCCCAAGTTGGCTGGTTGACCAATCCAGTCTTGGTTGAAGTGGTCCTAGCACTTGAACTTGTTCTGCTTGCCTATGGAACAAAGGCAGTCTTTTGCAAAAAATCATAAGAAAAAGGGGGAAACCTCTTTTTTGTTTAAAATAAGCCCAAGATTTTTTAGGGTCGTCAAATGGTCTTAAAAATGGTATAATGGAATGAATTTTGTAAAAGGAAGAGTGTCATGTCAGTAAAAGAAAAAATGATTGAAATCTTAGAAGGGATTGATATCCGTTTCAAGGAACCCTTGCATGCTTATAGTTATACAAAAGTAGGTGGAGAGGCCGATTATTTGGTCTTTCCACGAAATCGTTTTGAGTTGGCTCGCGTTGTCAAATTTGCCAATCAAGAAAGTATTCCTTGGATGGTTCTTGGAAATGCCAGCAACATCATCGTTCGTGATGGTGGAATTCGTGGATTTGTCATCTTGTGTGACAAGCTCAATAATGTTTCCGTTGATGGCTATACCATTGAAGCTGAAGCTGGTGCTAACTTGATTGAAACAACTCGCATTGCGCTTCGTCATAGTTTGACTGGTTTTGAGTTTGCTTGTGGCATTCCAGGAAGCGTTGGCGGTGCTGTCTTTATGAATGCCGGTGCCTATGGTGGCGAGATTGCCCACATCTTGCAGTCTTGTAAGGTCTTGACCAAGGATGGAGAAATCGAGACCCTGTCTGTCAAGGACTTGGCTTTTGGTTACCGTCACTCAGCCATTCAAGAGTCTGGTGCAGTTGTCTTGTCAGCTAAATTTGCCCTTGCTCCAGGAAACCATCAGGTTATCAAGCAAGAAATGGATCGCTTGACGCATCTACGTGAACTCAAGCAACCTTTAGAATATCCATCTTGTGGTTCGGTCTTTAAGCGTCCAGTAGGGCATTTTGCAGGTCAATTAATTTCAGAAGCTGGCTTGAAAGGCTATCGTGTCGGTGGTGTTGAAGTATCAGAAAAACACGCAGGTTTTATGATTAATGTTGCTGACGGAACGGCTAAAGACTACGAGGACTTGATTGAGTCTGTTATCGAAAAAGTCAAGGAACACTCTGGCGTCACTCTTGAGAGAGAAGTCCGTATTTTAGGTGAAAGCAAGTAGGAAGCTGTAGTTGAAAAGCTGCTGCTATGTTATGGAAAGGGGGTGAAAGCCTATCGTCAGTGCAGAAGAATGTAGGCAGTTCAATCTCCTACACGAGGTAGTAGCGGCTTGACAGAGCCCTGATCTGTTAATCTATGGAAAAGAAGGAATAAATGACAATTGAAAAAACCAATTATTGAATTCAAAAACGTCTCTAAAGTTTTTGAAGACAGCAACACCAAGGTTCTCAAAGACATCAACTTTGAGTTGGAAGAAGGGAAATTCTACACCCTTCTAGGCGCATCTGGGTCAGGAAAATCAACTATCCTTAACATCATTGCAGGTTTACTGGATGCGACGACAGGAGATATTTTACTGGACGGTGTCCGAATCAATGACATCCCAACCAACAAGCGAGACGTCCATACGGTCTTCCAATCCTATGCCTTGTTTCCACACATGAATGTGTTTGAAAATGTTGCCTTTCCGCTCCGCTTGCGTAAAATTGACAAGAAAGAAATCGAGCAACGCGTAGCGGAAGTTCTCAAGATGGTTCAGTTGGAAGGTTACGAAAAACGTTCCATTCGTAAACTCTCAGGAGGACAACGCCAGCGTGTGGCTATTGCCCGTGCCATTATCAACCAACCTCGTGTGGTTTTGTTGGACGAACCTTTGTCAGCGCTGGACTTGAAATTAAGAACAGATATGCAGTACGAATTGCGGGAACTGCAACAACGATTGGGCATTACCTTTGTCTTTGTCACTCACGATCAGGAAGAAGCCCTGGCCATGAGTGACTGGATTTTCGTTATGAATGATGGCGAGATTGTCCAGTCTGGAACGCCTGTGGACATCTACGATGAGCCAATTAACCACTTTGTTGCCACCTTTATCGGTGAGTCAAATATCTTGCCAGGTACCATGATTGAGGACTACTTGGTTGAGTTTAACGGCAAACGCTTTGAAGCGGTCGATGGTGGGATGAAGCCGAATGAACCTGTTGAGGTCGTGATTCGTCCAGAGGACTTACGGATTACCCTTCCTGAAGAAGGCAAGCTCCAAGTTAAGGTGGATACTCAGCTCTTCCGTGGGGTACACTATGAAATCATCGCCTATGACGAACTTGGAAATGAATGGATGATCCACTCAACCCGTAAGGCCATCGTGGGTGAGGAAATCGGTTTGGACTTTGAGCCAGAAGACATCCACATCATGCGTCTCAACGAAACCGAAGAAGAGTTCGATGCCCGTATCGAAGAATACGTGGAAATCGAAGAGCAAGAAGCAGGTCTGATCAATGCAATCGAGGAGGAAAGAGATGAAGAAAACAAGCTCTAAACTCTTTGTAGTGCCCTACATGCTTTGGATTGTCCTCTTTGTATTGGCACCCTTGGTCTTGATTTTCGGTCAATCCTTTTTCAATATTGAAGGACAATTCAGTTTAGAAAACTATAAATCTTACTTTGCGTCACAAAACTTGACCTACCTAAAAATGAGTTTCAACTCTGTACTCTATGCAGGAATTGTGACCTTTGTAACCCTCCTTATCAGCTATCCAACAGCCCTATTTTTGACCCGTCTCAAGCACCGTCAACTATGGCTTATGCTGATTATTCTGCCCACCTGGATCAACCTTCTTCTTAAGGCCTATGCCTTTATTGGGATTTTTGGTCAGAATGGCTCTATTAACCAATTCTTGGAATTTATCGGAATCGGTTCACAGCAGTTGCTCTTTACCGATTTCTCCTTTATCTTTGTTGCAAGCTACATCGAGCTTCCTTTTATGATTTTGCCCATTTTCAATGTCTTGGACGATATGGATAACAATCTCATCAATGCCAGCTATGACCTTGGTGCGACCAAGTGGGAGACCTTCCGCCATGTCATCTTCCCTCTATCGATGAATGGGGTACGAAGTGGGGTTCAATCTGTCTTTATTCCAAGCTTGAGTCTCTTCATGCTGACCCGTTTGATTGGTGGGAACCGCGTTATTACGCTGGGAACGGCTATTGAGCAGAACTTCCTGACAAATGACAACTACGGTATGGGTTCTACCATCGGTGTGATTCTCATTCTGACCATGTTCATCACCATGTGGGTGACCAAGGAAAGGAGAGAACGATGAAAAAATTTGCCAACCTTTATCTGGGATTGGTCTTTCTTGTCCTCTACCTGCCGATTTTTTACTTGATTGGTTACGCCTTTAATGCAGGAAACGACATGAATAGCTTTACAGGCTTTAGCTTGAGCCATTTTAAAACCATGTTTGGTGATGGTCGTCTCATGTTGATTGTGACTCAGACCTTTTTCTTGGCCTTTTTATCAGCTTTGATAGCGACCATTATCGGGACTTTTGGAGCTATTTATATCTACCAGTCTCGTAAGAAATACCAAGAAGCCTTTCTATCACTCAATAATATCCTCATGGTTGCGCCTGATGTTATGATTGGTGCCAGCTTCTTGATTCTCTTTACCCAACTCAAGTTTTCACTTGGCTTTTTGACTGTTCTATCTAGTCACGTGGCCTTCTCGATTCCTATCGTGGTCTTAATGGTCTTGCCTCGTCTCAAGGAAATGAATGGCGATATGATTCATGCGGCCTATGACCTTGGTGCCAGTCAATTTCAGATGTTCAAGGAAATCATGCTTCCTTACCTGACTCCGTCTATCATTGCAGGTTATTTCATGGCCTTCACCTATTCGCTAGATGACTTTGCTGTGACCTTTTTTGTAACGGGAAATGGCTTTTCAACCCTCTCGGTCGAGATTTACTCTCGTGCTCGTAAGGGGATTTCGCTAGAAATCAATGCCCTGTCTGCCCTCGTCTTTCTCTTTAGTATTATCCTAGTTGTTGGATATTACTTTATCTCACGTGAGAAGGAGGAGCAAGCATGAAAAAACTCTATTCATTTTTAGCAGGAATTGTAGCCATTATTCTGGTCTTATGGGGAATTGCGACGCATCTAGACAGTAAAATCAATAGCCGAGATAGTCAAAAATTGGTTATCTACAACTGGGGAGACTATATCGATCCAGAACTCTTGGAGCAATTCACAGAAGAAACAGGCATCCAAGTCCAGTACGAGACCTTTGACTCCAACGAAGCCATGTATACCAAGATTAAGCAGGGTGGAACGACCTACGATATTGCCATTCCTAGTGAATACATGATCAACAAGATGAAGGACGAAGACCTCTTGGTACCGCTTGACTATTCAAAACTTGAAGGTCTTGAAAATATCGGACCAGAGTTCCTCAACCAGTCCTTTGACCCAGGTAATAAATTCTCTATCCCTTACTTCTGGGGAACCCTGGGAATTGTCTACAATGAAACCATGGTAGAGGAAGCGCCTGAACATTGGGATGACCTCTGGAAACCAGAGTATAAGAACTCTATCATGCTCTTTGATGGAGCGCGTGAGGTATTGGGACTGGGACTCAATTCCCTCGGCTACAGCCTCAACTCCAAGAATAGCCAGCAGTTGGAAGAGACAGTGGACAAGCTCTACAAGTTGACTCCAAATATCAAGGCTATTGTGGCGGACGAGATGAAGGGTTACATGATTCAGAATAATGCTGCAATCGGTGTGACCTTCTCTGGTGAAGCTAGCCAAATGTTAGAAAAAAATGAAAATCTACGCTATGTGGTTCCGACTGAGGCCAGCAACCTTTGGTTTGACAATATGGTCATTCCCAAAACAGTTAAAAACCAAGATGCCGCCTATGCCTTTATCAACTTTATGTTGCAACCCGAAAATGCTCTTAAAAATGCAGAGTATGTCGGTTATTCAACACCAAACCTACCAGCTAAGGAACTGCTCCCAGAGGAGAAAAAAGAAGACAAGGCCTTCTATCCAGATGCTGAAACCATGAAACACCTAGAAGTTTACGAGAAATTTAACCATAAATGGACAGGCAAATACAGCGACCTCTTCCTACAATTTAAAATGTATCGGAAGTAGGAGCTAAACGGATGAAAACGAATCAGTCAGCTGGTTCGTTTTTTAGAAAAAATAGAAATCATGGTATAATAGTTTTAGGGTGAGAGTTATTAGTATTGTTTACAGCATCTCTGAAAATTTAATTCCAAAGGAGTTCAAAATGAGTCAGACTACGCAAATGCATATATATATATATATAACCTAATAAAAAAATGCAAAAAATATAGATTGAAACCTACTGAAAATCCAGTAGGCTTTTTGCGTTTCTTGGAGGTATCTAATGGCTAAAAAGTTATTAAATATCACTGAGATTGAGGATAGAACCAAGGTTTTAGTAGAGAATCTTAATAAATCGACATTCATTATTGATTTTGTTTCATTGTTTGACATTACTAAAACGACCATAACAAGAGCAAGTAAAGTGGCATCTGATGATTTTATAATAAAAAACAGATTGTATTTTCGTAAAGTTGAAAATCAGCCATTACTTGCTCTGACTGAGATTGATAAAGAGTTGGATGGTCAGGTTCGTAAATCTCGATTTATTATTACAACAGATTTTCAAGAATTATATGCAAAGGATACACAGACAGGACTGACTCTAGCAATTTCTTTTAATGATTTACCAGCCCATTGTGATTTCTTCTTACCTTGGAATGGTATTGAAAAGATTGATTATGATAAGGAAAACCCTGCTGATGTAAAAGCGGCAGAGCGTTTCACCAAACTTTATGATGAACTAATTTCTATCAATCCTGAACTTGCCATTACTGAAACTGACGGTAAATCATTTAATCTATTTTTGATTCGTGTTCTTTTTCTACTATTTGCAGAAGATACAAATATCATCTCCAAGGGAGCTTTCACAAATGTTATTAAGATGAGGACATCTGAAGATGGTTCTGACTTGAATGAGTGTGTTAGAAAACTATTTACTGTTTTAGATATGCCTGAATTTAGTCGTCAGGATTTGGAGTCGTGGTTATCAGATTTTCCCTATGTAAATGGTAAGCTTTTTTCAGAGCCACATCATGACCTTATTTTCAATAAAAGAACTCGTCAATTACTCATTGAAGCAGGGGAATTGCTAAACTGGAATGAAATCAATCCAGATATTTTGGGCTCCATGATTCAAACCGTGGCAAATGCAGAAGCAAGATCAACATCGGGTATGCACTATACTAGCGTGCCCAATATTATGAAGGTCATCAAACCACTGTTTTTAGATAATTTACGAGCAGCATTTACGGAATTAGAAGAACGAGCTGACTACTATATAGGAGGTGGTGACTTTAGCGAGGAACATCGTCGCAAGGAATTGCGACAAATCTTACCTAAGTTAGAAGAGTTGCTCACTCGTATGGCCTCTATCAAGTTTTTAGACCCTGCTTGTGGTTCTGGAAATTTCCTCATCATTACTTATAAAGAACTTCGTCGTTTAGAAATTAATATCTTAATCAAACAGCGTGAAATTCGTGAATCCTTAAATGAAAAAGCTGTTTATCAAGGAGAATTGATTGCTGATGCATCTAAGATTTCTCTATCCCAATTTTCAGGAATTGAATTGGATGATTTCGCTCATGAAGTAGCAAGGTTATCCTTGTATATAGCGGAACACCAGATGAATGTGGAGATGGAAGAAGCACTTGCTGATGTCCATCCAAGGCTACTCCCCTTAAGAGAAGCTGGGAATATCGTTTGTGGGAATGCCCTAAGAATTGACTGGACAACTGTTTTGAATGCTAAGGCAGATGATGAAGTTTATATATTTGGGAATCCGCCGTATATAGGCTCTAAAAAAATGACCTTGGAACAAAAGAAGGAACTAGAAAATGTGATTTGTTCAGAAATTTCTTCTAAAAAATTAGATTATATTTCGGGATGGTTTTATAAGGCAACTCACCTTATTTATGGTAAAAATGCTCAATATGCTTTTGTAACAACAAATTCAATAAATCAAGGTGAGCAAGTTTCAATTTTGTGGAGTGTTCTTCTACAATATGGCCAAATTTCCTTTGCATATCAATCGTTTAAATGGAATAATAGCGCGGCCCATAATGCAGGGGTTACAGTTACTATCATTGGATTTTCAAATAAAAATGATAAGAAAAGAATTATATATAGTGATAAGGGAGAGAGTTATGGAAAGAATATAAATCCCTATCTAGCTTTTGCAGATGATATTATTGTATCTAATCACAATGATTCAGAGAAGTTAAATAATTTTCCAAAAATAGTCTTTGGGAATATGCCAAGAAGTAAATATCTAATACTGACAAATGATGATAAAAATCAATTAGTTCAAAGATATCCTGAAACTGAAGTGTATTTTAAAAAGTATATTGGAGCAGATGAGTATATCAATGGAAATTTTAGATATACTATTTGGATTGATCAAGATGAATATACTAAATTAGATAAGATCCAGGAATTCCATCAATTATTTGAAAATGTAAGGCAAGAACGCCTGAATTCTAAGGCTGCTGGAACAAGAGAAACTGCATCCACACCATGGAAATTTGTTCAACGTGGTGAATGGGATGATATGTTTTCTAAGGGGAAAATAGAAGGGAAGTTTCAACTGTTAGTTCCTGCTGTTACTTCAGAAGATAGAGATTATATACCAATGGGATTTGTGGGAGACGATACAATTATTTCAAATCGTTGCTATATTGTGTATGATACTCCAATTTGGCTACTTGGATGTCTTGTTTCTAAAATGCATATAAAATGGTTTCAAGCGATCGGTGGGAAATTAGAAACTCGATATAGTTATTCAGCTGGACTGGTTTATAATACATTCCCAATCCCAGAACTTTCAGATAGTCGGAAAAATATGCTTGAAGAAGCTGTTTTTGAAATGCTAGATGTTCGAGAAGAAGAAGGTGGAACCTTGGCTGAATTGTACGGTGGAGCCAATAAACCGATGAACGAACGTCTTCGTCAAGCACATGAAAAAATTGATGGTATCGTAGAACGTGCCTACCAGCAAAAGCCTTTTGAATCAGATGAAGAAAGGCTCAGTGTCTTATTGAACCTGTATAAAGAAATGACAGAAAAGGAAGCGAAATGACCTCAAATATATTTGAAATTAATTACAATGGTACAGGTGCTAGTCAATCAAATAATGCACTTGGTATGCGTGAAATGCAGGAGCGGGTATATGCTAAGAGAACTTCTCAACACTTATTGATTAAGGCGCCTCCTGCATCTGGTAAGTCGAGAGCTTTGATGTTTATTGCTCTTGATAAATTACATGCTCAAGGTCTGAAAAAAGCTATTATAGCTGTTCCAGAAAGATCTATTGGAAAATCGTTTCGTTCAACAAAATTGACAGATTATGGTTTTTACTGGGATTGGGAAGTTCTTCCCAAAAATAATTTGACTGAACAAGGGAGCAGTAAAAGTAAGGTAAAACAGTTTGTAGACTTTATGCATTCAGAGTCTCCTGATGATAGAGCTTTAATCTGTACGCATGCCACCTTGCGTTTTGCCTTTGAACAGCTAGCTGATAGTGATTTTAATGATGTTCTTCTAGCTATCGATGAATTTCATCATGTATCTCAAGATGATAATTCAGTTTTAGGAAATGCCTTAAGAAACATATTAGCCAATTCAACAGCCCATGTAGTAGCTATGACAGGGTCTTATTTCCGTGGAGATTCTGTACCCATTTTGGCACCTGAAGATGAGCAAAAATTTGATAAGGTATCCTATACTTATTATGAACAGTTGGAGGGGTACAAATATCTGAAAAGTTTTGCCATGGGTTATAACTTTTATCGTGGTCGTTACACAGATGCCTTGCACGAAGTACTGGACACGAGTAAGAAAACTATCATTCATATTCCCAATGTAAACTCAGGTGAATCAACCAAGGATAAGTATGATGAAGTTGACCGAATTTTAGATGAACTAGGGCAAGCAGTTCCAGATCCTAAGACTGGATTATGGTTAGTTACTGAGGAAACAGGTCGTGTATTGAAAGTTGCAGACCTTGTCACAGAAGAAGGACGTGAAAAAGTACAGGATTACCTAAACAAAATGACCAGTTTAGATGATCTCGATATCATTATCGCACTTGGTATGGCTAAAGAAGGTTTTGACTGGCCTTATGCTGAGTATGCTTTGACGATTGGCTATCGTCAGTCGCTAACAGAAATTGTTCAGATTATAGGTCGAGTAACACGCGATAGTTCCAATAAGTCACACGCTCAATTTACCAATCTCATTTCTCAACCAGATGCTCAAGATGATGAAGTTTTCTTTGCTGTGAATAATGTTATGAAGGCCATTACAGCTAGTCTATTGATGGAGTCTGTTTTAGCGCCAAATTTCAAGTTCAAACGAAAAGACCGAGAAGACCAGAAATCTTCTGGTGCCGAAATATTCGTTAAAGGCTTAAAAGAGCCTAGTACACAGAGAACAAAGGATATCATAGAAAATGATTTGAATGACTTACGTGCTAGTATATTGCAAGAACCGCGTATCCAAACTGCAATTGCTGCGGGAACGGATGCAGAAGTCATTAATAAGCAGATGATTCCAGCCATCATTAAACAAATCTATCCTGACTTAAGTGGGGCTGAAGTTGAAGAAGTTCGTCAACAGTTTATTAGTCAATCGGTAGTTCAATCAGCTGAACGGAAAGAGGGAGTAGGGCAAACAGACTTTCTAAAAATGGCAGATAAATTTGTGAATATTGATGAGTTATCTATTGATTTAATTGATCAGATTAATCCTTTCCAGAGAGCTTACGAAGTTATATCACGTGAAATTGATGCTCCGACTCTGCGTCTAATACAAGACTATATGGATGGTCAGAAGATGGAGTTTTCTGAAGAAGAACTGTTAATTCTTTATCCTCAAATTAAGCAATTTTTAAATGAAAATGGTCGTCATCCAGATAAATCAAGTCACGATAAGTACGAACAGAGACTTGCGTATGCTTTGTTACAATTGTCTCAGATGAAGCTGAAGATGGAGAGCGGTAATGAATGATTTCAAAAACTTAAATGACATTTTTAATGATTCTGATTTTGAACATTTAATAGCTCCTTTAAAACCTATGAAAAAAATAGTTATAGATCACGAAGTGGAGAAATTTTTAGAAATCATAGATTGGGTGAGAGAAAATAATGGGCAAGAGCCACAAAAGTCTAGAAATATTAAAGAACGCAGTTTATTTTCTCGATTGAATGGTATTAGAAAATCTCCTGATAGCATCCGAAAGTTAGAACCTTATGATGAATTTGGGCTACTAAAAATAGATATAGTTGAGTCCGAGCCCCCTATTTCAAGTCCTGCTAGTTTAACAGATATTTTATCAGATGAATTGTTTGAGTCAGTGAATAGTGCTGAGAAATCTTTATTTGATGTCTCACGTTATAAACGAACGATTCAAGCGCGGGATAAAACACGAACACGTAAACGGATGGGAAATTTTGAAGATTATCAGGGATTATTTACTCGTGTTCATGATGAAATTAGTGAAGGTCGTCGTCAAGTCAGAAAGTCTGATGTGATAAAAGAAAAAGAAATTAAACCTGATATGTTCTATGTGGATAATGGAGTAATGGTTTATGTTGTTTCTAAAGGAGAAGACTTCACTGATAAGAATGGTTATACTAATGCTGAACTTCATCTCGTATATGAAAATGGTACAGAAAATAAGAAGGCCTTACTCCGCTCTTTTGTATCTAATCTGCACGATAGAACGCGCCATGGACGAATGGTAACAGAATTGATAGAAGATGTGATGACTGGTATCAGTCCAAGCGAACGAATTACAACTGGATATATCTATGTAGTAAAATCCTTGAGTAGCCATCCTCAAATTGCCAACATCCGTAATCTCTATAAAATCGGTTTTACACAGGATCGAATTGAAAAACGGTTAGCAAATGCAGAAAGAGAAGGAACCTATCTTTATGCTCCTGTCCGTTTAGTAGCTAGTTTTGAGGTTCAAAATTTCAGCGCTCGAAAATTAGAAACGACTCTTCATCATTATTTTGCAGACAAGCAGTTAGATATGGAATTAATAGCACCAAATGGAGAGAGCTTTGTCCCTAAAGAATGGTTTCTAGTATCGCTAGATGAGATCCAAGAAGTGATTGAAAAAGTTAGCTTAATGATCTAGTGGGATAAGGGAGTATTTTTCCCCCTTTGGATTTAAGAAAACACAAAACAGAAAGAAAAGGAATATACTAACATGGAAAACAATAATACAAATTATAAAATCTTTAAATTCTTGGGAATTGCTGTGGTGCTGTTTTATGCTTTTATCTTTATTGGTAGTAGTTTTTCTACTGCTGGGGTAAAAGATGCACCACAAATTGAGTATAAAAGCGACTATATGAACCAGAAAGTGGAACTGAAAGACGCTGAGGTATTGGGCAAGTTTTGGAATGATGAAGGGCACTATCTCGTAGTGTATGACGAAGACACAAAATCCCCAAAATTGTTCAAGATAAGCTACTCTGAGTGGAATCTTATCAGTATAGGGGGTACATACTAAACAGCGCTGGAGGGCTATGCTAGATAGAAAGGTTTTAGAAATAAATTAAATATTACTACTTACATTTCGAAACTAGTAGTTAAATTTTTAAAAGGTCTTCACTCCTACCTCACTACTATTAGTTAAGATGATTTCCAGTTGACGCAAGCTTAAAAAAACGATATAATAAGAGAGTTGAGAATTGATTTTCAGTTGCCTTAGTCCAGAGAAATGGCGGTGCTGCGAGCCATCTAAGCTAGAAAGTCATGCTACTCAATCATACAATTGCATAAGAATAAGAGAATGACAAGTTCATTGAATGAAGGTGGTACCGCGGTTTTTCGCCCTTCGTGATATGAGCTTGTCTTTTAATTTTTGGAGGTGTTGATGAAAACATTTCTTGTCAAACAAAAGTTTCGTCTTGGAGGCGAACGCTTCGCTATCAAGGATGACAGGGGAGAAATCGCCTATCAGGTAGAGGGATCATTTTTTTAAGATTCCCAAAACTTTTACCATCTATGATGCGACTGGTGAACAAGTTAGTCAGATCAGTAAAGAAATCTTGACCTTGCTTCCTCGTTTTGAGATTCAGCTTCGGGATGGCTCGAGTTTTGTCATTCGCAAGAAGTTGACCTTCTGGCGAGATAAGTATGAGTTTGATAATCTGGGGCTTCGTATCGAGGGCAATATCTGGGATTTGAATTTCAAATTGCTGGATGATCGCGATCAGCTGATTGCGGAAATCAAGAAAGAACTCTTCCATCTGACATCTACCTATAATGTAACGGTCCTTGAGGACGCTTATGCAGATCTAGTCATTTCCCTCTGTGTCGCGATTGACTATGTGGAGATGCTGGAAAGCCAATCACATTAAACAAGTAAATAAGGAGACAATATGAAACAACTATCTAGTGCACAAGTACGCCAAATGTGGCTTGATTTCTGGGCGACCAAAGGTCACTCAGTAGAACCATCAGTGAGCTTGGTTCCTGTAAATGACCCTACACTTTTGTGGATCAACTCTGGGGTAGCAACCCTTAAGAAATACTTTGACGGGACCATTATCCCTGAAAATCCACGTATTACCAATGCCCAAAAGGCTATCCGTACCAACGACATCGAAAACGTAGGGAAGACTGCGCGTCACCATACCATGTTTGAAATGTTGGGGAACTTCTCAATCGGAGATTACTTCCGTGACGAAGCCATCACTTGGGCTTATGAGCTTTTGACCAGCCCAGAATGGTTTGACTTCCCAGCTGAGAAACTTTACATGACCTACTATCCAGATGATAAAGATTCATACAACCGCTGGATTGAAGTGGGAGTGGATCCAAGTCACTTGATTCCAATCGAGGACAACTTTTGGGAAATCGGTGCGGGACCTTCTGGACCGGACACAGAGATTTTCTTTGACCGTGGAGAAGCTTTTGACCCAGAAAATATCGGTCTTCGCCTTCTTGCAGAAGATATCGAAAACGACCGTTATATCGAAATCTGGAACATCGTTTTGTCACAATTTAACGCAGACCCTTCCGTTCCTCGTAGCGAATACAAGGAATTGCCACACAAGAATATTGATACGGGCGCTGGTTTGGAGCGTTTGGTGGCCGTTATCCAAGGGGCTAAGACCAACTTTGAAACGGACCTCTTCATGCCGATCATCCGTGAAGTGGAGAAATTGTCTGGTAAGGTTTATGACCAAGATGGCGATAACATGAGCTTTAAGGTTATCGCTGACCACATCCGTTCACTTTCATTTGCTATCGGTGATGGTGCCCTTCCAGGAAATGAAGGTCGTGGTTATGTCCTTCGTCGTTTGCTCCGTCGTGCTTCTATGCATGGTCAAAAATTGGGAATCAACGAGCCTTTCCTTTACAAACTCGTTCCAACTGTTGGTAAAATCATGGAAAGCTACTACCCAGAAGTGCTTGAAAAACGTGACTTTATCGAAAAAATCGTTAAGAGCGAAGAAGAATCATTTGCTCGTACCCTTCACTCAGGTCAACACTTTGCCCAAGGCATTGTAGCTGACTTGAAAGAAAAAGGCCAATCTGTCATTGCTGGTTCAGATGTATTCAAACTTTATGACACTTATGGATTCCCAGTTGAATTGACTGAAGAAATCGCTGAAGAAGCTGGCATGACTGTAGACCGTGAAGGATTTGAAGCAGCCATGAAAGAACAGCAAGAACGCGCGCGTGCATCAGCTGTTAAGGGTGGCTCAATGGGTATGCAAAATGAAACTCTTCAAAACATCACTGTAGAAAGTGTCTTCAACTACAATGCTAGCCAATTGTCTTCTAAATTGGTGGCTATCGTGGCTGATAATGCAGAAGTAGAAGCTGTGTCTGAAGGAACTGCCTCTCTTATCTTTGCGGAAACGCCATTCTACGCTGAAATGGGTGGACAGGTTGCTGACCATGGACAAATCTTGGATGCGTCAGGTAAGGTCGTGGCTGCTGTGACCAATGTTCAAAAAGCTCCAAATGGACAAGCTCTTCACACGGTTGACGTTCTTGCACCGCTTGCTTTGAACCAAGAATATACCTTGGCAATTGATACAAATCGTCGTCACCGTGTTATGAAAAACCACACTGCGACTCACTTGCTTCACGCTGCTCTTCACAACATCCTTGGAAACCACGCAACACAAGCAGGATCTCTTAACGAAGTCGAATTCCTTCGCTTTGACTTTACGCACTTCCAAGCCGTAACTCCTGAAGAATTGCGTGCGATTGAACAGCAAGTCAACGAGAAAATCTGGGAAGCACTTGAAGTTAAGACAGTTGAAACAGATATTGACACTGCCAAGGAAATGGGAGCTATGGCTCTCTTTGGTGAGAAATACGGAAAAGAAGTCCGTGTTGTTACTATCGGTGACTACTCTATCGAGCTTTGTGGTGGTACCCACGTTGGTAACACTTCTGAAATTGGTCTCTTCAAGATTGTCAAAGAAGAAGGGATTGGATCAGGAACTCGCCGTATCTTGGCAGTGACTGGTAAGGAAGCCTTTGAAGCCTACCGTGAACAAGAAGATGCTCTTAAAGCAGTCGCAGCAACATTGAAAGCACCTCAAGTCAAGGAAGTACCTCACAAGGTAGAAGGACTTCAAGAACAACTTCGTCAATTGCAAAAAGAAAATGCTGAATTGAAAGAAAAGGCCGCAGCTGCAGCTGCAGGCGACATCTTCAAGGATGTGAAGGAAGTCAACGGTCACCGTTACATTGCTAGTCAAGTATCTGTATCTGACGCTGGTGCCCTTCGTACTTTTGCGGATAACTGGAAACAAAAAGACTACTCTGATCTTCTTGTCCTAGTTGCTGCTATCGGTGACAAGGTCAATGTCCTTGTAGCAAGTAAGACAAAAGACCTTCATGCAGGAAACCTTGTCAAAGAATTGGCACCAATCGTCGATGGACGTGGTGGTGGTAAACCAGACATGGCCATGGCAGGAGGAAGCAACCAAGCTAAGATCCAAGAATTGTTGGATGCAGTAGCAGGTAAATTGTAATCAAGTAATACTCTTCGAAAATCAATTTCAAACAATGTCAGCTTCGCCTTGCCGTAGGTATAGGTAACTGACTTCGTCAGTCTTATCTACAACCTCAAAACTGTGTTTTTAGCAACCTGCGACTAGCTTCCTAGTTTGCTCTTTGATTTTCATTGAGTAAAAAGATCTATCCATTTGGATAGGTCTTTTTGTGAATGCAAAAAAGCCAAATCCGTTTGGATCTGGCTTGAATATTATGAGCTATTAAATAGTATTAGCTGCCCAGACACTTACCGAAGCAGCTGAGACTGGAAATTGTCCATAACCTTCCTCATCAATTGTAACTTGACCTTGGTGGTTTTCGAGTAAATCTACAAAGGTTTGGTTAGCCCATTCTTGGCCGACAAACATTGATTTGCTGTTTTCTTGGTCATTTGAAATCAAGACTGCTATTGGGGATTGATTTTCAGCACCTGAACGTACCCAACCGATACAGTTTGCGTCATCAAAGTAGTCTGTTTGTTCTCCATAGGCCAAATCTTTTCGGATGGCTAGGAGGAGGTCAAGGACTTCTTTGAAATCTTGTTGAGCATACTGCCCTGAAATACCATAGTAGTCTCCGTAAAAGACACATGGCAGTCCATTTTGGCGTAGCAGAATGAGTGCATAGGCTGCTGGTTTGAACCATTCTTCAACAGTTGACTCAAGGGCTTGTCCTCTTTGAGTATCATGGTTGTCGACAAAGGTTACAGCCTTGTCGGGCTTGAGTTCAACCAAGCTATCCGTGAAAATGCCACGAAGGTCGTAGTTAGAACCAGCTCGGCTAGCATCAAAGAGATTCTGGTGGAGACGAACATCGACTAGGTCAAAGCGTTCTTCCGTTTTTTCAAGATAGTCCAGATTGGCTTCTTTGTCAGGATTCCAGAATTCACCAAAAACATAGAAATCCTCACCGTATTTTTCCTTCATATCGCGGATGAAATTGCGCATAAAGAAGGAATCGATGTGTTTAACAGCATCCAAGCGAAAACCAGCTACACCAGTCGTTTCCATGAACCAGTCAGCCCAGTCATAGATATTTTGGATGACTTCAGGATGTTTAAAGTCTAGGTCGGCATACATGAGGTAGTCGTAGTTACCATTTTCATTATCGACCAATTCCTCGTTGGCCCAGCCCTTGTTGTCTCCTTGAATCAGATAAATTCCTGATTTACGGCGTTTAGCATCGTAGTCTGTACCTGTGAAGTGGTACCAGTGCCAGTGAAAGTCATTATAGGTATCTTGGCGACCATCGAAGGTAAAGCTAGTCCAGCCATTGATGGTGAAGGGTTCTCCGAGCTCGACTGTACGGTCAACCGGATCCACTTCGATGACTTGAAAGGCTTCCATGTGATCGGCAGCAGCCTTGTGATTGAGTACCACATCGGCCATAGGCTGGATCCCATGTGCTTTTAGTGCTTGAATGGCTTGAAGATAGTCTTCTTTGAAACCATACTTGGTGCGGACAGTCCCTTTCTGGTTGAACTCACCAAGGTCAAATAGGTCATAGACCCCATAGCCTACATCTTTTTCGTTGGTAGCTTTAAAAGCTGGTGGCATCCAGACATGGCTGATACCGAGATCGGCTAGGTGTGGAGTATCTTCAGCTAGACGCGTCCAGTGCTGGCCGTCGTGGGGCAGATACCATTCAAAGTATTGCATGAGTGTTTGATTTTGCATGATGTTTCCTCTTACTTGTCAATCTTGTTCTTTATTCTATCATAAAGTATCGGTTAGCTCAAACGTTTGCGTAAAACTGAATAATAAGTTTTTGACTATTTTATATAAAATGTTGATTTTTAAAATGAAAGCGCTATAATTATAGTAAATTACATAGATAAAGAGAGGAGATTTCTCATGATTGAATTTCAAAATGTTAGTAAGGTGTATGGTGATAAAGAGGCCTTGAGCAATCTCAATTTGCAGATTGAGAATGGGGAGATTATGGGCTTGATTGGCCATAATGGGGCTGGAAAATCGACTACTATAAAATCCTTAGTCAGTATTATTTCGCCCAGCAGTGGTCGTATTTTGGTAGACGGTCAGGATTTATCGGAAAATCGCTTGGCTATCAAACGAAAGATTGGCTACGTTGCAGACTCGCCTGACTTATTTTTACGTTTAACGGCCAATGAATTTTGGGAATTGATTGCTTCATCCTATGATTTGAGCAGCTCTGACTTGGAGGCTAGTCTAGATAGGCTATTGAAGGTTTTTGATTTTGCTGAAAACCGTTATCAGGTTATTGAAACCCTTTCTCACGGAATGCGTCAGAAAGTCTTTGTCATCGGGGCACTCTTGTCTGATCCTGATATTTGGGTCTTGGACGAACCCTTGACTGGTTTGGATCCCCAGGCTGCCTTTGATTTGAAGCAAATGATGAAGGAACATGCACAAAAAGGTAAGACAGTCTTGTTTTCAACCCATGTCCTCGAGGTAGCTGAGCAAGTCTGTGATCGGATTGCAATCTTGAAAAAGGGGCATTTGATTTATTGTGGTAGTGTAGAGGACTTGAGAAAAGACCACCCAGACCAGTCTTTGGAAAGTATCTACCTTAGCCTTGCTGGTAGAAAAGAGGAGGGTGAAGATGCGTTTCAAGGTCATTAAAAAATTAGTTGATATCAATATCCTCTATTCATCTAAAGAAGCGAATCTGGCTAACCTACGAAAGAAGCAGGCTAAGAACCCTGGGAAAAAAGTAAATGTTTCCGCTAGAGTCCTAAGTTCTTACATTTTTTCTAGCCTCTTGATGCTACTTTTGTTTATAAATATAGCCTTTCATTTTCCTTTTGAGGAAATGCCAAGTCTTTTTAGTACCATGGTTGCTATTTTACTGGTGCTTGCCTTTTCAACGGCTTTCACTGCCTTTTACAATGTCTTTTATGAGAGTAAGGATTTGGCCTCCTATAGTCCCTATGCCTTTAAAGAATCAGAGATTATAATCGCTAAAGGACTGTCTGTCCTCTTGCCAGCTCTAACTGGAATTGTACCAACCCTAGCTTATTTTCTAGTCCTCTACATTAGGTTAGCTCCTTCTCTTTGGCTGGGCTTGCCTTTGATGCTGCTGTCCTTGGCCTTATTATTTGTCTCTGTTACTTTAGTGATGGTAGGGGTAGTGCATTTCTTGGCTCAAACTACCGTTTTTAGAAAGTATCAGTCTATTTTTGCCAATGTGATGATTGGGATTGGGGTTCTCATACCTTTATTATTTGTCTTCCTTCTACAGTCGACTTCTAGAGATATAGTTGACAGAGTTAGAGATATTCCATTTCTCCTTTATCCTCTTCATCTCTTTTACAAAATAGCAGTGGAGCCTTTTTCGACAGAGGCCATACTGGGTCTGCTCGCTTGGATAGCTTTAACTGTTTTCTTGCTTTATCTGACCAAAAAGAAGGTTTTTCCTCATTTTTATGACGTGATTCTGCTTAACAGTGAGGAGAAGGTCAAAAAAGAACGTCGCAGTAAAGAGGGGATTTCAAGAACTAAAAAGGGATTTTTCCGCATGGTTTTGCGCTACAACCTCTCCCTCTTGGGACAGGGGACTGGCGTGATTACAGTACTTTTTACAAGTGCGTTCCTTCCCTATCTCATGATGATTGGTCCGATTTCCACAATCCGAGATTCTCAGTTAGTTCCAGACGTTCATCCTCGATACTGGTTACCCTTGTTTTTCGTGGGAATGTTTATAGCAGTTGTCAATAACAATATCACCAGCCTTCCTTCAATTGCCTTATCCTTGGAGAGGGAAAATGTTGATTTTCTGAAGAGTTTACCCTTTGACTTTGCTCGTTATGTGAAAGTGAAATTTTGGATTATCTTTGCTGTCCAGTCCTTTTTACCTATCTTGACTTTACTTGGTCTTTCCCTTTATTTAGGATTGCCTATCCTTTCGATGATTTACCTTCTTGTGGCATGGGTTCTTGCCAGTGTCAGCCTTTCTTGCCACCATTATTTTAAAGATATGAAAAATCTGTCAACCAATTGGAGTAGCATTACGGACCTGGTGAATCGTTCAAAAGGTATAGTCACAATGGTTTTGATTATTATTTATAGTGCTATCTTATTGATTTCAACTATTGTGAGCGTATACTTGCTTCAGTCTCTTTCCCCTGTCCTTGCCATCAGCTTGGGAGTAGGAGCTCTTATCCTCCTGCTTGGTCTTGCTATATTTAGCTATCATTACTACCTGTCACGGATATTGTTAGAGATAGAAAAAAGATAAGGTTGTTGGTCGCTTGCTTGATAAGTTCAATTCGACAAATGCTTCTATAGTTTGTTAGAATGTAGTTGTAAATGATTAAGATTGGTAATCAAAAATATAGGGAGGAATGTTTTGAATAAGAAATATAATATAGTTCTATTATTGTTGTTTATAGTTTATTTATTTGGATATTTTTCAATTTCAAAAACGTTAATTCCTATAATGTGTCTTTTTCAAGTATTTTTGATAGAACATATATTTAGAGTTCGAAATAGGATTATGCAGATAGGTGAAATTATAATTATTGTTGCTTCTATAATATTATTTATTGATAGTATATTGAGTTTGTAACAAAAGGCTTTTCTAAAAAATCAAATTTTCCAGATATCTGATGAAGCTGATTTATCTCATCTCTACCTATAATCTCACAGTTAATATGAGGCTAGTTTCCTAGTTTGTTCTTTGATTTTCGTTGAATTTTATTTTATAAAAAGAAATGCTCCTCCACGATGGAAGAGCATCTTTTATTGTGATTTTGATTCAGTTTCTGCAGACTCTGGATGGAGTTCTTGGTAACTTGGTGCCTTGAAAAGGTCAGTACTGGTCTTACCTTGTCGTTGGCTAAAGAGACTGGTTGATTGACTACCTTTTTCCTGCTCAATCTTTTGAAGAATTGGTAAAGAATTGAGGTAAGAAATACTTTCTGTATCAACTTTTCCAAGATGATCTGCTTGGTAGAAACGTATTAAATCACCAGTTTGAATCTGGTCGCTGATTTTTAGCTGTTGGCTGGCTGCCTGCCGAACGATTTCTAATTCAGTCTGAGCTTGTTCATCAAGATTACTGATTTCAAGACCACTTTCAGTATAGTAGGTTCGTCCGTCATAACTGGTGTATTTAGGTGTGACGAAGGAATTAGCAGTCCGAAAGGCAACGATTTCTTGATGATCTGGAGACAGAAGGTCTTGGCCGACTTGAAGGAAGGAATTGGACTCAATACCAAGGAGGTGTTCGAGAGTCGGTAAGATATCGATTTGCCCACCGTAGGTATTGATGATTTGTCCTTTTTCATAGCCAGGCATGACCACCATAAAAGGCACTCGTTGCAACATGGCATTGTCGTAATTCGACCAGTTTTCAGAAGTCTTTCCAATCAATGGCGCTAAGTCAGGATTGCGGGAGTTAGAAATTCCATAATGGTCTCCGTAGATGACGATGATGGATTTTTCATAGAGGCCACTTTCTTTGAGATAGTCAAAGAAGGCCTTGATAGCACTATCCAGATAGTTGGCTGTTTGGAAGTAGCCGTTGATTGTTTCATCTTTGGTTTTAGCCAGTGGGAAACCAAGCTCATCGCCTGTTAGATTGCTAGCATAGGGATAGTGATTGGATACCGTGATATACTTAGCATAAAAAGGCTGTTGCAGGTGCTCTAGATATTGGATAGAATCTTTCATCATGATTTTATCATTTAAACCATATTGGAAAGAATTGCTACTGTCTTGCTTAGTAAAATAGGAAGCATCAAAGAAGCATTGGTAACCCCATTGTTTATAGGTCGTATTTCGGTTCCAGAAGGTCCCAATGTTACCATGAAAGACTGCACTTGATTGGTAGCCATTTTTTGATAGGATAAAAGGCGCAGCCTGCTGGGTATTGGTACCTCCATAGTTGACCATAAAGGAACCTTGGTCAAGTCCAAACAAACCAGTCTCCAGCATGGTTTCCGCATCTGAGGTCTTACCAGCCTTGACTTGGTTAAAGATATTCGAAAAGGCTAGGGTTGATTGCGAATGGTAGAGTGAATTTAGGAAGGGAGTGACTTCATGCTCAGTTCCATCTATGTTAAGTTTATAGTCAAGCAGGAACTGTTGGAAACTCTCCAAGTGGAGATAAATCACATTTTTCCCTTTGGCTAATCCAAAATAGTCTGGATTGGGCTTAGTCGAATGTTCTTGAATATAATCTGTGATAGGTTGAAGATCAGTCTCAGAGGCCTTGGCACGTTCTTTGTTGGCACTGTAGGATTGGTTGGCACTATAACCTAAAAAGGCTGGCAAACTAAGGGCACGAACAATATAATAATTAGAAAATCCTCGCGATAGGAGATCGGGACGTTCGATTTCAGCCAAGAAAAGATTAGCAGAAAAGAGCAGGGCTGAGAGAGCAGTGATGGCAACACTGGAGCGGAATTTGAAAGGTCTCCTATCCAGCTGGATGAGCTTCTTATAGAGAAGATAAGCCAGCAATGGGAAATCCATAAAATAGATGAAATCCCAAAAGCGCAGTAACTCTAGTTCGGCAGTACCAACAGACACCTTGCTGACCACTTTCATGGTATTGGCCGTGATAAAGTCACTAAATTCTCGATAGTAAAAAATATTAGAATAGAGCCAAATGAATAAAAGGCTGTAAATAGCTATACTAAGACTGTAAAAGGCCTTGGTTGAACGAGCATAGAGGGCTAGAGCCAGCAGGAGGAGTCCCAAAGGAAGGGGGTTAAAAAAGGCGATAAAGGCAAGGTAATTTCCCTGCAATTTGCCCAATTGAATATCTAAATTAAAGTCAACGGTATAGGCTAATAAGGTTTTGAGCCAATAGAGGATTAAAAGGGTTAGGACAAAACCCAGTCTGGAACCCATGGCTTTTTGGATTTTGTTAAAATTGATTCTCACACAATTACTTCCTAAGTTTTTATTAGTATTAGTATACCATTTTTTAAAACTAGAGTAAAAAAGCAAGGGTAGTTTCTTTTTTGAGAATTGTCACAAAATTTGCTATAATAGGGACTATGAATAGAATAAGAGTCAACAAAAGGGTTGAAAAAAAGCTTTCAAAGGGACTAGTTTTACTAGAAGCGAGTGATCTTGCAGATGTTCATCTCAAGGATCAGGAAGTAGAAGTTCATAGTCAAGATGGAAACTTTCTTGGTACTGCCTACCTTTCTCAGCAAAACAAGGGCTTGGGCTGGTTTGTCAGCACAGAAAAGATGACCTTCAATCAAGCTTTCTTTGAAGCACTGTTTAGACAAGCTAAAGAAAAGAGAAAAGCCTACTATCAAGATGAATTGACAACTGCCTTTCGTCTTTTTAACCAAGAGGGAGATGGCTTTGGCGGTCTGACAGTGGACCTTTATGGCGACTATGCTGTCTTTTCTTGGTATAACTCTTATGGTTATCAGATTCGCAAGGTTATCTCAGAAGCCTTTAGACAGGTTTTTCCTGAGGTTTTAGGAGCATATGAGAAGATCCGCTTTAAGGGCTTGGACTACGAATCTGCCCATGTTTATGGTCAAGAAGCACCTGACTTCTTCACTGTTTTGGAAAATGGTGTCATGTATCAAGTCTTTATGAACGATGGCTTGATGACAGGGATTTTCCTAGATCAGCACGAGGTTCGTGGTAGTTTAGTTGACGGCTTGGCTATGAGGAAATCCTTGCTCAATATGTTTTCCTACACAGCAGCCTTTTCAGTAGCTGCGACCATGGGAGGAGCAAGCCAGACTACTTCGGTTGACCTAGCTAAACGTTCACGAGAATTGTCTCAAGCGCATTTTCAGGCAAATGGAATCAGCACAGACGACCATCGTTTTATAGTCATGGATGTCTTTGAGTATTTCAAGTATGCTAAGCGAAAAGGCTTGACCTATGATGTGATTGTCCTAGATCCGCCTAGCTTTGCTCGGAACAAAAAACAAACATTTTCTGTAGCTAAGGATTATCACAAGTTGATTTCCCAGAGTCTTGAGATTTTAAATCCGGGAGGAATTATCATTGCCAGTACCAATGCTGCCAATGTTTCCCGCCAGAAATTTACAGAACAAATTGATAAAGGCTTTGCAGGAAGAAGTTACCAGATTTTAAACAAATACGGTCTTCCAGCAGATTTCGCCTATAATAAAAAAGATGAAAGTAGTAATTACCTCAAGGTGATTAGTATGAAGGTTAGTAAATGAAATTAATCGTTTCAGTAATGCCAAGAAGTTTAGAGGAAGCTCAGGCTCTGGATGCCACGAGGTATCTGGATGCCGACATCATTGAATGGCGTGCCGACTATCTGCCTAAGGAAGCAATTTTGCAGGTGGCTCCAGCTATTTTTGAAAAATTCGCAGGCCGTGAGTTGGTTTTCACATTGCGAACTCGCTCTGAAGGGGGAGAAATCGACCTTTCTCCAGAAGAATATATCCATCTAATCAAGGAAGTGGCGCAACTCTATCAACCAGACTATATTGATTTTGAGTACTACAGCTACAAGGATGTTTTTGAGGAAATGCTGGATTTTCCAAATCTTGTTTTGAGTTACCACAATTTCCAAGAAACACCTGAAAACATGATGGAAATCTTGTCAGAGTTGACGAGCTTAAATCCAAAACTTGTTAAGGTCGCGGTGATGGCTAACACGGAGCAGGATGTACTAGACTTGATGAACTATACACGAGGCTTTAAAACCCTCAATCCTGAGCAGGAATATGTAACTATTTCTATGGGTAAGGTGGGCAAGGTCTCTCGTATCACTGCCGATGTGACAGGTTCTAGCTGGTCCTTTGCTAGTCTAGATGAGGCCAGTGCCCCAGGTCAGATTTCCCTAGCTAACATGAAAAAAATTCGGGAGATTTTGGATGAAGCTTGATGGCTATACACGTTTAGCTGCCGTTGTTGCCAATCCTATTAAGCATTCGATTTCCCCCTTTATTCACAATAGTGCCTTTGAGGCGACAGCTACCAATGGTGCTTACGTGGCTTGGGAGATTGAAGCGGGTGATTTGGCAGAAACAGTAGCCAATATTCGTCGCTACCAGATGTTTGGCATCAACCTGTCCATGCCCTATAAGGAGCAGGTGATTCCTTATTTAGATGAATTGAGCGATGAAGCGCGCTTGATTGGTGCGGTTAATACGGTTGTCAATGAGAATGGCAATTTAATTGGATATAATACAGATGGCAAGGGATTTTTTAAGAGCTTGCCTTCTTTTACAATTTCAGGTAAAAAGATGACCCTGCTGGGTGCAGGTGGTGCGGCTAAATCAATCTTGGCACAGGCTATTTTGGACGGCGTCAGTCAGATTTCTGTCTTTGTTCGTTCAGTTTCTATGGAAAAAACAAGACCTTATCTAGACAAGTTACAGGAGCAAACAGGCTTTAAAGTGGACTTGTATGCTTTAGAAGATGTTTCTGAACTTCAAGCAAGGATTGCCGAGTCGGATTTACTGGTCAATGCGACAAGTGTAGGGATGGATGGTCAATCATCTCCAGTTCCTGAAAACATTGTCCTACCAGAAACTCTTTTAGTAGCAGATATCATTTACCAACCCTTTGAAACATCATTTTTGAAATGGGCTAGAAATCAGGGCAATCCAGTTGTCAATGGTCTGGGAATGTTGCTCTATCAAGCTGCAGAAGCTTTTCAACTGTGGACAGGCAAGGAAATGCCAACAGAAGAGATTTGGCAGTCCTTAACAGAAAAATACCAATAAAGAAAAGGAGATTCTCCTATGAAAATCAGAATCGATATTCCTCATCATCCTTATGATATTCAGATTGAAAAAGGCTGTCTGGCTCAGGCTGGTCAATGGTTGCGAGAACTCTGGCAACCACAAAAGGTAGTCATTGTGACAGATAACCATGTAGCTTCTCTTTATGCAGAGAAGGTCAAGCTCAGCCTAGAAGATGCTGGTTTTCAGGTAGCAGTTTTTGACTTTTTAGAAGGCGAAGAAAGAAAGAATTTAACTACTGTCCAGAAAGTCTATGAATTTTTAGTCAAGGAAGGTCTGACTCGTAGTGATGGAATCGTGGCTCTCGGAGGTGGTGTCGTTGGAGACCTGGCTGGTTTCGTAGCCTCTACCTATATGCGGGGTATTCATTTTGTTCAGATTCCGACTAGCTTGACAGCTCAGGTTGATTCTTCTATCGGCGGAAAGACAGGCGTTAACACTCCATTTGCTAAGAATATGGTGGGCACCTTTGCCCAACCAGATGGGGTTCTGATTGACCCACTTGTCCTTGAAACCCTCGGAAAAAGAGAGTTGATTGAAGGAATGGGTGAGGTCATCAAGTATGGCTTGATTGAGGATCCAGTACTTTGGGTTCTCTTGACGGAGCTAGATGGTTCTGTGGAGAGCATTCTGGAACATGCGGATACTTTGATTGAACATTCTTGTCAGGTTAAGCGCAAGATGGTGGTTGAGGATGAGCTGGACAATGGTGTACGCCTTTACCTCAATTTTGGGCACACCATTGGTCATGCCATTGAAGCAACGGCCGGTTATGGCAAGGTCATGCATGGAGAAGCTGTGGCCATGGGTATGGTACAGATTTCCAAGGTTGCTGAGGAAAAAGGTCTCATGCCAGTTGGCATAACTCAGTCTATTACAGCTATGTGTCAGAAATTTGGCTTGCCTGTTGACTATGAAAACTGGGATGTTGACAAGCTTCATCAGGCTTTGACTCATGACAAGAAGGCGCGTGGCAATACCTTGAAATTGGTCTTGGTGCCAGAGCTTGGTTCTGCAACCATTCACCCAGTTTCACTGGAAGAGATGAAAGACTACTTGGTAAAATAAGGAGAGTGTATGAGATATTTAACTGCAGGTGAATCACACGGACCCCGTCTGACGGCTATCATTGAAGGAATTCCAGCTGGACTTCCTTTGACAGCAGAGGACATCAATGAGGATTTGAAACGTCGTCAGGGTGGCTACGGTCGTGGTGGTCGTATGAAGATTGAGAGCGACCAAGTTATCTTTACTTCGGGTGTTCGCCATGGGAAGACTACTGGGGCTCCCATTACTATGGATGTCGTCAATAAGGACCATCAGAAATGGCTGGATATCATGTCTGCGGAGGACATTGAAGACCGCCTTAAAAGCAAACGGAAAATCACCCATCCACGTCCAGGTCATGCCGACTTGGTTGGAGGCATCAAGTACCGTTTTGATGATTTGCGTAATTCCTTGGAGCGCTCATCTGCTCGTGAAACAACTATGCGGGTGGCAGTTGGCGCAGTAGCCAAACGCCTCTTGACTGAGCTGAATATAGAGATTGCCAACCATGTTGTAGTATTCGGTGGCAAGGAAATCGATGTTCCTGAAAATCTAACAGTCGCTGAGATTAAGGAACGAGTTGCCCAGTCCGAAGTTTCTATTGTTAACCAAGAACGAGAACAGGAAATTAAGGACTATATTGACCAAATCAAGCGTGATGGAGATACCATCGGTGGGGTTGTCGAGACAGTTGTCGGAGGTGTTCCAGTTGGTCTTGGTTCCTATGTCCAATGGGACAGAAAATTGGATGCCAGACTTGCCCAAGCGGTTGTCTCTATCAATGCCTTTAAAGGGGTGGAATTTGGTCTTGGCTTTGAAGCTGGTTATCGTAAAGGAAGCCAAGTCATGGATGAAATTCTCTGGTCTAAAGAAGATGGCTATACCCGCCGTACCAATAATTTAGGTGGCTTTGAAGGTGGTATGACCAATGGGCAACCCATCGTTGTTCGTGGAGTTATGAAGCCCATTCCTACTCTATACAAACCACTCATGAGTGTGGATATCGAAACCCATGAACCCTACAAGGCAACTGTGGAGAGAAGTGATCCGACAGCTCTTCCAGCAGCAGGTGTAGTCATGGAAGCCGTTGTTGCAACGGTTCTGGCACAAGAAATCCTCGAAAAATTCTCATCAGACAATCTAGAGGAATTAAAAGAAGCGGTAGCCCAACACCGAGACTATACAAAGAACTATTAAGGAGTTCCTATGGCAAAAACAGTCTATATCGCAGGTCTTGGATTGATTGGTGCCTCTATGGCACTTGGTATCAAACGCGATCATCCAGATTATGAAATTTTAGGATATAATCGCAGTCAAGTTTCGAGAGATATCGCCTTGAAAGAAGGTATGATTGACCGTGCAACGGATAATTTTGCCAGTTTTGCTCCTTTGGCAGATATCATCATTCTCAGCTTGCCAATAAAGCAAACCATTTCCTTTATTAAGGAGTTGGCCGACTTGGACTTGAAAGAAGGCGTCATTATTTCAGATGCTGGTTCGACCAAGTCAGCCATTGTGGATGCGGCGGAGCAATATTTGGCTGACAAACCTGTTCGCTTTGTTGGGGCCCATCCCATGGCTGGTAGCCACAAGACAGGAGCTGCCTCTGCGGATGTCAATCTCTTTGAAAATGCCTATTATATCTTTACACCTTCGAGTCTGACAGGTCAGGACACGCTTGAGGAAATGAAGGCTCTGCTTTCAGGTCTTCATGCTCGCTTTATCGAAATTGATGCCAAGGAGCATGATCGAGTCACTTCTCAGATTAGCCATTTCCCTCATATTCTGGCTTCTAGTCTCATGGAACAGACCGCGGTCTATGCTCAAGAACATGAGATGACAAGGCGTTTTGCGGCCGGTGGTTTTCGAGATATGACTCGAATTGCAGAAAGCGAGCCAGGTATGTGGACGTCCATTCTTTTGTCCAATCGCGAGACTATCCTAGAGCGGATTGAGGATTTTAAGGAACGCTTAGATGAGGTTGGTCAAGCCATCATCAAGGGAGATGAGGAGCAGATTTGGAACTTTTTCAACCAAGCACGTGAGCAACGTCAGGCCATGGAAATTCATAAGCGTGGTGGTGTGGATAGCTCTTATGACCTCTATGTTGACGTTCCCGATGAAGAAAACGTCATCCTGCGGATTTTGGAACTGTTACGTGGAACTTCCTTGGTTAATATTCACATCAATGAGGAAAACCGTGAGGATATTCACGGGATTCTACAAATTTCATTTAAAAATGCTCAAGACTTGGAAAGAGTTGAGCATCTCATAACAGAAAATACCGACTACACAGTCGTCATCAAGTAAGGAGAAAATTATGTCAAATATTTACGATAGTGCAAACGAACTCAGTCGCGGTCTACGCGAATTACCAGAATACAAGGCTGTCAAAGCAGCTAAAGATGCTATTTCAGCAGATGCTGAGGCAAGCAAAATTTTTACAGAATATGTTGCCTTCCAAGACGAAATTCAAAGACTGGCACAGACAGGTCAAATGCCAGACGCTTCCTTTCAAGCGAAAATGGAAGGCTTTGGTAAGCAGATTCAAGGGAATAGCCTCTTATCAGAATTTTTTACTAAGCAACAACAATTGGCAATTTACCTTTCTGACATTGAAAAAATTGTTTTCGAACCAGTTTCAGAATTGCTAAAATAAGAAAATAACTATCATAAAGTCAGGAATTTTTAAGGAATTTCTGGCTTTTTATGATAAAATAGGTAAAAGTATTGCAAGTATGAGGTCCAGTATGAAACTAAAAACAAACATTAGCCACTTACACGGGAGTATCCGAGTTCCAGGTGACAAGTCTATTAGCCACCGTTCCATTATCTTTGGAAGTTTGGCTGAGGGTGAGACCAAGGTTTATGATATTTTGCGTGGCGAGGACGTGCTCTCAACTATTCAAGTCTTTCGTGACCTTGGTGTTGAGATTGAGGATAAAGATGAGGTTATTACCATTCAAGGTGTAGGTATGGATGGTTTAAAAGCTCCGCAAAATGCCCTTGATATGGGAAATTCTGGAACCTCGATTCGTCTGATTTCAGGTGTTCTTGCTGGTTCAGACTTTGAAGTAGAGATGTTCGGAGACGACAGTCTATCCAAACGCCCTATGGATCGTGTGACTCTTCCACTGAAAAAAATGGGCGTTAGCATTTCGGGGCAAACTGAGCGAGACCTGCCTCCTCTTCGCCTCAAAGGGACGAAAAACCTAAGACCTATTCACTATGAGTTGCCAATTGCCTCTGCTCAAGTCAAGTCAGCCTTGATCTTTGCGGCTTTGCAGGCTCAGGGGGAGTCTGTTATTATCGAAAAAGAGTGCACTCGTAATCATACTGAAGATATGTTGCAACAATTTGGTGGCCATTTAAGTGTGGACGGTAAGAAAATCACAGTCCAAGGACCACAAAAATTGACAGGACAAAAGGTGGTCGTACCAGGAGATATTTCCAGTGCAGCCTTTTGGTTGGTCGCAGGTTTGATTGTTCCGAATTCTCGTCTAGTGCTGCAGAATGTGGGCATCAACGAAACGCGTACCGGTATTATTGATGTCATTCGTGCCATGGGTGGAAAACTAGAAATAACTGAAATTGATCCAGTCGCTAAATCTGCTACCTTGACTGTTGAGTCTTCTGATTTGAAAGGAACAGAGATTGGTGGAGCTTTGATTCCACGCTTGATTGATGAATTGCCAGTTATCGCCCTACTTGCGACCCAAGCTCAAGGTATAACAGTTATTAAGGATGCTGAGGAACTCAAGGTCAAGGAAACAGACCGCATTCAGGTTGTGGCAGACGCTTTAAATAGCATGGGTGCGGATATCACACCTACAGCAGATGGAATGATTATCAAAGGGAAATCAGCCCTTCACGGTGCTAGAGTCAATACGTTTGGTGACCATCGTATCGGCATGATGACAGCCATCGCAGCCCTCTTGGTTGCTGATGGAGAAGTGGAGCTTAATCGTGCAGAAGCCATCAATACCAGTTATCCTAGCTTCTTTGATGATTTGGAGAGCTTGATTCATGGCTAAGGTATTACTCGGATTTATGGGGGCTGGCAAATCGACTATTGCAAGAGGCTTGGACTCAGATTATCTCGATATGGATGCTCTGATAGAGAAGCACTTAGGCATGTCCATTGCGGAATTTTTCGTGGAAAAGGGAGAAGAAGCCTTTCGTCAGATAGAATCAGAAGTCCTAGCTGATTTACTACAAAGAGATCAAGTTGTGTCAACTGGCGGAGGAGTGGTCATTTCTCAGCGAAATCGTGACTTACTAAAGACAAATTCTGATAATATCTACCTGAAAGCAGATTTTGAAACCCTCTACCAGCGCATATCAGCTGATAAGGACAATCAGCGCCCGCTTTTTCTAAATAATAGCAAGGAAGAACTTGCAGGCATTTTCCAAGAAAGACAGGCTTGGTATGAGGAAGTGGCTAGCCGGATTTTGGATGTGACCAAGCTAAGCCCAGAGGAAATTATAGAGGAACTGAGATGAAAATTGCTTATCTAGGTCCCAAGGGATCATTTTCACACCACGTTGTGCAGACAGCTTTTCCTCATGAGGAATTGCAGGCCTTTGCCAATATTACAGATGTTATCAAGGCCTATGAGCAAGGCCTGGTGGCATATTCTGTGGTACCAGTAGAAAATTCTATCGAGGGTAGTGTTCATGAAACTTTGGACTACCTTTTTCATCAGGCTCGCATTCAAGCAGTAGCAGAAATCGTTCAGCCCATTCATCAGCAGTTGATGGTGGTCCCAGGTCACACTAAGATTGAAAAGATTTTTTCTCATCCACAGGCTTTGGCGCAAGGAAAGAAATTCATCGATGAACAGTATCCAGATGCTCAAATTGAGGTGACAGCCAGTACAGCCTATGCGGCCCGCTTTATTTCCGAACATCCAGACCAGCCTTATGCAGCTATTGCCCCTAGAAGTTCTGCAGAAGAATATGGCTTGGAACTGATTGCAGAAGATATTCAGGAAATGGAAGCCAATTTCACACGTTTCTGGGTTCTGGGAGCTGAAGGTGCGGCTATTCCTTTGAAAGCACAAACTGAAAAAATGAGTTTGGCCCTGACCTTACCTGACAACCTTCCCGGTGCACTCTACAAGGCCCTGTCGACTTTTGCTTGGCGAGGAATTGACCTGACAAAAATTGAAAGTCGTCCACTCAAGACAGCACTGGGAGAATACTTTTTCATTATCGATGTGGACTACGCTGATAAGGACCTGGTCCACTTTGCCCAAAAAGAATTAGAATCGATTGGAATCCAGTATAAAGTTTTGGGGGCCTATCCTATTTATCCAATATCAGACCATGGAAAGGAGAGAAGATGAGTAAAGAAAATCCCTTAAGTCATCACGAGCAGTTGCGTTATGACTATCTTTTTAAGAACATTCATTACCTCAATGAGCGAGAGAAAAAAGAGTTTGCATACCTGCAAGGTAAGTTAAATATGGCTAGCAGTAGTAAAGCTTCTCCAGAAATTTATAATGAAAATTACGATATGGAAGAGTCTTTCATGGAACCAGTCAATCAGTCTCCTCTTCCATCCTATGGTAACCGTAGTCGTGCAAAAAAATACCAGAAAAGTCATCCTCTTCCAAAGGTTAAGTCCAAAAAACGTAAGATTCGTTGGGGGCGCATTTTTGCAGGATTGCTTGCCCTTCTAGCCTGTGTCGGTTTTGGCATGATTTTTATGTTCCTAAAAGGCTATTCAAATGCTGATCCAAATAAACCTGCCAACGCTAAGGCAGCTCAAGTAGAAGTTTTTCATGGTCAAGATACCAAGGATGGGGTCAATATTTTGATTATGGGAACGGATGGACGGATTGGCCAAAATAGTGCTGAGACGAGAACGGACTCGATTATGGTTCTAAACGTTGGTGGCTCAGATAAGAAAATTAAGCTGGTCAGCTTTATGCGTGACAATTTGGTTTATATAGACGGATACAGTCAAGTCATTAATGGTAGAAAGCAATCCGATAATAAGTTGAATGTGGCCTATGAACTAGGAGAGCAAGAAGGCCAAAAAGGGGCAGAAATGGTTCGCCAAGTATTGAAAGATAATTTTGACTTGGACATTAAGTACTACGCCTTGGTAGACTTCCAAGCCTTCGCAACTGCTATTGACACTCTCTTCCCTGACGGTGTAACGATTGATGCCAAATTCTCAACCTTAGAAGGTCAACCTTTAACCGAAGCTACGGTGGGAGATGACTTACATGCTACGGAAACAGAGTCACCAACTCAGACTATCAAAGTTGGGAAACAGCAGATGAACGGTTCAACCTTGCTCAATTATGCACGCTTCCGTGATGATGACGAAGGTGATTATGGTCGTACCAAGAGACAACAGCAAGTATTGACAGCTGTTCTGCAGCAACTCAAGGATCCCACCAAACTCTTTACCGGATCAGAGGCACTTGGCAAGGTCTTCGCAATGACCTCAACAAATGTTCCTTATACCTTCTTGTTAACAAATGGCTTGTCTTTCCTAGATGGAGCGCAAAATGGTATTGAAAGATTAACCGTTCCGGAACTTGGTGACTGGGTAGATGCCTATGATGTTTATGGAGGCTTGGGCTTACTTGTCGATCAAAACAAATATCAGAATAAATTGTCTCAAATGGGAATGAGATAAGATAGAAAAATCAAAGTTTGAAGGCTATTTATCTAGCAGTCAGGCTTTGATTTTTTACAGTCTGCAATAGATTTTCATCCCTTATTTGTGGTATAATGGAACGATACGATAGAAAGAATAATGAACAATATGACTGATTTAAAAGCAATTCAGGCTCGAAGTCTGGAGATGGCTGAATATTTTGTGGCTTTTTGCAAGGAACATGATTTGCTTTGTTATCTCTGTGGAGGAGGTGCTATTGGCGCCCTTCGAAACAAGGGGTTTATTCCTTGGGACGACGACCTAGACTTTTTTATGCCCCGTAAGGACTATGAAAAATTAGCAGAATTATGGCCTCGTTATGCAGATGAGCGTTATTTCTTGTCGAAGAGTAACAAGGATTTTGTCGACCGCAATCTTTTTATTACCATTCGTGACAAGGAAACGACCTGCATTAAACCTTATCAGCAGGATTTAGAATTGCCACATGGTCTGGCCTTGGATGTGTTGCCTTTGGATTATTATCCTAAAAATCCAGCTGAGCGGAAAAAACAGGTTCGTTGGGCCTTGATTTATTCTCTTTTTTGTGCGCAAACTATTCCAGAAAAACATGGTGCACTTATGAAATGGGGAAGTCGCATTTTACTCGGTTTGACGCCAAAATCACTCCGTTATCGCATTTGGAAAAAAGCTGAAAAAGAAATGACCAAGTACAGTCTAGCTGAGAGCGATGGAATCACGGAATTATGCTCGGGTCCTGGTTACATGAGAAACAAGTACCTAATCGAATCTTTTGAGGATAATCTTTTCTTGCCATTTGAAGAGACAGAGATGCCCATTCCAGTTGGCTATGATGCCTATCTCAGCACTGCTTTTGGAGACTACATGACACCTCCACCAGCAGACAAGCAGTTACCACATCATGATGCTGTTATCGCTGATATGGATAAGTCTTATACAGAATACAAGGGAGAATATGGTGGCTAAGAAAAAAATATTATTTTTTATGTGGTCTTTTTCTCTCGGGGGTGGAGCAGAGAAGATTCTATCTACCATTGTTTCAAATCTGAATCCAGAAAAGTATGATATTGATATTCTTGAAATGGAGCACTTTGACAAGGGATACGAATCTGTTCCTAAACATGTATGCATTTTAAAATCTCTTCAGGATTACCGCCAAGCCAGATGGTTACGAGCTCTTTTGTGGAGAATGAGAATTTATTTTCCAAGATTGACTCGTCGCTTGCTTGTAAGAGATGACTATGATGTTGAAGTTTCTTTTACTATTATGAATCCACCACTGTTGTTCTCTAAAAGAAAAGAAGTCAAGAAGATATCTTGGATTCATGGAAGTATTGAAGAATTTCTTAAGGATAGCTCAAAAAGGGAATCACATAGACGCCAGTTGGATACTGCGGATACCATTGTAGGAATTTCAAGAAAGACCAGTAATTCTATCAAGGAAGTCTACCCAGATTATGCTTCAAAATTACAGACGGTCTATAATGGTTATGATTTTAAGACTATTCTAGAAAAATCTCAAGAGAAGATCGATATCGAGATTGCACCTCAAAGTATCTGTACTATCGGACGGATTGAGGAAAATAAGGGTTCTGACCGTGTAGTAGAAGTGATACGACTATTACACCAAGAAGGAAAAAACTACCACCTTTACTTTATAGGTACAGGTGATATGGAAGAGGAACTGAAAAAACGGGTCAAAGAGTATGAACTTGAGGACTATGTTCATTTCCTTGGTTATCAAAAAAATCCTTATCAGTATTTATCTCAGACGAAAGTTCTCTTGTCTATGTCTAAACAAGAAGGGTTTCCTGGAGTGTATGTGGAAGCCTTGAGTCTGGGACTTCCTTTTGTCTCAACTGACGTCGGAGGGGCTGAGGAATTATCCCAAGAAGGAAGATTTGGACAAATCATTGAGAGCAATCAAGAGGCAGCTCAGGCAATTACGGACTACATGACTTCTGCCTCAAACTTCGATGTCAATGAGGCTAGTCAATTCATTCAACAATTTACAATTGCCAAACAAATCGAACAAGTAGAAAAACTATTAGAGGAGTAGCATGGAAACTGCATTAATTAGTGTGATTGTGCCAGTCTATAATGTGGCACAGTACCTAGAAAAATCGATAGCTTCCATTCAGAAGCAGACCTATCAAAATCTGGAAATTATTCTTGTTGATGATGGAGCAACGGATGAAAGTGGTCGCTTGTGTGATGCAATCGCTGAACAAGATGATAGGGTGTCAGTGCTTCATAAAAAGAACGAAGGCTTGTCACAAGCACGAAATGATGGAATGAAGCAGGCTCATGGGGATTATCTGATTTTTATTGATTCAGATGATTATATCCATCCAGAAATGATTCAGAGTTTATATGCGCAATTAATTCAAGAAGATGCGGATGTTTCGAGCTGTGGTGTCATGAATGTCTATGCTAATGATGAAAGCCCACAGTCAGCCAATCAGGATGAGTATTTTGTCTGTGATTCTCAAACATTTCTAAGAGAATACCTCATAGGTGAAAAAATACCTGGAACGATCTGCAATAAGCTAATTAAGAGAGAAATCGCAACTGCCCTATCCTTTCCTAAGGGATTGATTTACGAAGATGCCTATTATCATTTTGATTTAATCAAGTTGGCCAAGAAATATGTGGTTAATACCAAACCCTATTATTACTATTTCCATAGAGGGGATAGCATTACGACCAAGCCGTATGCAGAGAAGGATTTAGCCTATATTGATATCTACCAAAAGTTTTACAATGAAGTCGTGAAAAACTATTCTGACTTGAAAGAGGTTGCTTTTTTCAGATTGGCCTATGCCCACTTCTTCATTATGGATAAGATGTTACTAGATGATCAGTATAAAAAATTTGAAGCCTATTCTCAGATTCACCGATTTTTAAAAGGCCATGCCTTTGCTATTGCTAGGAATCCAATTTTTCGTAAGGGAAGAAGAATTAGCGCTTTGGCTCTATTCATAAACATTTCCTTATACCGATTCTTATTACTGAAAAATATTGAAAAATCAAAAAAATTACATTAGAACGGGGGTGAGCAAGTGATTGATGGAAAACGATTATTATTTAGTTTGACCATAGTCAGCTATGCCTTGACGCTAGTAAGTGGAATTGTGTATCTGTTTAATAATAATAATGTTAGCTTGCTTTCTACTTTATTGTTCTTACTGGTTAGTAGCTTAATTGCCTGCTGGAATGATATCAAGTATTACTTAATCCATTTTATTTTCTATTTAACTATTTTTGTATTTCTGGTATCAAGACCGACCATTGATTATTTTAGGGATGGCGCTCTGGATACCTATCATCCGATAGCCTATCGCTTTGCCTTTATAGTCGTCATGGTTTCGATATTGGGATTGACCACAGGAGGTCTCCTGGCTCGTTACTTCATAGCTAGGAAGAACATAAAAGTACCAAAGATAGGAAATTCTATAAAAGAGATTTATATCAAGCGGTTACGCTTTGTATCACTAGGAGTTTTTCTTCTAACCTATCCTTTCTATTTTATTCGCTTATTTGAACGGCTCTTGTATCGCTTGCAGACTTCCTACTATGCCTACTATGCAAATTTTGAAAGTAAGCTGCCTTATTTTACCTATATCTTATCAACCTTTACGGTCTACGCAATGTGTATGTATCTGGCAACCAAGCCAAAGAAATTGCAGGCGACAGCAGTGTTGGTATCCTTCATTGCAGCCAACACCATTCATTTGGCAATCGGGACACGAAATCCCTTTATTTTAAGTATTTTATTTGCTTTTGTTTATTACTTTATGCGGGAGCAAACTGAAAAGGGAAAATGGATTGGGTTTAAAGAAAAGTTAGCGATTTTTGTAGGTTCTCCTATTCTCATGTTAGCGATGGGAATACTCAATTATGTACGGGATAATGTCCAGGTTTCCCATTCAGGTTTCTGGGATATCCTGCTTGACTTTATCTATAAACAAGGAACCAGTTTTGGTGTTTTGGCTCGAGGCTTTCTATTTAACAGTAGCCTCCCTTACCGAGATTTACGCAATTTTACTTTTGGTCCTGTTATTGATTATTTTGCAAGGGGGAGTTTGGGGGCCATTTTCGGAGGAAAAGCCTTTGAGCATACAACCAATAGTGTAGAGCTAGCTATCGATAGTAATAGTTATGCCCACAATCTATCCTATCTTGTTTTGAATAAGGAATATTTGAAAGGACATGGTATCGGAAGTAGTTATATTATGGAGTTGTATACAGACTATGGTATGATAGGAGTCTTTCTACTTAGTCTCTTACTCGGTATGCTATTTATAGCCATGTTGCAAGTAGCCTACCGCTCAAGAACAATTCTATTTGCCTTGTCCCTACTCATCTTGAATAATCTATTCTTTATGCCAAGAAGTAGCTTTTCAGAAAGTTTCTTCAATTTATTTACAATGCAATTCTGGGGAATTGTTCTTGTGATTCTATTCGTAGCGAAAATGCTTACAAAAGAGAACCAGTATCTACTAAACAAAGGAGAAAAAAATCATGTTTGAACATTATTCAGTAGCTGATTTGTTTGCAAATCTTTATAAAAAACGAAAAGCAAATATTCTAGCTCTCATCGCTTTATTTGCTCTCATTGCTGTACCATTTACAATTAAAGCAGTTAAGAATAAAAATACTGTCAAAGACACAACAAGTTATTCAACTTATATCAGCTATAAAATCACTCCTCCAGAAGATTCAGCCAAAACGATTTTGAATCATCAAATTGGTGGCTATAGTGATTTCTACGGGAAATTGATTGATGGGAATTTGAATGGAGCTTATCTTTTCAATGATGTAGAGCCGAGTGAGTTGAAAAAAATTGCTAGTGAATTAGATACGACAGAAACAACCTTGAAAAATTCTACGAATGATTATTGGTGGAAAAAATTAACTGTCTACTATATGATTGACGATGCAGGGGTTGGTGTGAAAATTTTGACACCAAGTAAAGATGCTAATGACTTGTTGGAGCGAAAAATTGATGGATTGATTGAGAAATTTAAACACACTTATGCAAATGTAAAAATTGAAAAATTGGAAACCATCAACTCTAAAGAATTGAATGCAAACGGTGAGACAGCGCTTGGATTGAATGTGAAGAACTTGATTCTCCGTTTAGCTGTTATTGGAGTAGTTTGTGTGATTTTGGTTGTGATGGGAAATGTATTGGTTTATCTCTTTAATCCAACCATCAATAGAGCAGGTGATTTTTCTCAGTATCAAATTGATTTTGTAACAGAGATTACAACAATTGCCAACCTAGCAGATATCCTATCATACAAAAATGCTGGACAAGAATTAACAATCGTTAGCTCAAACAAAGCTATCCTAGATAAATTGAAACAAAATCAAGAGGCCTTAAAAGGAATGCATTTTGTGGATTTACAAGATGTACCATCTCTTTTGGAAAGAGATACAGTCCTTCTTGTTGAAGAGTATGGAGTGACTCGTTATAAGAAATTTGAACAAAGTCTTCAAATTCTTAGAAACTTAAATCGTTCTATCCTCGGTGTAGCAACCTTTAAATTATAAGCATTCTGATGTATCAGGTCTTCAAAGTTGGCTAAGAGTCGATTTTGAAGGCTTTTTCTATTTGTCATCAGAAATTTTCTTTTAGAGTCTGCTACAGAAAGACCCTGGGGAAAATCTAGCTTGATAGAGGAGCCTTCTTTTGATAAAATCGTAAAAATCTAGTATAATAGATAGAACTGAAAGTATGAGGTTACTAGCAATGAAAATGAAACAAATTAGTGATACTACTTTAAAAATCACGATGTCTTTAGAAGATTTGATGGATCGAGGAATGGAGATTGCTGACTTTCTTGTTCCTCAAGAAAAAACAGAAGAGTTCTTTTATGCTATCTTGGACGAGTTAGAGATGCCTGATAGCTTTCTAGATACAGGCATGTTGAGCTTCCGTGTAACTCCAAAACCTGATAAGGTAGATGTCTTTGTGACCAAGTCAAAGATTGACCAAAATCTAGATTTTGAAGATTTATCAGATTTACCAGACATGGAAGAATTGGCTCAAATGTCGCCAGATGAGTTTATTAAAACTTTAGAAAAAAGCATCGCGGACAAAACCAAAGATGATATCGAAGCCATTCAATCTCTAGAGCAAGTTGAAGCCAAGGAAGAAGAGGAAGAGCAGGCTGAACAAGAAGCTGAAAGCAAGAAAGAGCCTTACATCTACTACATCCTTTCTTTTGCTAAGTTGGCTGATTTGGTGGCTTTTGCCAAGACAGTGACTTTTGAGATGGAAACTTCTGAACTCTACAAGATGAATGAGCGCTATTATTTGACCATTCTAGTGGATATTGAAAATCATCCAAGTCCATATCCAGCGTGGCTTTTGGCCCGTATGCGCGAGTTTGCAGACGATAGTGACATCAGTCGTTCAGTCTTGCAAGAGTATGGCCAAGTCTTGATGAATCACGATGCTGTGCTCAATCTGCAAAAAATCGGATAATCATTTCTGGAAAGCTATTTCTAGATTTTGAGAAGAGCGAATCGTTTGATTCGTTTTTTCTTTTCTATACTGAAATAGTGAATTACTATGATAGGAATTTTCACAAAATTCTGTTATAATGGCTATATTAGAAAATTTCGAGGAGACAAACATGACAGTTAAAATTGCTTTACTAGGATTTGGTACCGTTGCAAGTGGTGTGCCTTTCCTCCTAAAGGAAAATGGAGAAAAAATCAATCAATCAGCACATTCAGAGATTGAAGTTGCTAAGGTATTGGTCAAGGATGAAGATGAAAAGAATCGCTTGCTTGCAGCAGGGAATGACTTTAACTTTGTAACCAATGTGGATGACATTTTATCAGACCAAGACATTACGATCGTAGTGGAATTGATGGGGCGTATCGAACCAGCTAAAACCTTTATCACTCGTGCCTTGGAAGCTGGAAAACACGTTGTTACTGCTAACAAGGACCTTTTGGCTGTCCATGGTGCAGAATTGTTAGAAATCGCTAAAGCTAATAAGGTAGCACTTTACTATGAAGCAGCAGTAGCTGGTGGGATTCCAATTCTTCGTACCTTGGCAAATTCCTTGGCTTCTGATAAAATCACGCGCGTGCTTGGCGTGGTCAACGGAACTTCCAACTTCATGATGACCAAGATGGTGGAAGAAGGCTGGTCTTACGATGATGCTCTTGCCGAAGCGCAACGTCTAGGATTTGCAGAAAGTGACCCTACAAATGACGTAGATGGGATTGATGCAGCCTACAAGATGGTGATTTTGAGCCAATTTGCCTTTGGCATGAAGGTTGCATTTGACGATGTAGCCCACAAAGGAATCCGCAACATCACACCAGAAGACGTAGCTGTAGCTCAAGAACTTGGCTATGTAGTGAAATTGGTTGGTTCAATCGAGGAAACTCCTTCAGGAATTGCTGCAGAAGTAACTCCAACCTTCCTTCCTAAAGCGCATCCACTTGCCAGTGTAAATGGGGTAATGAACGCTGTCTTTGTAGAATCTATCGGTATCGGTGAGTCTATGTACTACGGACCAGGTGCTGGTCAAAAACCAACTGCAACAAGTGTTGTGGCGGATATTGTCCGTATCGTTCGTCGCCTGAATGATGGAACCATTGGCAAAGACTTCAACGAATATAGCCGTGACTTGGTCTTGGCAAATCCTGAAGATGTTAAAGCAAATTACTACTTCTCAATCTTGGCTCCAGACTCAAAAGGTCAGGTCTTGAAGTTGGCTGAAATCTTTAATGCCCAAGATATTTCCTTCAAGCAAATCCTCCAAGATGGAAAAGATGGTGACAAGGCGCGTGTTGTGATCATAACACACAAGATTAATAAAGCCCAACTTGAAAATGTCTCAGCTGAATTGAAGAAGGTTTCAGAATTCGACCTCTTGAATACCTTCAAGGTGCTAGGAGAATAAGATGAAGATTATTGTACCTGCAACCAGTGCCAATATCGGGCCAGGTTTTGACTCGGTCGGTGTAGCTGTAACCAAGTATCTTCAAATTGAGGTCTGTGAAGAACGGGATGAGTGGCTGATTGAACACCAGATTGGCAAATGGATTCCTCATGACGAGCGCAATCTCTTGCTCAAAATTGCTTTGCAAATTGTACCAGACTTGCAACCAAGACGTTTGAAAATGACCAGTGATGTTCCCTTGGCGCGTGGTTTGGGTTCTTCCAGCTCGGTTATTGTTGCTGGGATTGAACTAGCCAACCAATTGGGGCAACTCAACTTGTCAGACCATGAAAAATTGCAGTTAGCGACTAAGATTGAAGGCCATCCTGACAATGTGGCTCCAGCCATTTATGGTAATCTCGTTATTGCAAGCTCTGTTGATGGACAAGTTTCAGCTATTGTAGCAGACTTCCCAGAGTGTGATTTCCTAGCCTACATTCCAAACTATGAATTGCGTACTAGAGACAGCCGTGGTGTCTTGCCTAAGAAATTGTCTTACAAGGAAGCTGTTGCGGCTAGTTCTATCGCCAATGTGGCGGTTGCAGCCTTGTTGGCAGGAGACATGGTGACCGCTGGGCAAGCAATCGAGGGCGACCTCTTCCACGAGCGCTATCGTCAGGACTTGGTGAGAGAATTTGCGACGATTAAGCAAGTAGCCAAAGAAAATGGTGCCTATGCAACCTACCTCTCTGGTGCTGGGCCGACAGTTATGGTTTTGGCTTCTCATGACAAGATGCCAACGATTAAGGCAGAATTGGAAAAGCAACCTTTCAAAGGAAAACTTCATGACTTGAAGGTTGATACCCAAGGTGTCCGTGTAGAAGCAAAATAAAGAATAGAAGATAGGATGGGGAAACTCTCGACCAGAGGGCTTCCTATCCTTTTTTTGAAAAGAAGTTTATACTCAATGAAAATCAAAGAACAAACTAGGAAGCTAGCCGCAGGTTGCTCAAAGTACTGCTTTGAGGTTGTAGATAAGACTGACGAAGTCAGCTCACAACAGTGTTTTGAGGTTGTGGATAGAACTGACGAAGTTAGCTCAAAATACTGTTTTGAGGTTGCAGATGTAAGCTGACGTGGTTTGAAGAGATTTTCGAAGAGTATTAGTTAAGAACTTGATAAAGGAGAAATAAAGATGGCAGAAATTTATCTAGCAGGCGGTTGTTTTTGGGGCTTAGAGGAATATTTTTCACGCATTTCTGGAGTGCTAGCAACCAGTGTCGGCTACGCTAATGGACAAGTCGAAACGACAAATTACCAGCTACTCAAGGAAACAGATCATGCAGAAACGGTTCAAGTGATTTACGATGAGAAGGCAGTGTCACTCAGAGAAATTTTGCTTTATTATTTCCGTGTCATTGATCCCTTGTCTATTAACCAGCAGGGGAATGACCGTGGTCGCCAATATCGTACTGGTATTTATTACCAAGATGAAGTAGATCTGCCAGCTATCTATACAGTGGTGCGGGAGCAGGAGCGTATGTTGGGTCGAAAGATTGCAGTAGAAGTGGAGCAATTACGCCACTACATTCTGGCTGAAGACTACCACCAAGACTATCTTAAGAAAAATCCTTCAGGTTACTGTCATATCGATGTGACCGATGCTGAGAAGCCATTGATTGATGCCTCTAACTATGAAAAGCCTAGTCAAGAGGTATTAAAGGGCAGTTTATCTGAAGAATCCTATCGTGTTACCCAAGAAGCTGCTACAGAGGCTCCATTTACCAATGCCTATGACCAAACCTTTGAAGAGGGAATTTATGTAGACATCACGACAGGTGAGCCACTCTTTTTTGCCAAGGATAAGTTTGACTCAGGTTGTGGTTGGCCAAGTTTTAGCCGTCCGATTTCCAAGGAATTGATTCATTATTACAAGGACATGAGTCATGGAATGGAGCGAATCGAGGTTCGTTCTCGGTCAGGAAATGCTCACTTAGGTCATGTTTTCACAGATGGACCGCGTGAGTTTGGTGGCCTCCGTTACTGTATCAATTCTGCTTCCTTGCGCTTTGTGGCTAAGGATGAGATGGAAGAAGCAGGATATGGCTATCTACTACCTTACTTAAGCAAATAAATCAGAGAGGGTGGGTGCTTCCCACTTTCTTCATTTCCAGAATACGAATAGAAGGGATTTATGAAACACCTATTATCTTACTTTAAACCCTACATCAAGGAATCAATTTTAGCACCCTTGTTCAAGTTACTAGAAGCTGTGTTTGAGCTCTTGGTTCCCATGGTGATTGCTGGGATTGTTGACCAATCCTTGCCCCAGAGAAATCAAGGACATCTCTGGATGCAGATTGGGCTGCTCCTTATCTTTGCAGTGATTGGTGTTGTAGTAGCCTTAATAGCCCAGTTCTACTCAGCTAAGGCTGCGGTTGGATTTGCCAAAGAATTGACAGGTGACCTCTATCGCCATATTCTTTCCTTGCCCAAGGACAGCAGAGATCGTTTGACCACTTCTAGCTTGGTCACTCGCTTGATTTCGGATACCTACCAGATTCAGACTGGTATCAATCAATTCCTGCGTCTCTTTTTACGAGCGCCTATTATCGTTTTTGGAGCCATTTTTATGGCCTATCGAATCTCAGTTGAGCTGACTCTTTGGTTCTTGGTCATGGTTGTCATTTTGACCATTGTTATTGTAGGGCTCTCTAGACTGGTTAATCCTCTCTACAGCAGTCTGAGAAAGAAAACGGATCAACTGGTTCAGGAAACACGTCAGCAATTACAAGGAATGCGGGTTATTCGTGCTTTTGGACAAGAAAAACGAGAGTTACAGATTTTTCAAACCCTTAACCAAGTCTATGCTAGATTACAAGAAAAAACAGGTTTCTGGTCCAGTTTATTAACACCCCTGACCTATCTGATTGTAAATGGAACTCTCCTCGTCATTATATGGCAAGGCTATATTTCTATTCAAGGAGGATTGCTCAGTCAAGGTGCTCTCATTGCCCTTATCAACTATCTCTTACAGATTTTGGTGGAATTGGTCAAGCTAGCCATGCTGATAAATTCTCTCAACCAGTCCTATATCTCAGCTAAGCGAATTGAGGAAGTCTTTGCCGAAGCTCCAGAGGATATCCATTCAGAGTTAGAACAAAAGCAAGCTACCCGAGATAAGGTTTTACAAGTCCAAGAATTGACCTTTACCTATCCAGATGCGGCCCAGCCTTCTCTGAGAAACATTTCCTTTGATATGACTCAAGGACAAATCCTTGGTATCATTGGGGGAACGGGATCTGGTAAATCAAGTTTGGTGCAACTCATCCTTGGACTTTATCCAGCAGACAAGGGGAGCATTTACCCTTATCGAGATGGATCTAGTCCTCGTAATTTAGAGGAGTGGCGGTCTTGGATTGCCTATGTGCCCCAAAAGGTCGAACTCTTTAAAGGAACCATTCGTTTCAACTTGACTCTAGGTTTAGATCAAGAAGTAACTGACCAAGAACTCTGGCAGGCCTTGGAAATTGCGCAAGCTAAGGATTTTGTCAGTGAAAAGGAAGGACTCTTGGATGCCCTAGTTGAGGCAGGAGGGCGAAATTTCTCGGGCGGTCAAAAACAAAGGCTGTCTATTACTCGCGCAGTCTTGCGCCAAGCTCCATTTCTCATCCTAGATGATGCGACCTCGGCACTGGATACCATCACCGAGTCCAAGCTATTGAAAGCTATCCGAGAAAACCTGCCAAATATGAGCTTAATTTTGATTTCTCAACGGACTTCGACACTCCAGATGGCTGACCAGATTCTCCTCTTAGAAAAAGGTGATCTATTAGCTATCGGCAAGCATGAGGACTTGATTAAGACTAGTCAAGTCTATCGTGAAATCAATGCATCCCAACATGGAAAGGAGGACTAGCATGAGACGACAAACTGCAAATCAAACACTCACACGTTTGGCCAAAGATTTAGCAAGTCATCCTTTCCTCCTTTTCCTAGCCTTTCTAGGAACTATTGTCCAAGTTGGCTTATCAATTTACCTACCTATTCTGATTGGGCAGGTCATTGACCAGGTCCTAGTGGCTGGTTCTTCACCAGTTTTTTGGCAAATTTTTCTCCAAATGATCTTGGTGGTCATAGGAAATACCCTTGTACAGTGGGTCAATCCTCTCCTCTATAATCGCCTAATCTTCTCTTATACCAGAGACTTGCGAGAGCAAATCATCCATAAGCTCCATCGGTTACCGATTGCTTTTGTTGATCAGCAAGGAAGTGGAGAGATGGTCAGTCGTGTGACCACGGACATAGAACAGTTGGCAGCTGGCTTGACCATGATATTTAACCAATTTTTCATTGGCGTCTTGATGATTTTGGTGAGTATTCTAGCCATGCTCCAAATTCATCTCCTCATGACTCTCTTAGTCTTGCTGTTGACGCCACTGTCCATGGTGATTTCGCGCTTTATTGCCAAACGATCCTATCATCTCTTCCAAAAGCAAACAGAGACGCGGGGAATTCAGACTCAGTTGATTGAAGAATCGTTGAGCCAGCAGACCATTATCCAGTCCTTTAATGCTCAGGCAGAATTTATCCAAAGACTGCGTGAGGCTAATGCCAACTATGCAGGTTATTCACAGTCAGCTATCTTTTATTCTTCAACGGTCAATCCTTCGACTCGCTTTGTCAATGCGCTTATTTATGCCCTTCTAGCTGGAGTGGGAGCTTATCGTATCATGATAGGCTCTACCTTGACCATTGGACGCTTAGTGACTTTTTTGAACTATGTTCAACAGTACACCAAGCCTTTTAATGATATTTCTTCAGTGCTAGCTGAGTTGCAAAGTGCCTTGGCTTGTGCAGAACGTGTTTATGGAGTCTTAGATAGTCCTGAGGTGGCTGAAACAGGTAAGGAAGAGTTGACTAGTGACCAAGTTAAGGGAGCTATTTCCTTTAAACAGGTTTCTTTTGGCTACCATCCTGAAAAGATTTTGATTAAGGATTTATCTATTGATATTCCAGCTGGTAGCAAGGTTGCTATTGTTGGTCCGACAGGTGCTGGAAAATCAACTCTTATCAATCTCCTCATGCGTTTTTACCCTATTAACTCAGGAGATATCTTGCTGGACGGTCGTTCCATTTACAACTATACCCGAGCGTCATTGAGACAGCAGTTTGGCATGGTGCTCCAAGAAACCTGGCTCAAGCAAGGAACTATTCATGATAATATTGCCTTTGGAAATCCTGAAGCCAGTCGGGAACAAGTGATTGCTGCTGCAAAAGCAGCTAATGCAGACTTTTTCATCCAACAGTTGCCACAGGGATACGATACCAAGTTGGAAAATGCGGGAGAATCTCTCTCTGTTGGTCAAGCTCAGCTCTTGACCATCGCCCGAGTCTTTCTAGCTATCCCTAAGATTCTTATCTTAGACGAGGCAACTTCCTCCATCGATACACGGACAGAAGTGCTAGTTCAGGATGCATTTGCTAAACTCATGAAGGGGCGTACAAGCTTTATCATTGCTCACCGTTTGTCAACTATTCAGGATGCAGATTTGATTCTTGTCTTGGTGGATGGCGATATTGTGGAGCATGGCAATCATCAGGACCTCATGGCTAGAAAGGGCAAGTATTACCAAATGCAGCAAGCTGCCGCTTTTAGCTCTGAATAATCCTTTCTACTTTTAAATCTTATGGACAAAAAAAGTTGCCTTTGGGTGACTTTTTTGTTACAATAGCTAGAAAAATTATTCACTGTAATACTCAATGAAAATTAAAGAGCAAGCTAGGAAGCTAGCCACAGGTTGCTCAAAGCACTGCTTTGAGGTTGTAGATAAGACTCAGTAACATATACCTACAGCAAGGTGAAGCTGACGTGGTTTGAATTTGAGTATAAATTGTCTTTTAGAAAAGGAGCCTAGAATGAAAGTCTTTCAGCATGTAAATATCGTGACTTGTGACAAAGATTTCCATGTTTATCTAGATGGAATCTTAGCCGTTAAGGATTCTCAAATCGTCTATGTTGGTCAAGAGCAGTCAGAGATTTTAGAGCAAGCTGAGCAGATTATAGACTATCAGGGAGCCTGGATTATGCCTGGTTTGGTCAATTGCCACACCCATTCTGCTATGACCGGATTGAGAGGAATTCGAGATGATAGCAATCTCCATGAATGGCTCAATGACTATATCTGGCCTGCAGAAGCAGGATTTACTCCCGACATGACAACTAAGGCGGTCAAAGAAGCTCTGACAGAGATGCTCCAGTCAGGAACAACAACCTTCAACGATATGTATAATCCCAATGGTGTGGATATTGAGCGGATTTATCAGGCAGTGAAAACTTCCAAGATGCGTTGTTATTTCTCACCGACTCTTTTTTCTTCGGAGACAGAGACAACTGCTGAAACTATAAGCAGAACTCGAGCAATCATTGAGGCAATTATTGGATATAAAAATCCAAATTTCAAGGTGATGGTAGCCCCACATTCTCCCTACAGCTGTAGTAGAGACTTGCTGGAAGAAAGTTTAGACATGGCAAAAGAGCTTGCTATTCCAATCCATATCCACGTGGCGGAGACCAAGGAGGAGTCAGGAATTATCCTGAAACGATACGGCAAACGTCCCCTTGCTTTTCTAGAAGAATTGGGTTACTTAGCTCATCCGTCTGTCTTTGCTCATGGGGTCGAACTAAACGAGCGAGAAATTGAACGTTTAGCAATCTCTCAAGTGGCAATTGCCCACAATCCTATCAGTAACCTTAAACTGGTATCAGGAATTGCTCCAATTATCCAACTCCAAAAAGCAGGAGTGGCTGTGGGAATTGCGACAGATTCAGTTGCTTCCAACAACAATCTTGATATGTTTGAGGAAGGACGGACAGCAGCTCTTCTTCAGAAGATGAATAGCGGAGATGCCAGTCAATTCCCTATCGAAACAGCTCTCAAGGCACTGACAATCGAAGGGGCTAAGGTCCTAGGGATGGAACATCAGATAGGAAGTTTGGAAGTTGGCAAGCAAGCAGATTTTCTGGTTATTCAACCACAAGGGAAAATCCATCTCCAACCTCAGGAAAGTATGTTATCTCATCTGGTTTATGCAGTCAAATCCAGTGATGTAGATGATGTTTATATCGCCGGAGAACAGGTTGTTAAGCAAGGTCAAGTCTTGACAGTAGAACTCTAAAAGAAGAAGCGCGAAAAAAGTTTAAAAAAAGTTTGCAAAAATCTTGCATTCTTTTTTTGACTATGCTATACTTATATACGGTTTGAAAAAACTGCCTAAGACAGTAGGGGAGCTCGACTCATAAGTATCCTACCGAGGACAAAACGTATCATGTAAAAAGAAGCGTATTGTACTTTCGTGTCTAGGTTTGGGCGCGTTTTTCTTTTGGAAAAATTCCCCAAGCAAAATAATAACGGAGGTGAACACACTAATGAGTGAAGCAATTATTGCTAAAAAAGCGGAACTAGTTGACGTAGTAGCTGAAAAAATGAAAGCTGCTGCATCTATCGTCGTTGTAGACGCTCGTGGTTTGACAGTTGAGCAAGATACAGTTCTTCGTCGTGAGCTTCGTGGAAGCGAAGTTGAGTATAAAGTGATTAAAAACTCAATCTTGCGTCGTGCAGCTGAAAAAGCTGGTCTTGAAGATCTTGCATCTGTATTTGTTGGACCATCTGCAGTAGCATTTTCTAACGAAGATGTTATCGCACCAGCGAAAATCTTGAACGACTTTTCTAAAAACGCTGAAGCACTTGAAATAAAAGGTGGTGCAATCGAAGGCGCTGTCGCATCTAAAGAAGAGATTCTTGCACTTGCAACTCTTCCAAACCGCGAAGGACTTCTTTCTATGCTCCTTTCTGTACTTCAAGCGCCAGTGCGCAACGTTGCTCTTGCAGTCAAAGCGGTTGCAGAAAGCAAAGAAGACGCAGCTTAATCTTAAGCTACGCAGCGTAGCCTAGCTACGAAAATATATTATAAATTTAAAACATATTTGGAGGAAATAACAATGGCATTGAACATTGAAAACATTATTGCTGAAATTAAAGAAGCTTCAATCCTTGAATTGAACGACCTTGTAAAAGCTATCGAAGAAGAATTTGGTGTAACTGCAGCTGCTCCTGTAGCTGTTGCTGCAGCTGGTGCTGCTGACGCTGGTGCTGCTAAAGATTCATTCGACGTTGAATTGACATCTGCAGGTGACAAAAAAGTTGGCGTTATCAAAGTTGTACGTGAAATCACAGGTCTTGGTCTTAAAGAAGCTAAAGAACTTGTTGACGGTGCACCAGCACTTGTTAAAGAAGGCGTTGCAACTGCAGAAGCTGAAGAAATCAAAGCTAAATTGGAAGAAGCTGGAGCTTCAGTTACTCTTAAATAATAGAGTAACTACATTAGTAGCTTAAAAACATGATTAAACCGCTATTCTTAGGAGTAGCGGTTTTCTTTTTTTCTATTCATGGGGCACAAATCACTTATAAATTTTATCCAGGACATCAACAACTTATATAGGGGATTGCTCCAAAGATAATAATTTATAAGTATGAGTTGCCTTTTCAACAAAGGGGTTATATAATAGTAATATAGGTATGGAAGATTAATCTTATAATTTATAGTTTTCATTTTAGAGGAGAAAAGATGGCATTAAATTTGTTTGATGTTATTCGTTATGAAGGTGAAGATACAAGGAATATACTTGCTTGGAGACATCCTAAAACGAATATCAAGATAGGAGCAACTGTAATTGTAAACCCTGGTCAGTGTGCTGTATTGTTTTCAAATGGAAGAGCAGTAACTACTTATGATGCTGGTAAACATAAGATTGAAGGATATGATATTCAAGTAGTTTCAGGAATAAAAAACTTTCTAAGTGGAGGTATTTCGTCTGACTCATTGTTTTTGTGGTTTGTGAATATGTATGATTTACAACCGATTGGATGGGGAACTTCTTCTCCTATAATGGTTCGAGATCCAGAAAGTGATATTCCTGTAGAATTGAAAATACATGGGAATTTCATTCCTCGAATTGTAGACTTAGAGGCTTTTATATTAGAATTTATGCCAAGTCACCCCGATATTATAACAGCTCCTATTTTACAAAAACGCTTTAGACAAACTGTTAGTGGGTTGATTAGTTCAGCTATTTCACAAGTAATATACAACCATAAGATTCCAATTCTTGATATTGAGATGCACAGTTTTGATATGTCTGTTGCTTTGTCAGCTATTTTATCCAGCCATTTTTCTAAATATGGAATTAGTATTGAGGAATTTAACATTGAGGCTTTAAAGGTAAATCAGAATAGCAATGGATATAGAGAAATCTTTAAATTCCACAAGCAAATTTTGGAAGCTAAAAGCAAGCAGGCTGGTCGAGATATTGAAGAGTATACTTATCAAGAAGAGAGACAATTTAATCTTTTAGAAGAGGCAGCAAAAAATAATGATTCTGCAGGAAATCTAATGGGAGCAGGCGTGGAAATAGCTATGGGACTTTCCTTGGGAGCTAAATTTAGCAACTTGGTGAATCAGATTGAAGATAGGAATTCATTTGACAAAGATGTTAATCAGCATCAAACTGACCTCAAAGGAGAAACAGGCTTAGCTAAGTTTTGTAGCCAATGCGGGACTGCTTTTTTGGAAGGAGCAAACTTCTGTTCTAATTGCGGGCACGAAAGATAATTCAAATTATTGGAAAAATCATTTTTATATCAATCTAGTTTAAGTATTATCTTTAATCTTTGATTTTTTATATTTTCAAATTTACTTTTGTTTTATTTGGGAAGTCTGGTATTGCCAGAATTTCCCTTTTTCTTAGAAATCTGAAAACTAAGATTTCTTTGTTTGTATTTTTAAATCATTCAATTTATGTAATTCTAAGTATGGAAATGTATGAATAAATACAAAGGGTCATGAAGAGTATTTGGAAATTTTTTAAGAGAGTAAGGGATTTACTTAGACAAGTTCTATGACAGGAGGGTATTGTAGATGTACCAAGTGTTTCGTTTATTAAGTATACTTTTTATGGGATTGACAAGTGCAACATTTTTTATTTCACTATGGACCGTAACTCTATTTCTAGAACATGGTGAGCCGATTTTCTCAATATTGATTCCTATTATTTTTTCTTTATCAGGTTTCTTTTTGTCTTCCTTTGCATTTTATAGCTTCGGTGTTTTAGAAAATATAAAAATTAAAGTCAAAGCTTTGGATGAGATATATAATGGAAAAGCTCTTTATAGAGAGTATATAGCAACTAGAGGAGAAGATAGGTGAAGCAGTATATTAAGAATAATTGGAAAAAAGGCTTTCATTGGTTAATTTCGAATATAGTAATACTCTGTTTTGTAGTTTTATCACTTGCAATCTTTTCTCTAGAAGATGGACCAAGAATCTTTATATTGAAAAATCTTGATTTTATAATTTTGGCAAAGTTTGTGGGCATTCCTATTGTGATCAGCTTTTTATTTTTAACATTTCAAAATTTACCCTATGTAATAGTTGCCTTAATTATTTTATATTTGTTTCGAGAAACAATTAAAGATTCCTTTTCCTTAAAGAAATTAAAACAGAAGAATTTACTTCAAATGCTTGTTTTAATCATTTTATCATCATTTTTTGAATATGAAAAATCTAGGGAATGGTCTATTCGATTTTTATTTCTTTTAGTTCCTTGGTATTTGCTTGGTGTGATTTTAATTTTGGTAATGACTTATTGTGAGTCTAGGAGACAAGAAGAAGTCAAGAAACGAAATCAAATACAAGCTTTATTCACTTTATTTGAAAAGCACCAGATTAACAAAAATACATATCCCGTTATTTGTCCATCATGTAGTGGTGAGAATCTGCTTGATCTAGGGCAAGGTAAATCATGTGATTATTGTGGTGCATGGTTATCTAGAAAGGAAATATAAATGAGACGATATCGTTTAATCATTTCCAAGGTTGTTTATCCTATAGTATCTTTCATATGTATTGTCACCGGATTGAAATTTTATCAGTACATTGATAACTACATAAGATGGATTTTAGGAAAAAAAGAAGGTTTACTTTATGATTTCTACTTTATGTGGCTTTTAATAGTTACAATTTTGTTTGTTTTATTTTTCCTATTTTTGCTTATATCATCTTTTTTATTTTTGAAACAGCCGCGTATGAAACAATATGATAAAGCTTTGATAACAGTTCTTAAGTTTGAAGAACAAGGTGAGGATGTTATTGAAATTAAGGGGAAAGAATTGCGAGATGAGTTATCTTATCGATTATCAGCGAAACGTGTTTATTGTCCTACTTGTCATAAGCCAACAGATGGAGTCATTGGAACTGAATTGACCTGTGCAACTTGCAGTAAAACTTTTATAGTTTCTTGATTTTAAGATAATCGAAATGCTATTATCTTATAGCTATTTTGATATTGTTTCTAAAACCTAGCAAGCTTATTTTCTTTAAAATACAAAAAGCAACAACTGTCTAGCTGTTGCTTTTTGTTAACTTTTTTCAAGTATTAAACAATACCTTGTGCAATCATAGCGTTTGCTACATTTTCAAAGGCAGCAATGTTAGCTCCTGCAAGGTAGTCTTTATCAAGACCATATGTTTCTGAAGTTGTTTTAGCTGTGTTGAAGATGTTTGTCATGATGTCTTTGAGACGTCCATCAACTTCTTCACGAGTCCATGAGAGACGAAGACTGTTTTGGCTCATTTCAAGGGCTGAAACTGCTACACCACCAGCGTTGGCAGCTTTGGCAGGTCCGTAGAAGATATCATTTTCTTTGTAAACTTTGATGGCATCAAGGTCGCTCGGCATGTTGGCACCTTCAGATACACAGATAACGCCTTGGGCAACCAAACGTTTAGCTGCTTCACCGTTGATTTCGTTTTGAGTCGCACATGGAAGAGCAATGTCATAGTTTCCAGCGTAAGTCCATACAGAACCTTCATGATAAGTAGCAGTTGCTTTTTCAGCTGCATACTCAGTCAAACGAGCGCGACGTTTTTCTTTAACGTCAACCAAAAGATCGAAGTCGATACCATTTTCATCGATGACATAACCATTCGAATCAGATACAGAGATAACAGTTGCACCAAGTTCAGTTGCTTTTTGAAGAGCGTATTGAGCAACGTTACCAGAACCTGAAATGACCACTTTCTTACCAGCGAAGCTGTTACCGTTAGCTTTAAGCATTTCTTCAGTGTAGTAAACCAAACCGTAACCAGTTGCTTCTGGACGAATCAAACTACCACCAAATCCAAGAGGCTTACCAGTCAAGACACCAGCATCAAATTGGTTAAGGCGTTTGTACTGTCCGTAAAGGTAACCAATCTCACGTCCACCAACACCGATATCACCAGCAGGTACGTCAAGTGATGGGCCTATGTATTTTTGCAATTCAGTCATGAAGCTTTGGCAGAAGCGCATCACTTCAGCATCTGTTTTACCTTTAGGATCGAAGTCTGATCCACCTTTACCTCCACCGATAGGAAGTCCAGTCAAGACGTTTTTAAAGATTTGTTCAAATCCGAGGAATTTCAAAATCCCTTGGTTTACAGTTGGGTGGAAACGAAGTCCGCCTTTGTATGGTCCAACAGCTGAGTTGAATTGAACACGGTAGCCACGGTTTACTTGAACTTTTCCATCACGGTCAACCCAAGGAACACGGAAAGAAATCACGCGCTCTGGTTCAGTAATACGTGCCAAGATATTTTCTTCAATATACTCAGGGTGTTTTTCAAATACAGGTTCTAAAGTGTTGAAAAATTCTTCGACAGCTTGGAGGAATTCAGCCTCGTGCCCGTTACGAGCTTTCACAGTTTCAAACACGCTTTGGATATATTCTTTAGCAGATGTCATATCGTTCTCCTTAAATTCTAATTTAATTATGTGAGTCATTATAGCAGAAATTTTTTTTACTGTAAAGAAAAAAACAGAAATTTTCTAAAAATTCTTTCAATTTAGTTTTGAGACTTTTTGAAAATAGATAAAAAACGAACCTTTTTCTTATAAATGCCTTTCTTAAAGAGAAAATCTGAAAATGTGGTATAATATTAGCAATAAAAGGAATCTGGAGGATCAGAATCATGGTATCAACGAAAACACAAATTGCTGGTTTTGAGTTTGACAATTGTTTGATGAATGCAGCAGGTGTGGCTTGTATGACGATAGAGGAGCTGGAAGGGGTTAAAAACTCAGCGGCAGGAACTTTTGTGACCAAGACAGCGACCTTGGACTTTCGTCAGGGAAATCCTGAACCACGCTATCAAGATGTTCCACTTGGTTCTATCAACTCTATGGGATTACCGAATAATGGCTTAGATTATTATTTGGACTATCTTTTGGATCTGCAGGAAAAAGAGCCGAACCGGACTTTCTTCTTATCTCTAGTCGGCATGTCTCCAGAGGAAACCCATACTATCTTGAAAAAAGTCCAAGAGAGTGATTTTCGTGGTTTGACTGAGCTAAATCTTTCCTGTCCAAATGTTCCAGGTAAACCTCAGATTGCCTATGATTTTGAGACAACTGACCGGATTTTGGCAGAGGTATTTGCCTATTTTACCAAACCTTTAGGAATTAAATTGCCACCATATTTTGATATTGTTCACTTTGACCAAGCGGCAGCTATTTTCAACAAGTATCCGCTCAAGTTTGTCAACTGTGTTAACTCTATCGGAAACGGCCTTTATATAGAAGATGAGTCTGTCGTTATTCGTCCTAAAAATGGTTTCGGTGGCATTGGTGGCGAGTATATCAAACCGACTGCTCTAGCTAATGTTCACGCCTTTTATCAACGTTTAAATCCTCAAATCCAAATCATCGGAACAGGTGGCGTGTTGACTGGTCGTGATGCCTTTGAACATATCCTCTGTGGAGCAAGTATGGTGCAGGTGGGAACCACCCTTCACAAAGAAGGCGTCAGTGCTTTTGACCGCATTACCAATGAACTGAAAGAAATCATGGCGGAAAAAGGGTACGAGAGCCTAGAAGATTTCCGTGGGAAATTGCGGTATATTGACTAAATTCATTAAAAAATCAGAAGAAAGGAGAGAAGATGCTAGCTATTGAAGAAAGCCAGAAGTTGACTTTATCAAATTTACCTAGCCTGAGCCTTTTTACAGGGACAGATCAGGGTCAGTTTGAAGTGATGAAGAGTCAAGTGTTGAAACAGATTGGTTATGATTCTGCCGACCTCAACTTTGCCTACTTTGATATGAAAGAAGTAGTTTACAAGGATGTGGAACTGGAGTTGGTCAGTCTTCCTTTCTTTGCGGATGAAAAAATCGTGATATTAGACCATTTTGTTGATATCACGACTACTAAAAAACGCTTTTTGACAGATGATGAGCTCAAGTCATTTGAGGAATACTTTGACAATCCTTCACTAACAACCAAGTTGATAATCTTTGCAGAAGGAAAGCTGGATAGCAAAAGACGGCTGGTAAAATTACTTAAGCGTGATGCCAAGGTCTTTGATGCAGTAGAAGCAAAAGAACAAGAATTGCGCCAGTATTTCCAAAAGTGGAGTCAGAAACAAGGTCTGCAGTTTGCCAATCATTCTTTTGAAAACCTCCTTATCAAATCTGGTTTTCAATTTAGCGAAATCCAGAAAAATCTCCTCTTTTTACAGTCCTATAAGGAAGACTCTGTTATCGAGGAAGAGGATATTGTCAATGCTATTCCCAAGACCTTGCAGGACAATATTTTTGATTTAACTCAGTTTATTCTGACTAAAAAGATGGATCAGGCGCGTGACTTGGTTAGAGACTTGACCTTGCAAGGTGAAGATGAAATCAAACTGATTGCAGTCATGCTAGGACAATTTCGGACTTTTACTCAGGTGAAAATTTTGGCGGAGTCTGGACAAACAGAATCGCAGATTGCAAGTAGTCTAGGAAGTTTTCTCGGACGCAATCCTAATCCCTATCAAATCAAGTTTGCGCTGAGGGATTCACGAGGACTTTCCTTGAGCTTTTTGAAGCAAGCTATTTCTTATTTGATTGAGACAGACTATCAGATTAAGACAGGTGTTTATGAAAAGAGTTTCCTTTTTGAAAAGGCACTCATACAGATTGCTAGTCAGGTAAATTGATACTCTTCGAAAATCAAATTCAAACCACGTCAACGTCGCCTTGCCGTACTCAAGTACAGCCTGCGGCTAGTTTCCTAGTTTGCTCTTTGATTTTCATTGAGTATGATATTATTTTGGAAACTACAACCCGCGTCAGGACTATCTTGTCGTGGGTTTCTTAGTGATTTCTTCATCTATAAGCAAAAAACTTGAAAAAAGTGAATGTTTGCGTTATCATTTTCATATAGAAAGAAAAAGAGGTATTACAGATGGCTATTATCTTACCAGATCTTCCATATGCATACGACGCTTTGGAACCATACATCGATGCGGAAACAATGCACTTGCACCATGACAAACACCATCAAACTTATGTCAACAATGCTAATGTAGCTCTTGAAAAACACCCTGAAATTGGTGAAGACCTTGAAGCCCTGCTTGCTGATGTAGAATCTATCCCAGCTGATATCCGTCAAGCGCTTATCAACAATGGTGGTGGACACTTGAACCACGCTCTTTTCTGGGAATTGATGACTCCTGAAAAAACAGCTCCATCAGCAGAACTTGCAGCAGCAATCGATGCAACATTTGGTTCATTTGAAGAATTCCAAGCAGCCTTCACTGCAGCAGCAACAACTCGTTTTGGTTCAGGATGGGCATGGTTGGTTGTCAACAAAGAAGGGAAACTTGAAGTGACTTCAACAGCAAACCAGGACACACCAATCTCAGAAGGCAAAAAACCAATCTTGGGCTTGGACGTTTGGGAACATGCTTACTATGTGAAATACCGCAACGTGCGTCCTGACTACATCAAAGCTTTCTTCTCAGTGATCAACTGGAACAAAGTAGATGAACTGTACGCAGCTGCTAAATAATGATAGTTGGAGGGAAGAATTGTTCTTCTCTTTTTAAGGTTATATTATTTTGGTCTGACAAAATCGTCAGACTTTTTTCATTTTTATGAGAAACGTGCTAACTGCTAGAAATTATGGTAGAATAAAGTATTAAGTAATCGTGGAAAAAGGATATCTATGCGAAAAGAAATTGCACCTGAATTATACAACTATAACAAGTTTCCTGGTCCTGAGTTTCATTTACACGGGGACAAGGTCGAAACGGAAGGGATAGCTTTTTCCTTGGTTGAAAATATCAAGGATGCCTTTGATGTGACGGCTTTTAATCAGCGTTTTTCAGAAGTCTTAACCAAGTTTGATTATATCGTGGGAGACTGGAGCAATGAACAGCTTCGCCTACGAGGGTTTTACAAGGATGACCGAACAGATGAAAAACTTGAAAAAATCAGTCGTTTACAAGACTACCTTTTAGAGTATTGTAGTTATGGTTGTGCCTATTTTGTCTTAGAAAATGAAGCCCCTAAGCGAGCGTCATTTGACAAGAAAATGCGTAAGAAGGAAGAAGAACAGCCTTCTAGAAAAGGAAAGAAACCGGCTCAAACTAAACGAAAACCGAATGCAGATAAGAAAAATAGACGTCGTCAGAAAGATCAGCATTCTCAGAAAGAGGACAAGGGACAACGTCATTTTGTCATTCGTCAGAAGTGAGTAGAGAATAAGGAGAAGAAATGAAACCGTCAATTTATAGTTTAACACGTCAAACCATGCAGGAATGGGTTTTGGAGCAGGGAGAAAAGAAATTCCGTGCAGATCAAATCTGGGAATGGCTCTACCGTAAACGTGTCCAGTCATTTGAAGAAATGACCAACCTTTCCAAGGATTTGATTGCTAAGCTTAATGACCAGTTTGTGGTTAATCCATTGAAACAGCGAATCGTGCAAGAATCTGCTGATGGGACAGTTAAATATCTTTTTGAATTGCCAGATGGAATGCTGATTGAGACAGTACTCATGCGTCAACACTACGGTTTATCTGTCTGTGTGACCACTCAGGTCGGCTGTAATATCGGTTGTACCTTCTGTGCCTCTGGTTTGATTAAGAAACAACGTGACCTCAATAATGGGGAAATCGTAGCGCAAATCATGCTGGTTCAGAAATACTTTGATGAACGTGGTCAGGATGAACGCGTCAGCCATATCGTTGTCATGGGAATCGGTGAACCTTTTGATAACTACAACAATGTCTTGAATTTCGTTCGTACTATCAACGATGACAAGGGAATGGCTATCGGTGCTCGTCACATCACGGTTTCAACCTCAGGTTTGGCCCATAAAATTCGTGATTTTGCTAATGAAGGAGTTCAGGTCAATCTTGCCGTTTCCCTTCACGCACCTAACAATGAGTTGCGTTCAAGCATCATGAAGATTAACCGTGCATTTCCGATTGAAAAACTCTTTGCTGCTATTGAGTATTATATCGAAACAACAAATCGTCGTGTGACCTTTGAGTATATCATGCTCAATGAAGTTAATGACGGTGTAGAACAAGCCTTGGAATTGGCTGAATTGCTCAAGAATATCAAGAAATTGTCTTATGTAAACTTGATTCCTTATAACCCAGTTAGTGAGCATGACCAATATAGCCGTAGTCCTAAAGAGCGCGTCCTGGCCTTCTATGATACGCTTAAGAAAAAAGGGGTTAACTGTGTTGTTCGTCAAGAGCATGGTACTGATATTGATGCAGCTTGTGGACAATTGCGTTCTAATACAATGAAACGTGACCGCCAGAAGGCAGTCGCAGCAGTCAATCCTTAATGATGAAGAAGAGTTATAATCATGTTTTGGTCTGGGGAGTCATTTTCTATAGTATTTGTATCGTTTACTTTTGCTTTACTCCTCAAGAACATTCTCCCGTGGGGGTGGAAACTCCAGGTATTCAGCATCTTGGACGCCTGGTTTTTCTTTTGACTCCTTTCAATTCTTTCTGGAAACTGGGTGAAGTGAGTGACATAGGACAATTATGTTGGATTTTTCTACAAAATATCCTTAATATTTTCTTACTTTTTCCTCTGATGTTCCAACTCCTTTATCTCCTTCCAAACTTGCGGAAAACAAAAAAGCTCCTTCTTTTTAGTTTTCTAGTGAGTTTTGGAATCGAGTGTACGCAGTTAGTCTTGGACTTTTTCTTTGATTTTAATCGCGTCTTTGAAATTGATGATTTGTGGACCAATACCTTAGGTGGCTATCTGGCTTGGCTCCTCTATAAACAATTACATAAAAATAAGATAAGGAATTAAAATGAGTATTTTAGAAGTTAAAAATCTGAGTCATGGTTTTGGTGACCGTGCAATTTTTGAAGATGTGTCCTTTCGTCTCCTTAAGGGAGAACATATTGGCCTGGTCGGTGCCAATGGTGAAGGAAAATCAACCTTTATGAGTATCGTGACTGGTAAGATGTTGCCAGATGAAGGGAAGGTTGAGTGGTCCAAATATGTGACTGCCGGTTACTTGGATCAGCACTCTGTCCTTGCTGAAGGGCAGTCGGTGCGTGATGTGCTCCGTACAGCCTTTGATGAGCTGTTTAAAGCTGAAGCTCGTATCAATGACCTTTATATGGAAATGGCTGAAGACGGTGCGGATGTTGATGCTCTCATGGAAGAAGTTGGCGAACTGCAAGATCGTTTAGAGAGTCGTGATTTCTATACCTTGGATGCTAAGATTGACGAAGTAGCGCGTGCCCTTGGTGTCATGGACTTTGGCATGGATACAGATGTAACTTCTTTGTCAGGTGGGCAAAGAACCAAGGTGCTTTTGGCAAAACTCCTCCTTGAAAAGCCCGATATCTTGCTTTTGGACGAGCCAACCAACTACTTGGATGCTGAGCATATTGACTGGCTCAAGCGCTATCTCCAAAACTATGAGAATGCCTTTGTCCTTATTTCACACGATATTCCATTCTTGAACGATGTTATCAATATCGTCTATCATGTGGAAAATCAACAGCTGACGCGTTACTCTGGTGACTACTACCAGTTCCAAGAAGTCTATGCTATGAAGAAATCTCAGCTAGAGGCAGCCTACGAACGTCAGCAGAAAGAAATTGCGGACCTTAAGGACTTTGTTGCCCGAAACAAAGCGCGTGTTGCAACACGAAACATGGCCATGTCTCGTCAGAAGAAATTGGATAAGATGGATATTATCGAATTACAAAGTGAGAAACCAAAACCATCCTTTGATTTCAAATCAGCTCGTACGCCAGGGCGCTTTATCTTCCAAGCCAAGGATTTGCAAATTGGTTATGATCGTCCTCTGACTAAGCCACTAAATCTTACTTTTGAACGTAATCAAAAGGTTGCTATTATCGGGGCAAATGGTATCGGGAAGACAACTCTCTTGAAGAGTCTCTTGGGAATTATCCCGCCAATCGCTGGGGAAGTTGAACGCGGTGACTACCTAGAACTTGGTTATTTTGAGCAGGAAGTAGAAGGTGGCAATCGTCAAACACCACTAGAGGCTGTCTGGAATGCCTTTCCAGCTCTCAACCAAGCAGAAGTCCGTGCAGCCCTTGCCCGTTGTGGTCTGACAACCAAGCATATTGAAAGCCAAATTCAGGTCTTGTCAGGTGGGGAACAAGCCAAGGTTCGTTTCTGTCTCTTGATGAATCGTGAAAACAATGTCTTAGTGCTGGACGAGCCGACCAACCATTTGGATGTGGATGCCAAGGATGAACTCAAACGTGCTCTTAAAGAATACAAAGGGTCTATCCTTATGGTCTGCCACGAACCAGACTTCTATGAAGGCTGGATGGATCAAATCTGGGATTTTAACAAGCTAACTTAAGAATGAGGATAAAAGAAATACAGTACCGAATGTGGATACTGTATTTTTTTGGTTTTTAAGATTTAAAATTGTAATCTTTCACCACTTCGATGCTGTCGATTGTGATAGCAGTAGTTGGCTTGTCTTTTTCATCTTTTTCGGCTTTGGCAATTTTATCTACAACATCCATACCGTCAATCACTTGACCAAAGACGGGGTGTTTGCCATCTAGACTAGGGTTTCCCCCTTCTTTATAGGCTTCGATGATTTTCTTTGGATACTTGCTTGTAGGGAGTTTAGCAGAGGTATCTGTAGAGTTTTGGTTGATGAAGAACTGGCTGCCATTGGTGTTTGGTTGACCAGTATTAGCCATAGAAAGAGCTCCACGGATGTTATAGAGATAAGGAGTAATCTCGTTCTTGAAACCAGTTCCCTTGTCTTTTGTCTTGTCCTTGTCATGCCAGATGGACTGACCACCTGTACCGTCCCCTTTTGGATCTCCAGTTTGAACCATGAAGCCATCGATGACACGGTGGAAGGTAATACCGTTATAGTAGCCTTCTTTGGCATGAGTGAGGAAGTTTTCAACCGCTAGAGGAGCGAGTTTAGGGAAGAGTTTGATACGGATATCTCCTTGACTTGTGTGTAGAATCACTTCAGCCTCGTCTTCAGCAACTTCTTTAGATAGTTGTGGGAAATTGGCATTTTCGTTTGTTAAAGCATCGTTTAACTCCTTGGCAGATTGGGCAGCTACTTTGGAGCTTTCCTCAGCGGCCAAGCTAGAATCTACATAGTCATCACCACGCAAACTACGTTGGATGTTGCTACATCCAGCTAGGGCTACAGTGGATAGTAAAAGAAGGGTTGCTAGTTTTTTCATTCTGTTCCTCTCAAAAATTTATTTCTACCATTGTACCCTAAAAGGAAGTTTATTTCAAATATCAATAGAGATTATTCTGATAACACATATAACTTTATAGCTTGACTTACTCCATTTTGTTCATTAGAATCTGTTACTGCATTTGCACAGGATTTGACATCTGTAGGTGCATTTCCCATTGCAATACCAAGGCCTGCGGTTTCAATCATGGGAACATCATTATAATTGTCACCCAAGGCCATAATCTCCTTTGGGGAAATTTGATAGTAGTTAGCCAATTCTAACAGAGCCTGTTTTTTAGATACTTGATTATGTGTGACTTCAAGATAGTTATTCTTGGAGAGATAAAAATCCGTTTGAGGGAAATCCATAATGGATAAGGTGTTTTGCAGTTTCTGTATAGTGTCTGCTTTATCAATTAATAATAGTTTATGAACAAGAGTATATTCCTCTTTTATCAAATCTGTTATAGATGTAACTTTTGGACTTTCTCCAGTAATATCGGCTTCGATTTGTACCCATTTATCTAAAGTATTAACAAACCAATCTTGTCCAGAATAAACATTGATAGAAACTGTCGGAAATTCTCTTTTTAAAAAATCATGAAGAAATGTTAATTCTTTTTTATCAATAGAATGCTGACTTAGGACCTCATCCCCCTTACTGATAAGGGCACCGTTATAACATGCGATTGGGAAGTTACTAATACCTAGTTCTTTAGAGATTGGAGCAATACCGAGAGGTGAGCGAGCAGAAGCTAAGACAAAAGGGATTTCTTTTTGTTTTAAAATTGGCATCAGTTCTGGCAAATAAGAGTCTATCTGGTGATTTTTGTCTAAAATTGTTCCGTCAATATCGGTTATAATCAATTTAATATTTGTCATAGTTAACCTCTTTTAAAATAGAATAGTTGTTTTACCATCTAAATATTTCTGAATTTCTATATCGGGTTCTTTGTCTGTAATCCAATAATCAAAATCAGCTAGTTCAGAAAGAATAAAGTGAGAGTGTTTGCTTATTTTACTGGTTTCAGCCAGTAAGACACGAGTTTTGCTTGTTTTAAATGCTCTCTTTTTCATTAGAACATCTTCTTGGTCTTCAAAACTAACTTGACCATCTGAAAGACTTGCAGCTCCAAAAAAAGCTAAATCAAACTTAATAGAGTTTAAAATGTCCGATTCTTCTAATGAGTAATAGAAACGATTTTTTTTATGAAATCGTCCACCTAGAATGTGAAAATCGACATTTTCTTTCCCTCCTAGAATAAGCGCATTATCTAATGAATGGCTGAAAATAGTGACTTTTTTATCTGTTATTTTTGCTAACTCAAGTACAGTTGTTGAAACATCATAGAAAATTAATTGTGATTCAGAAATAAGTTGGGTAGCTAAATGAGCAATTTTCTCTTTTTCTTTGGAAGATTGTTCTGCTCGACCTTGAAAACCAAGAATCCTTTGCTTTTGAATTGGCAATAAACCTCCATGAGTTCTTTTTGCTCGTTTCTCTTTTGCGAGAATAGAAAAATCTCTGCGGATGGTATCTTTGGATACTTGGAAATAGTCAACCATTTCTTTTGCTGATAGACTTCCTCTATCCTCTAAAAGTTTAATGATTTCTTCTAATCGTTGTTCTTGGTACATATGAATTCCCCCTTTCAATACTAATATACCTCTTTTGTAAGCGATTGTCAACGTTTGTAATGTTTTATAAGTGTTTTGAATAATCTACAAAAAAATCAACCTGACTTGGTTGATTAAAGATTCTTCTTTGGATGACGGTCGATAATATCCTTGTATTGTTCCAGTATCTGCTCCCCCTTTGGAGTCAATTTGTAGCCACGATTGCTAATTCTTCTTCTGAAAGTTGTCATGAAGGGCTTTGACCAAATTTGTAGCCTTCATCTTAGACAGTCTTGTAATTCCCTTGCTTTTCAGAATATTCTTTTTCATAGTAGCATTTAGATGGTTAAGTGAGTCAAATGCAGTTTCGACAAGAGTATAACCTTTTTCCACCAGAGTTTTTAGATGCTTAGGGGTATCAATGCCATAAGTGTACTCAAAGTATTTAGGGAACCAGATCTTAAGAAAGCTCGTAAAGCATCACAATTAGTAAAGGTTAATTCGAAAGAATTGCTATATTTTAAAAGAGCACATTTTCAAAGGATTTTTTCTTTTGGCTTCAATTCCTAATTAGTCAATGAACTTAATAATAGGTCTCGAAAAGAATTATGCTTCCTCTTTCTGTCTGAGTTCAAAGAGGTCTTCTACTTTCAGATTAAAAACTTGAGCAATTTTAAGAGCCATTTCCAGCGAAGGGTTGTAACGATTATTTTCCAAGTGCAGAATTGTCTCGCGTCGCATGCCGATGAGGTCGGCTAACTCCTGCTGGGTCATGCCTGTGGACTCACGAACAGATTTGAGATTAGTAATAATCTTGCTTTCTTTGGCCATGCTTATCCTCTACGTTCCAAGATAAAATAGACAACCGCAAAGATGCAAATCAAGACAGCTATGCTAATAAATATCTGTCCCATGTAAAGAGTGAGAGACCCCATATACCCAATGATAACTGCTAAGATCATCAGTGCGCCTAGTATAAAAACAAACATCAAGCTAGCTGCCTTTGCTAGATTAGCATAAAAGCGTTCGTCCGGAGTTTCCTTGACATTTTTTAAAGAGAAAAAACCAAATGCAATCACTTCAATAACGAGGCCCATTCCCAAAATCCATTCTTTAATACCAGAACTTACGCTTGGGGTCGCAACCCAAAGCCCTACTGTATAAAAAATGCTTGCTGCAAACACAAGTATCGTGTAAAGCTTAGCAGACAAGTCAAAAATAATCTTTCCCTTACCTTTCTGGCTCTTATGTAGCCAGCTCCAAATAGCTACAATTTGACCTAACACTGAAATACCAGTAATAACTAACTTGGGTCCCCAACTAAGATTAGAACCAAATAAAACAGTAAAATCAATAAAGAGAGCTACGGTAATCACTGCAATGAGGCCACGCATTTTTTGACTTTTTTTCATGATAGACTCCTTTTTTGTGTTATAAATATATCACACTTAAATTTTATGTTATAAATATATCACATTTAAATTCAGAAAGCAAGAATTTATGTGCCAAGGTGGCAATTATTTGGAAAATCTAGATACTCTATGAATCTCTACTTTTTTCTTAGACTGTTATAAAGTCTGTCAGAATAAGCGTTATAGGTGTAGAAGTTAATTTTTACAGAACTAAATTATTCCCCTATTTAGAATCTATTAATTTATATTTTATAAATTAATTAGTAGATATCATTCTTAAAATCCTTGATATTTCGTTTGGGAACGGGCTTAGAATTTAGGAGCCAAGTATCCAAATCTCGTTCAGGCGATATGAAGGGTTTGACTTGATGGTCTTTATAAAATGTTTCTAATACTCTTCGAAAATCAAATTCAAACTACGTCAGCTTTACCTTGCCGTACTCAAGTACAGCCTGCGGCTAGCTTCCTAGTTTGCTCTTTGATTTTCATTGAGTATAAAATAGTATTCACGGATAGCTTCTTTCAAACATTTATTTCCTACTTCTAACAAATTTCTAAATGGTTTAAAAATTTTATAGTCTGTCAAGTTTTTTTCTTGACACCTGCCAGAAATCTGCTATAATAGAACATGTGATAAATAGCTCAGCTATTTCACCGAAATAAAAAATAAGAAAAGAGACTTTAAAAATGGCAGTTAAAATCCGTTTGACTCGTATGGGTTCTAAGAAAAAACCTTTCTACCGTATCAACGTAGCAGATTCACGTTCACCACGTGACGGACGTTTCATCGAAACAGTTGGAACTTACAACCCACTTGTTGCTGAAAACCAAGTAACTTTGAAAGAAGACCGCGTTCTTGCATGGTTGGCTGATGGAGCTCAACCTTCAGATACAGTTCGCAACATCCTTTCAAAAGAAGGTGTATTGAAGAAATTCCACGATTCTAAATTCTCAAAATAAATTTAAAGTAGGTTGACAGATGGATACGATTGAAAATCTCATTATTGCGATTGTGAAACCCTTGATTTCACAACCAGATGCCTTAACTATCAAGATTGAAGATACACCAGAGTTTTTGGAATATCATTTGGATCTTGATCAAAGCGATGTGGGTCGTGTAATCGGTCGTAAGGGTCGCACTATTTCTGCGATAAGAACGATTGTCTACTCTGTCCCAACTGAAGACAAAAAAGTAAGAATCGTTATTGACGAAAAATAAGAAGGGCGGGACGAATGTCTCGCTTTTTTTGCAAGGAGAAAGAATGAGAGATTTAACAGTTAGACAACTAGAGGAATATTTACTTGACCATTACCGACAATCTAGAACAGAAGAAGGGCTTTTTATTAAGCTAGTAGAAGAAGTTGGAGAAGTTGCTGAGGTTTTAAATGGACGCTCTGGTCGAAAAGAGGGAGTTCAAGATTCGAACGAGGAACTAGCAAAAGAATTGGCTGATATCATTCACTACACTGTCGCAATTGCGGCCATCAACGACATAGATCTAACCAAGACCATTTTTGAAAAAGACAAAAAGGCGGCTATCAAATATCAGCATGAACGAGATTTGGAAGGCTTTTTGAAAGAAAACTGAAAAAAGAATGAATATTGATTGTGTTTTTAACATAGATTGGTCAATGTATATTGATTGGCTATTACGAATTTTACAAATTGCAACATTTATTGCTGTGATTATAAAGATAACGTTCCAAAATAAGGTTTATATCAATAATATTGAAATCAAGGAAATTAAACCATTCGAGTTTGAATCTTTACATACAAATTTTCACTATATTCATGAATTTACACATAATATAAGTAGCAAACCTTTTAATCATTTGATTTTTTATCCCAAAGAAGTTGATATTGAAATAGTAGAATTTTATTCTTTAAACTATGATTCAAGAAACGATTGTTTGATTGTAAATAATAAACTGCATACAGTTAAAAATTTAAAGAATTATACATGCTTATTGATTCATACAAATTTACCAGAGAATATGCCTAGTTTAAGAATGAAATGGAAAACAAGTCAGGGTGAAATTGGGGAATATACATTTTATAGCAATATGTATAACGGGAATGTAAATATCTCATCTTTCAAATATAAATTAACATTAAAGAGGAAAATATTAGCACTTTTTGGACTATAGCGGGCCCTCTATGTATTTTCCTCTAACTTGAGAAAATCTTTGGAACGTGATAAAATAAAGGATAAGGATTTTTAATAATTCATTATATAGAACGAGTGGATTTCTTTATGAAGAGGTTTGAAGTATCTACAGAAATTGGTAGTCTCTCTGTTACTTATCAAAAGCAAAAGAAAATACTAGTTTGTTTAAGTGGCGCAGGTTTGCTACCAAGTTATGAAAATTTTTCACTTATACTTGAAAAACTTCCTCCTACAATTGGTTATTTGACAATTGATTTTCCGAACACAGGTAGGAGTCCGATTCATGACCAAACTGGAAAAAATCTAGATAATCTTGCAGATGCGGTTTATGAAGTACTTGAAGAATTAGGGATTTCTGAATATATACTTTGTGTACATAGTTTGAGTGGAATTTTAGCTTGTGAATTGCTCAACAAACCAATTAAGTGTCAGGCTTTAGTAGCGCTTGAACCGACAACTAAAAAAGTAATGTTTGCTGATTTTTCAGAAAATCCTTATCCAGAAATGGAAGAGCAAATGAGACTGATTGAAGAATTTGGTCCTGAACTTTATTTTAAGAACTTAACTCAAGCAACATTTAGCCCTGAGATTAATAAAGAAATCTGGGAAATAATGCAAGAAAAAGGTTCAGAGTTGGAAAATCAAGATACAGGATTTCAGATATCTGGAGAGATTACTGAGGAAGATTTTGAGAATGTATCTATAGAATCTTATATCCCTGTATTTATTTTTTGTCAGCCTTATAGAGAAAAAGAGTACAGAGAATCAGAATATTGGACTTCCAATACTAAACTCATTTTAGGAGGGAATCACCATTATTTACAATGGTCAGAATCAGAAAAAATTGTGACTATTATTCGAGAATTGTCCGAATAAGATGGATAGAAATAGAGTACAGGAGACAAGATGAACTACTTTAATGTTGGGAAAATCGTCAATACGCAAGGGTTGCAGGGTGAGATGCGAGTCTTGTCTGTGACGGATTTTGCAGAAGAACGGTTTAAAAAAGGTACTGAGCTAGCCTTATTTGATGAAAAAGATCAGTTTGTTCAAACAGTGACCATCGCTAGCCATCGTAAACAGAAGAACTTTGATATCATTAAATTCAAAGATATGTACCATATCAATGCTATTGAAAAGTACAAGGGATACAGTCTCAAGGTTGCTGAGGAAAATTTGAATGACCTAGACGAAGGTGAATTTTATTATCACGAGATTATCGGTTTGGAAGTCTATGAGGGTGATAACTTGATTGGAACCATCAAGGAAATCCTGCAACCAGGTGCCAACGATGTCTGGGTGGTTAAGCGAAAAGGCAAGCGTGACTTGCTCTTGCCTTATATCCCACCAGTGGTTCTCAATGTTGATATTCCAAATAAACGGGTCGATGTGGAAATCTTAGAAGGGTTAGACGATGAAGATTGATATTTTAACCCTTTTTCCAGAGATGTTTTCTCCGCTAGAGCACTCAATCGTTGGAAAGGCTCGAGAAAAGGGGCTCTTGGATATCCAGTATCATAATTTTCGAGAAAATGCTGAAAAGGCCCGCCATGTCGACGATGAGCCCTACGGAGGCGGTCAGGGGATGTTGCTCCGAGCACAACCCATTTTCGATGCCTTTGATGCTATTGAAAAGAAAAATCCGCGCGTCATTCTCCTCGATCCTGCTGGAAAGCAGTTTGATCAAGCTTATGCCGAGGATTTGTCTCAAGAGGAAGAGCTAATCTTTATCTGTGGGCACTACGAGGGTTATGATGAGCGCATTAAGACCTTGGTGACAGATGAGATTTCCCTGGGGGACTATGTCCTGACTGGTGGAGAATTGGCAGCCATGACCATGATTGATGCGACGGTTCGCCTGATTCCAGAAGTGATTGGCAAGGAGTCTAGCCACCAAGATGATAGTTTTTCTTCAGGCCTTCTCGAATACCCTCAGTACACACGCCCTTATGATTATCGAGGGATGGTCGTGCCAGATGTACTGATGAGTGGACACCATGAAAAGATTCGTCAGTGGCGCCTGTATGAGAGTTTAAAGAAAACCTATGAACGCAGACCGGATTTGCTTGAACATTATCAACTGACAGCAGAAGAAGAAAAAATGCTGGCAGAAATTAAAGAAAACAAAGAATAAAGGAGATACCTATGCAAGTAATCAAACGTGATGGAGAAATTGCTGAATTTAATCCAGATAAGATTTACCAAGCTATCTTAAAAGCAGCCCAGACTGTCTATGTATTGACAGATGATTTACGTCAAAACCTTGCACAAGTCACTAAGAAAGTGGTTTTGGATTTGGAAGAGGCCAAGGTGGAACGCGCTACCATCAGCATGATTCAGTCTATGGTTGAACATCGTTTACTGGGTGCAGGTTACATTACCATTGCAGAACACTACATTTCCTATCGTCTACAACGTGACTTGGAAAGAAGTGGTTATGGAGATCATATCGCTGTTCATTTACATTTTGAACAAGTTCGCTAAGAAAAAAGAGTGAGATGAAGCAACTACATCTCACTCTTTCTTAAATCTATTATTTTGGGCTGTTTGGACAGTTGACGGGACAAATCGCAGGCGTTGAATATCGCTTATGCGGATAATACGGGTCACATTTTTGGCAAAATTTTTCACGATAATTTGCTGGCGTTGCTGATCGTATTTGATGATATCACCTGTAAAACTTGTCTCAGACAAGATAAGGTGAACAGCGGTTTGTTTCTGGATAGCCTCTTCAATAGTGGCTGTAAGGGAGTTGCTTTCAGTCTGGTCTTGTTGGTCATGTCCATTTAAAAAGTCATGTATTTTATCTAGAACTTGCTGGAATTTATGTCTCATATTGGCCTCCCTTCTTTTATATCAATATTATATAAAATTTTCCTAAAATCTACAAGATTTTACGAATAATCAAATGAAAGCAAAAAAAGGAGAAGAAAATGGCAGAATTTACATTTGAAATCGAAGAGCACTTGTTGACTCTTTCTGAAAACGAAAAAGGTTGGACCAAGGAAATCAACCGTGTGAGCTTTAATGGAGCCCCTGCAAAGTTTGATATTCGTGCTTGGAGTCCAGACCATACTAAAATGGGTAAAGGGATCACTCTCTCAAATGAAGAATTTCAAACGATGGTGGATGCCTTTAAAGGCAACTAAGTTGTCAAAATGAATGAAAAGGATATTGAGTCATGACAACTCGATATCCTTTTTTAGTTAGCAAAGTAAGCTTGATTTTTAAGGCGTTGAAGTAATGGACGGCTAATAAAACTAATAGCAATAATTTTACCAAGGTCTGGAATGATAAAGGGAATGACCCCCACAACAAGAGCTTTTTCAAATGCCATTCCAGCAAGAAAATGTAAGCTGAGAATCCCGCCGACAAAGACAAGGGCATCACCCAAGAGGTTTGCAAGAAAAATCTTGACAACACTACTCTTGCTGTTGGTTAGAGAGGATGTAAGTCCAGAATAAACAAGATAAAACCAAAGATAGCCTGCAGTAGGACCAACTAAAGCCTGAAAACCAGCTCCACCTCCTGCAAAAACAGGAAGACCGATAGCACCTAGAAGAAGATAGAGTCCAACAGAAAGTACAGCCTCTCTTGGTCTAAAGACAGTTGCAATCAAGCCGATTGCAAAGTTTTGCAGAGTGAAGGGAACAGGTCCAATTGGAAGACTGATTTGTGCCAAAACAGCAATGAGAGCAGCTCCAATAGCAGGGATAGCATAAATATGAGCTTTTTTCAAAATAGTTAACCTCTTTTCTGATGTATAGTAACTATTATACTCGTAGAGTAATTATTGTCAACCAATTTTTTAAAACAAGGTAACAAAAACTGTAACGGCCGATTTTGCTTATTGGTTAAGTTGTTTTCATCGATTCGAAAACATCAAAAAAGAAGCAGATACATTTGTATCAGCTTCTTTTGTTTCGATTAACGCATAGTTACAAATTCTTCAGATGCAGTTGGGTGAATCGCCACAGTTGCATCAAAGTCTGCCTTGGTTGCTCCCATTTTGATAGCAACGGCAAATCCTTGAATCATTTCATCAACACCATAGCCAATTCCATGAAGTCCGACAACTTTTTCTTCTGAACCTGCTGTGATCAATTTGAAACGTGTTTCTTGACGGTTGTCAGTGCAAGCAGAGTACATAGACGTAAAGCTTGATTTGTAAACCTTGATTTGGTCTTGACCGTATTCTTTAATAGCTTGCTCTTCTGTCAAACCAACCGTTCCGATAGCAGGGTGTGAAAAGACAACAGTTGGAATAGTTGAGTAATCCATTTTTGCAGTTGTTTTGCCGTTAAAGAGACGTTCAGACAAAGTACGTCCAGCCTTGATAGCAACTGGAGTTAGTTCTTTTTCGCCTGTTACATCACCTAAAGCGTAGATTCCCTCAACAACAGTATTTTGGTATTCATCCACTTGGATAAAGCCACGTTCGTTCAGAGTTACTCCAGCTTTTTCAAGTTGCAAGCCCTTAACGTTTGGACGGCGACCAGTAGCCCAGATAACTTGACTAGCTGTGTGACTAGTACCATCTTCGAAATGAATGGTAATGCCATCAGTAGTTTTTTCTAACTTAACAGGGACTTTGTGAGTGTGAAGTGGTAAGTTTGTTCTTTCCATTTCCTTGACCAGACCTTCAACGATGTAAGAATCAAAACCACGTAAAGGACGATCACGGCGAACAAAGAGGTCTGTCTTGACACCAAAAGTGTGGAGTACGCCAGCCAATTCAACGGCAATATAACCAGCGCCTAGAATAGCAACTGACTCTGGCAATTCTTCCCAAGCAAATACATCATCAGAAGAGCCACCTAGTTCAGCACCAGGAACGTTTGGAATACTGGGATGGGCACCAGTAGCAATCACGATATGTTTAGCACGAATCAGTTCACCATTTACGCTGACAGTATGAGAATCTACAAATTCAGCATGGCCTTCAATCAAGTCTACTCCGTTGCGTTTAAAACTGCCATCATAAGAAGAACGAGCGCGATCAATATAGGCTTCACGATTGCGACGTAGGGTAGCAAAGTCAAAGTTAAGATCAGTAGTCTTAAAGCCGTAGTCTTCTCCAAATTGATGGAAAGTCTCAGCGATTTGCGCCCCGTACCACATGATTTTTTTAGGAACACAACCGACGTTGACACAGGTTCCACCTAATTTCTTTTCCTCAATAACGGCCGCTTTAGCTCCGTGTTCACCAGCACGGTTCATGGTAGCAATTCCTCCGCTACCACCACCGATAGCAATGATATCATATTCTCTCATTGAAAACTCCTTTATACTCTTTTAAATAGTAGAGTGTCATTTTTTGATAGTCATATTCTATCTTTTTTTTGATTTGATTGCAAAAATCTGCTACGTTCAAAAAAATTAAAGAAAAGGCTTGCAAAAAGGAAAAATAAAGTGTATTATATAACTAGTACAATGGTAATAAAAATAGATTCCGAACAATAATCAAATCCTGAAATGTCATTATTTCGTTCTGAACTGTTATTGTTTATATTTGCTAATTTTTATATAATATTGTTAAGGACTTTAAATCAAAAAGGAGTTTCATTATGAAGAAGAATCGTAAAGCTAAAAAGTGGCAATTGTATGCAGCAATCGGTGCTGCCAGTGTAGTTGTATTAGGTGCTGGGGGGATTTTGCTCTTTAGACAACCATCTCAGACCACGGTAAAAGATGAGCCTACTCATCTTGTTGTTGCCAAGGAAGGAAGCGTCGCATCCTCTGTTTTATTGTCAGGGACAGTAACAGCAAAAAATGAACAATATGTTTATTTTGATGCTAGTAAGGGAGATTTAGATGAAATCCTTGTTTCTGTGGGGGATAAGGTTAGTGAAGGGCAGGCTTTAGTCAAGTATAGTAGCTCAGAAGCGCAGGCGGCCTATGATTCAGCGAGTCGAGCAGTTGCGAAGGCAGATCGTCATATCAACGAACTCAACCAAGCACGCAATGAAGCCGCTTCAGCTCCGGCTCCACAGTTGCCAACGCCAGCAGGAGGCGAAGGAGCTGCAGCGCAAACTTCAACTCCAGTCGCAGGATATTCAGTATCCTCTATTGATGCACAACTAGGGGATGCCCGTGATGCCCGTGCAGATGCAGCGGCACAATTAAGCAAGGCTCAAAGTCAGTTGGATGCAATGACGGTTCTCAGTACCCTAGAGGGAACTGTGGTCGAAGTCAATCGTAACGTTTCCAAATCTCCAACAGGAGCAAGCCAAGTGGTAGTTCATGTCGTAAGCAATGAAAACTTGCAAGTTAAGGGTGAACTATCTGAATATAACCTTGCCAACTTATCTGTCGGTCAAGAAGTAACCTTTACATCTAAAGTTTACCAAGATAAGAGCTGGACTGGTAAGATTAGCTACATTTCTGACTACCCTAAAAACAATGGCGAAGCAGCAAGTGCAGCAGCTACCGCAGCAACTGGTAATTCTGGCTCCAAATATCCATATACCATTGATGTTACAAGTGAAATCGGTGACTTGAAACAAGGATTTTCAGTAAGCGTTGAGGTCAAGAATAAGAGTAAAGCCATTTTGGTTCCTCTAACAAGTATTGTGACTGAAAATGATAAGAACTATGTCTGGGTGCTTGACGAGCAGAAAAAGGCCAAGAAAGTGGAAGTTGGTTTGGGCAATGCTGATGCAGACAACCAAGAAATCACATCAGGTCTGACAAATGGAGTCAAGGTCATCAGTAACCCAACGTCTTCTCTAGAGGAAGGAAAAGAGGTAAAGGCTGATGAAGAAACTAATTAGTTTAAAAAATATCTGCAGAAGTTACCGTAATGGTGACCAAGAATTGCAGGTTCTCAAAAATATCAACCTAGAAGTGAATGAGGGTGAGTTTGTTGCCATCATGGGACCATCTGGTTCTGGTAAGTCCACTCTCATGAATACGATTGGCATGTTGGATACACCAACTAGTGGAGAGTATTATCTTGAAGGTCAAGAAGTAGCTGGACTGGGTGAAAAACAACTAGCCAAGGTCCGCAACCAACAAATCGGATTTGTCTTTCAGCAGTTCTTTCTTCTATCTAAACTCAATGCTCTGCAAAACGTAGAATTGCCCTTGATTTACGCGGGAGTTTCATCTTCAAAACGTCGCAAGTTAGCTGAGGAGTATTTAGACAAGGTTGAATTGACAGAACGTAGTCATCATTTGCCTTCGGAATTATCTGGTGGTCAAAAGCAACGTGTGGCTATTGCGCGTGCCTTGGTAAACAATCCTTCTATTATTCTAGCGGACGAACCGACAGGAGCCTTGGATACCAAAACAGGTAACCAAATCATGCAATTATTAGTTGAACTGAATAAAGAAGGAAAAACCATTATCATGGTAACGCATGAGCCTGAGATCGCTGCTTATGCCAAACGCCAGATTGTCATTCGAGATGGAGTTATTTCATCTGATAGTGCTCAGTTAGAAAAGGAGGAAAACTAAGATGCAGAATCTGAAATTTGCCTTTTCATCTATAATGGCCCACAAGATGCGCTCTTTTCTCACTATGATTGGGATTATCATTGGTGTTTCATCTGTTGTTGTGATTATGGCTCTGGGAGATTCCATGTCTCGTCAGATCAATAAAAATATGACCAAGTCACAGAAGAATATCCATGTCTTTTTCTCGCCTATCAAAAGTAAAGATGGTTCTTTTACCCAAAAGCAATCAGCTTTGACAGTCTCTGGTAAAGAAGAGGAAGTCCATGTTGAACCGCCAAAACCGCAAGAAGCTTGGGTTAAGGAGGCGGCCAAACTTAAGGGTGTAGATAGTTACTATGTAACCAACTCGACAAATACGACCCTGTCTTATAAAGATAAAAAGGTTGAGCGCGCTAGCTTGACAGGTGGAAATATTACTTACATGAAGGCGGTTGAAAATGAAATTGTTGCAGGCCGCAGTCTCATAGCTCAAGATTATAAAGATGTGGCCAGTGTCATTTTGCTAGACCAAGAACTTGCTAATAGCCTGTTTGGGTCTGCTCAAGAAGCTGTTAACAAGATTATAGATGTTGGTGGCTTTAGCTATCGTGTTATTGGTGTTTATACTAGCGATGAGGCCAAGGCTGTCAAGACATTTGGTATTGGTGGACTTCCCATTACGACTAATATTTCTCTTGCCAATAACTTCAATATGGATGAAATTTCTGATATTGTTTTCCGAGTTAATGATACCAGTTTGACACCAACTGTAGGACCAGAATTAGCTAGAAAAATGACCGAAATTGCTAGTCTTCAACAAGGAGAGTATCAGGTGGCAGATGCGACTGCAGCCTTCCAAGAAGTACAACAACTTTTTGGATTTATAACTACGATTATTAGTGCCATCGCAGGAATTTCTCTCTTTGTTGGAGGAACTGGTGTTATGAATATCATGCTGGTTTCAGTAACAGAGCGTACTCGTGAGATTGGTCTCCGTAAGGCTTTGGGTGCGACACGTGCTAATATTTTAATCCAGTTTTTGATTGAATCCATGATTTTGACCTTGCTAGGCGGAGTTATTGGTCTAACCATTGCAACAGGATTAACCGCTATAGCTGGTATACTTTTGCAAGGTTTGATTGCGGGTATAGAAGTGGGAGTATCAATCCCAGTTGCCCTATTTAGTCTTGCAGTTTCAGCTAGCGTGGGTATGATTTTTGGAGTTTTGCCAGCCAACAAGGCATCAAAACTTGATCCAATTGAAGCCCTTCGTTATGAATAGAATCAACAAGATGGACATTCGTCTATCTTGTTTTTGTATAGATTTCCCTATCGAAAATCCTTAAAAATGTGATATAATGAAGTGTTAGAAAAACAGGTTTCATTTGCCTGGAAAGGAAAAATTATGTCTGAAAAGAATTTTTATATTACAACGCCGATTTACTATCCATCTGGTAAACTTCATATCGGATCTGCCTACACAACCATTGCTTGTGATGTCCTAGCCCGTTACAAACGCTTGATGGGCTACGATGTCTTTTATTTGACAGGTCTTGATGAGCATGGTCAGAAAATCCAGCAGAAAGCGGAAGAAGCTGGCATCACACCTCAAGCCTATGTTGATGGGATGGCAGTTGGAGTTAAAGAACTCTGGCAATTACTCGATATCTCCTATGATAAATTTATCCGTACAACTGATGACTACCATGAAAAAGTAGTGGCGCAGGTCTTTGAACGCTTGCTTGCTCAAGATGATATCTATTTGGGTGAATACTCTGGTTGGTATTCAGTCTCAGATGAGGAATTCTTTACAGAAAGCCAGCTTGAAGAAGTATTCCGTGATGAAGCTGGAAATGTAACTGGTGGTATTGCTCCATCAGGTCACGAGGTTGAATGGGTATCTGAAGAATCATATTTTCTTCGCCTCAGCAAATACCAAGATCGTTTGGTCGAATTTTTCAAGTCCCATCCTGAATTTATCACTCCAGATGGTCGTCTGAATGAAATGCTGCGCAACTTCATCGAGCCAGGTTTGGAGGATTTGGCGGTATCTCGTACAACCTTTACATGGGGAGTACCAGTCCCATCAAATCCAAAACACGTTGTCTATGTTTGGTTTGATGCTCTACTCAACTATGTGACAGCTCTTGGCTACGATCAAGACGAACACGCTAACTTTGACAAGTTCTGGAACGGAACAGTCTTCCATATGGTTGGAAAAGACATCCTTCGTTTTCACTCAATCTACTGGCCAATCCTTCTTATGATGTTGGATATCAAATTGCCAGAACGTTTGATTGGTCATGGTTGGTTTGTCATGAAAGACGGTAAGATGTCTAAGTCTAAAGGGAATGTTGTCTATCCTGAAATGTTGATAGAGCGTTTTGGACTAGATCCACTTCGTTACTACCTCATGCGTAGCCTTCCAGTTGGTTCAGATGGAACTTTCACTCCTGAAGACTATGTCGGCCGTATCAACTATGAATTGGCCAATGACCTTGGAAATCTCCTCAACCGTACGGTTTCTATGATTAACAAGTACTTTGATGGTCAAATCCCTGCCTATGTAGAAGGTGTGACTGAATTTGACAATGCTCTTGCTGAGGTTGCAGAACAATCAATCGCAGACTACCATACACACATGGAAGCAGTTGACTACCCACGTGCGCTTGAAGCGGTCTGGACCCTTATCTCTCGTACCAATAAATACATTGACGAGACGGCTCCATGGGTCTTGGCTAAGGATGAAGCTCTTCGTGACCAATTAGCAAGTGTCATGAGCCACTTGGCAGCTAGCCTTCGTGTCGTCGCTCATTTGATTGAGCCATTTATGATGGAAACCAGTCGTGCAGTCTTGAATCAACTTGGCTTGGAAGAAGTAGCGAGCCTTGAAAACTTGAGCTTGGCTGACTTCCCAGAAGATGTGACTGTAGTTGCTAAGGGAACACCAATCTTCCCACGTCTGGATATGGAAGAAGAAATCGCCTATATCAAGGAACAAATGGAAGGTAACAAACCAGCCGTCGAAAAAGAATGGAATCCAGACGAAGTTGAACTCAAACTAAACAAGGAAGAAATCAAGTTTGAAGACTTTGGCAAGGTCGAAATCCGTGTCGCAGAAGTCAAAGAAGTGTCTAAAGTAGAAGGTTCAGATAAGTTGCTTCAATTCCGCTTGGATGCTGGTGATGGAGAAGATCGTCAAATTCTCTCAGGAATTGCAAAATTCTATCCAAACGAACAAGAATTGGTCGGCAAGAAAGTCCAAATCGTTGCCAATCTCAAACCACGTAAAATGATGAAGAAATATGTCAGCCAAGGGATGATCCTCTCAGCTGAACATGATGGAAAATTAACTCTTCTCACAGTTGATCCAGCTGTACCGAATGGAAGTGTGATTGGGTAAAAATAGACAGGACTAGTTCATGCTAGTTCTGTTTTTTTCTTTAACTATTATGCTTTACAAACTAGTGTGAAAGTGGTATATTATAGATGAAGCTACTAGTAGGTATTACAGAATAGATTAGAAGGGAGAAGGAATGAAGGAAACTCAACTATTAAAAGGTGTTCTTGAAGGTTGTGTCTTGGATATGATTGGTCAAAAAGAGCGGTATGGTTATGAGTTGGTTCAGACTTTGCGAGAGGCTGGATTTGACACTATCGTTCCAGGAACTATTTATCCTTTGTTGCAAAAGTTAGAAAAAAATCAATGGATAAGAGGCGACATGCGTCCGTCGCCAGATGGTCCAGATCGGAAGTATTTTTCGTTAACTAAAGAAGGAGAAGAGCGTGTCTCAGTCTTTTGGCAACAATGGGACGATTTGAGTCAAAAAGTAGAAGGGATTAAGAATGGGGGTTAAACCATGAAGAAAATGAAGTATTATGAAGAAACAAACGCTTTGCTGCATAAGTTTTCTGAGGAGAATCAGCAGTATTTTGAGGAACTGTGGGATAGTTTTAATCTTGCTGGATTTCTCTATGATGAGGACTATCTCAGAGAGCAGATTTATTTGATGATGTTAGATTTCTCAGAAGCAGAACGAGATGGCATGAGTGCAGAGGATTATTTAGGTAAGAATCCTAAAAAAATAATGAAAGAGATTCTCAAGGAAGCACCACGCAGTTCTATCAAGGAGTCCCTTTTGACGCCAATTTTTGTCCTAGCGATATTACGTTACTATCATCTACTGGGTGATTTTTCTAAAGGTCCTCTCTTAACAGTCAATTTGCTTACGTTTTTAGGGCAACTTCTTATTTTTCTGGTCGGATTTGCTCTTGTGGCCACAATCTTACGTTGGGGATTAGTCCAAGATTCTCCTAAAATGAAAATTGGCACCTATATTGTCGTTGGAATTCTTGTTCTGCTAGTTGTTCTGGGATATGTAGGAATAGGAAGTTTTGTACAAGAAGGAGCATTTTATCTTCCTGCTCCCTGGGATAGTTTGTCTGTCTTTACGATTTCCCTAGTCATCAGTATTTGGAATTGGAAAGAACCGATTTTTCGTCCATTTGTTAGTATGATTGTTGCCCATCTTGTGGTAGGTTCTCTGCTTCGTTACTATGAGTGGATGGGAATTTCAAATGTTTTCCTTACAAAATTCATTCCTTTAGCTGTTCTCTTTATTGGTATCTTTCTCTTTTTCCGTGGGTTTAAGAAGATAAAATGGAGTGAAATATAGTCAAAAAGCCGTTGCAAAGCGGTTTTTTGTTATAATTAATTGAAGAATGTAGAATCAAAGGAGAATAACATGACATTTGAAGAAATCCTGCCTGGGTTAAAGGCTAAGAAAAAATATGTACGTACTGGTTGGGGAGGGGCGGAAAACTATGTCCAACTTTTTGACACCATTGAACAAAACGGGATTGCACTTGAAGTGACGCCCTATTTCCTAATCAACGTGTCTGGGGAGGGAGAAGGTTTTTCTATGTGGAGCCCAACACCTTGTGATGTTTTGGCAACAGATTGGGTAGAAGTGCATGACTAGACGTGTACTCATTACAGGGGTGAGCTCAGGTATCGGATTAGCTCAAGCTTGCCTCTTTTTAGAGAATGGCTATCAAGTTTATGGAATTGACCAAGGTGAAAATCCACTTTTACAGGGTGATTTCCACTTTTTACAGAGAGATTTGACCTTGGACTTGGAGACTATTTTTGACTGGTGTCCTCAGGTTGATGTTTTGTGCAATACTGCTGGAGTTTTGGATGATTACAAACCACTTTTGGAACAAACGGCGCAGGAAATTCAAGAGATTTTTGAAATCAACTATGTGACTCCTGTTGAGTTGACTCGTTATTATTTGACACAAATGCTGGAGAATAAAAAAGGAATTATTATCAATATGTGCTCCATAGCTTCGAGCCTAGCTGGTGGCGGTGGACACGCCTATACTTCTTCGAAGCACGCCTTGGCTGGATTTACCAAGCAGTTGGCTTTAGACTATGCAGAAGCTGGGATTCAGGTCTTTGGAATTGCTCCGGGTGCCGTCAAGACGGGTATGACTGCTGCGGACTTTGAGCCAGGTGGCTTAGCGGACTGGGTGGCTAGTGAAACGCCAATCAAACGCTGGATCGAGCCAGAGGAAGTAGCAGAGATCAGCCTTTTCTTAGCAAGTGGGAAAGCGAGCGCCATGCAAGGACAAATATTGACTATTGATGGTGGCTGGTCTTTGAAGTAGGAGTAGTTGGATGGAAATCAAAAATCACTTTGGAGTCTACGGTGTTTGCTATAAACATGGTTACCTTCTTTGTATTCAAAAAACAGCAGGTCTCTACAAAAATAGGTTAGACCTTCCCGGTGGTAGTCAGCAACTTGGTGAAGGACTGACGGAAACGCTGATTAGAGAAGTTATGGAAGAGACAGGATTTACTGTTAGAAGCTACTCCAATCCTCGAATCTACGATGTTTTCGTCAGGGAAGAGTTAACAAATTTTATGGTTCATCATATCATGGCATTGTATGATGTTGAAATGAATGAGGAGGCACCTCAAGTTACTATTTCTGAAGCTATCTCTGATGGTGTTAATGATTCACTGGGATATGTTTGGATGGATATTCAAAAAATCACAGAAGAAAATGCATCGCCATTAGTATTGAAGGTTAAGACTGAATTATTAGGATTTCCAGAATTGGACAAGACCTTGTATATGAATTGGAAGGTGAATGATGAGAAACCAACTAGCTCTGAGTGGCGAAAAAATTCTTGAAAAAATTTATCCTCAGTTATTGCACCACATAGGTATGATTAGAGGCGAATACTTGTTGAGAGAGCTCAATCAAAACATCCTGTTACCAAGTTGTCAGCAATTTGTAAAAGATTATCTAGAGACTATCTGCTCCCTGTACTCAGATGAAGAAGTTTGCTATCGTTTTACTGAATTAACGAATACAGAAGCTAATTGTCTAAAGGGGACTAAAGAGTATTTTGATGAAAATCATCCCTTGTTTGGTTATAGAGGAACTAGGCGTTTACTAGCGTGTCTGGATGAATTTCAGGCTGAGGCACATGTCGTTACAGAAGTTTATCAAACCAATCCCAATCTATCTGTTATCTTTCCTTTTGTCAATGATGCTGAGCAGTTAAAGCAAGCTATTACAGTATTGCGTCAGCAGGGTTTTACTGGGAAAATTGCCACGATGATTGAATTACCGTCAGCATATTTTGACTTGGACAGCATACTGGAAGCTGATATTTCAAAGATTGTAGTTGGAATGAATGATTTGACTTCTTTTGTTTTTGCCACTGTGAGAAACAGTCAATGGCATGATATGGAAAGTCCAATTATGTTAGATATGTTAATACAGATGCAGGATAAAGCAAGGATGGAAAAGATTGATTTTGCTGTAGCAGGCTATCTGAATACTTCTTTCATACAAAAAATGAATCAGATGGGTATCGAATGCATTATCCACTATAGTTCTATTCCAGAGATTTTTAATTTAGAGATTGACCATCCAGATCATCTTAAACACATAAAAGAAGAAAGTAAAAAATTACAAAGGAGCACCCATGACACCGCAAGAAATGTGGAATGACTACAAGAAAATTAACCCCTCTATAGGAGATGAAATCGATGCTTGGGCTTTTGGAGTGGAACCAGATCTTTTAGCAGATTTGGTTTTAAAAGGCGAAAAGACTGCAACAGCCTCAGCCTACGACCTCTATGCACTAGAAGCCGAGTCTCTTCCTCAAGAAGGGACCTTTGATGTCATTTTAGACAGTCAAAATCAGGCTGTCTGTATTGTCGAAATTACAAAGGTTTCTGTTGAATCCTTCAATCGAGTGTCAGCTGAACATGCCTATAAGGAAGGTGAGGGAGACAAATCACTTACCTATTGGCGTCAGGTTCATGAGAATTGTTTCGCCGAGTGGCTGAAAGAAGTAGGACTGACTTTTACACCTGAAAGCAAGGTTGTTTTAGAAGAATTTCGCAAGGTCTACCCACTGTAGACTATTAGAAGGAAGAAAGTTTTGGAAATCGCCGTCCAATCCTTTTTTCTCCAGCAAAACATGATATAATAAGTTTGTTTGAAGAAGAGCTCTAGCTCTTAAACTTAGATAGGAGAAAACTATGCAAGCAGTTGAACATTTTATTACGCAATTTGTTCCTGAACATTATGATTTATTTTTAGACTTGAGTCGTGAGACCAAGACGTTTTCAGGGAAAGTGACCATCACTGGTCAAGCACAGAGTGACCGCATCTCCCTCCACCAAAAAGACTTGGAAATCGCTTCTGCAGAAGTTGCAGGGGAAGCTCGTCCATTTACAGTTGACCATGAAAATGAAGCCCTTCATATTGAATTAGCTGAGGCTGGTCAAGTTAAAGTGGCTATCGCTTTCTCAGGAAAAATTACAGACAACATGACAGGGATTTACCCTTCTTATTACACAGTTGATGGAATCAAGAAGGAAGTTTTGTCTACTCAGTTCGAGAGTCATTTTGCGCGCGAAGCCTTTCCATGTGTGGATGAGCCAGAAGCCAAAGCAACTTTTGACCTCTCTCTACGTTTTGACCAAGCAGAAGGTGAATTGGCCTTGTCTAACATGCCAGAAATCGATGTTGAAAACCGTAAGGAAACAGGTATCTGGAAGTTTGAGACAACACCTCGCATGTCTTCTTACTTGTTAGCCTTTGTTGCGGGTGATTTGCAAGGTGTGACGGCTAAAACTAAAAACGGTACCCTTGTAGGTGTCTACTCAACCAAAGCCCACCCATTATCTAACCTTGATTTCTCACTGGACATCGCTGTTCGCTCAATCGAGTTTTACGAAGATTACTATGGAGTTAAGTATCCAATCCCTCAATCTCTCCATATCGCCCTTCCTGACTTCTCAGCTGGTGCTATGGAAAACTGGGGTCTTGTGACCTACCGTGAAGTTTGCTTAATTGTAGATGAAAACTCTACATTTGCCAGTCGTCAACAAGTTGCCCTTGTTGTGGCCCATGAATTGGCTCACCAATGGTTTGGCAATCTCGTTACTATGAAATGGTGGGATGACCTTTGGCTCAATGAAAGCTTTGCTAACATGATGGAATATGTCTGTGTGGATGCCATTGAGCCAAGCTGGAATATCTTTGAAGATTTCCAAACAGGTGGAGTGCCTCACGCTCTTGAACGAGATGCGACTGATGGTGTTCAGTCTGTCCACGTCGAAGTTAAACATCCAGATGAAATCAATACGCTCTTTGACGGAGCTATCGTCTATGCCAAAGGAAGTCGCCTCATGCACATGCTTCGTCGTTGGCTAGGTGATGCCGATTTTGCCAAAGGTTTGCATGCCTACTTTGAAAAACATCAGTACAGCAATACAATTGGTCGTGACCTTTGGGATGCTCTTGGTCAAGCGTCTGGCCGTGATGTTTCAGCCTTCATGGATTCTTGGTTGGAACAGCCTGGTTACCCAGTTCTCACTGTTAAAGTTGAAAATGATGTCTTGAAGATTTCACAAAAACAATTCTTCATCGGTGAGCACGAAGATAAGAACCGTCTCTGGGTTGTGCCACTAAACAGCAACTGGAAAGGTTTGCCTGATACACTCGAAACTGAAAGCATCGAAATCCCTGGCTACGCAGCCCTTCTTGCTGAAAATGATGGAGCTCTTCGTCTCAACACTGAAAATACAGCTCACTACATTACAGACTATCAAGGAGACTTGCTAGATGCTATTCTTGCTGACCTAGTTGAGCTTGATAATACAAGCAAACTGCAAATCGTCCAAGAACGTCGCTTGCTTGCTGAAGCAGGGCACATTTCTTATGCAGACTTGCTTCCAGTCCTTGATAAACTTGCTAAAGAAGAATCTTACCTTGTCGTTTCAGCTGTCTCTCAAGTAATTTCTGCCCTTGAGCGCTTTATCGATGAAGGAACAGAAGCTGAAAGAGCCTTCAAAGCCTTGGTTGCTAAATTGGCTCGTCACAACTATGACCGTCTTGGTTTTGAAGCTAAAGACGGAGAATCAGATGAGGATGAGTTGGTTCGTCAGCTGGCTGTTTCGATGATGATTCGCTCAAATGATGCAGAAGCTAGTCAAGTCGCTAGCCAAATCTTCGAAGCTCACAAGGATCAGCTTGCAGGACTTCCAGCAGCTATTCGCTCACAAGTCCTTATCAATGAGATGAAACATCATGAGACCAAAGACTTGTTAGCACTTTATCTTGATACTTATACTCACGCAACAGATGCTGTCTTTAAACGCCAGTTGGCAGCAGCTCTTGCGTACAGTACAGATGCGGACAATATCCAAAACTTGATTGCTGCTTGGAAGGACAAATTTGTGGTTAAACCACAAGACTTGTCTGCTTGGTATTACCAATTCCTAGCTCACCAAGTAACTCAGGAAACAGCTTGGTCTTGGGCTCGTGAAAACTGGGCTTGGATTAAGGCAGCCCTTGGAGGAGATATGAGCTTTGATAGCTTTGTTATCCTTCCTGCGCATGTATTTAAGACTCAGCAACGTTTGGCAGAGTACAAGGAATTCTTTGAACCGCAACTTTCTGACCTTGCTCTTAGCCGTAACATCGGTATGGGAATCAAGGAGATTGCAGCGCGTGTTGACTTGATTAACCGTGAAAAAGCTGCAGTGGAAGCAGTCGTTCTTCAGTACGGAAATGCATAAATAAGCCTAAAATAAAAAGAAAACTCAGCTATCTCATGTAAAATGCAGAGAGTTGAGTTTTTTTTAAGGCAAATTTGGTATAATGGTTTTAATAAGGAGGAGTTTCTCATGATAAAAATCTTATTGGTTGAGGATGACCTAGGCCTGTCAAATTCGGTATTTGACTTTTTAGACGATTTTGCGGATGTCATGCAGGTATTTGATGGGGAAGAAGGTCTCTACGAAGCTGAGAGTGGAGTCTATGATTTGATTTTGCTCGATTTGATGTTGCCTGAAAAAAATGGCTTCCAAGTCTTGAAAGAATTGCGCGAAAAGGGGATTACGACTCCAGTTCTGATCATGACTGCCAAGGAAAGTTTGGATGACAAGGGACATGGTTTTGAACTAGGAGCGGATGATTATCTGACCAAACCTTTCTACCTAGAAGAACTCAAAATGCGGATTCAAGCCCTTCTCAAACGTTCAGGTAAGTTTAATGAAAATACCTTGACTTATGGAAATATTGTGGTTAATTTGTCAACCAATACCGTTAAGGTTGAAGATACTCCTGTCGAATTACTGGGGAAAGAGTTTGATTTATTAGTTTATTTCCTTCAAAATCAAAATGTTATTTTACCCAAGACTCAGATTTTTGATCGTCTATGGGGATTTGATAGTGACACAACGATTTCGGTTGTCGAAGTTTATGTTTCAAAAGTCCGTAAGAAATTAAAAGGAACCACTTTTGCAGAGAATTTGCAAACCTTGCGCAGTGTTGGGTATATTTTAAAAGATGTTCAGTAAACTAAAAAAAACATGGTATGCGGATGATTTTAGTTATTTTATCCGCAACTTTGGTGTCTTCACTCTGATTTTCTCTACCATGACTCTGATTATTTTGCAGGTCATGCATTCGAGTCTCTATACTTCGGTGGATGATAAGCTTCATGGGCTGAGTGAAAATCCTCAGGCAGTTATTCAGCTTGCTGTAAATAGGGCAACAGAAGAGATTAAAGACTTAGAGAATGCTACTACAGATTCTAGCAAGACTGAGGTGAAACCCAATGTCAGCTCCAATACGGAGGTTATTCTTTTTGATAAGAATTTTACACAGCTCCTTTCTGGAAATCGATTTTTGGGATTGGATAAGATTAAGTTAGAAAAGAAAGAACTAGGTCATATCTATCAGATTCAAGTTTTTAATAGCTATGGACAAGAAGAAATTTATCGCATGATTTTGATGGAAACGAATATCAGTTCGGTTTCAACTAATATCAAGTATGCAGCTGTCTTGATTAATACCAGTCAGTTGGAGCAGGCCAGTCAAAAGCATGAGCAATTGATTGTGATTGTGATGGCTAGTTTCTGGATTTTGTCTTTGATCGCCAGTCTCTATCTAGCTAGAGTCAGTGTTCGTCCTCTGCTTGAGAGCATGCAGAAGCAACAGTCCTTTGTGGAAAATGCCAGTCATGAGTTACGAACTCCACTCGCAGTTTTGCAAAATCGCTTAGAGACCCTTTTCCGTAAGCCAGAAGCAACCATTATGGATGTGAGTGAAAGCATTGCATCGAGTTTGGAAGAAGTCCGAAATATGCGGTTTTTGACGACGAACTTGTTGAATTTAGCTCGTAGAGATGATGGGATTAAGCCGGAACTTGCAGAAGTTCCAACCAGTTTTTTCAATACGACTTTCACAAACTATGAAATGATTGCTTCGGAAAATGACCGTGTCTTCCGTTTTGAAAATCGCATCCATCGAACGATTGTCACAGATCAACTTTTACTAAAACAACTGATGACCATCCTATTTGATAATGCTATCAAATATACTGAGGAGGATGGTGAAATTGATTTTATGATTTCAGCGACTGATCGTAATCTTTATTTGTTAGTTTCCGACAATGGAGTCGGTATTTCCGCAGAAGATAAGAAGAAAATATTTGACCGCTTTTATCGAGTGGACAAGGCTAGAACCCGTCAAAAAGGTGGTTTTGGTTTAGGTTTATCCCTAGCCAAGCAAATTGTAGATGCCCTAAAAGGAACCATTACTGTTAAAGATAATAAACCAAAGGGAACAATCTTTGAAGTGAAGATAGCCATCCACACACCATCTAAAAAGAAAAAATAAAAATATCGCTCCAGTTGGGGCGATATTTTGGATTTATCTTCTACGTTTTCGTTTGATAATAGACCGTTGAACTTTTAAAACAAGTAAGCTGGATCCGATTGCTGCGGCAAAGGCAAGAGCAGTTGATAATTTTAATGATAAAAAGATAAAACTAAAGATAGCAATACAGATACAAAAAACAGCGATATTAACAAAAAATAGGATTTCCTTGAGATTGGCATCAGATTGCGCTTCAGGTGTATAATCTTGATAGCGAGGAACCTGCTGGCTTAATTCTTCTTGATAGTCTACCTCATAGGATTGTAATTTTCTTACGGGCATTATTCTCTCCTTAACAGTACATACCTATTTTATCATTTTTTCAGCAGAGAATTATTACAGAAAGGTTACAATAAGAATAAAGTCCCTTTTCAAAATCACTTTTCTTGACACCATAATGTGAAAATGATAGGATGGATGGACACCAAATACTTATTAATATTCATAATTGCTTATATTAGCAAGGGAATAGAGCTACCAAATGATTCTTTTTTACGAAAATTTCTTTCCTTATTTTCTTGATTTTATTTAATTTGATTAGTGAGATTTGTTTTGAATACAGAGACAGATTTTCTGTCTCCTATTTTTATAGTAGTGGGGTGTCTAATCGATACCTCTTGAAAAGTTAAAGGAGATAAGCATGTATCTTGCTATCAAAGAAATATTACGAAACAAACTTCGATATAGTTTGATTCTAACTACCATTTTTCTCATTGCTTTTATGGTCTTTTTTATGACTAGTTTAGCTCTTGGACTTGTGCGAAACAATCGGGCTGCTATTGATAATTGGCAAGCGACGGGTATAGTTTTATCTGACTATGCAAATGATAATTTGACAGCATCTTTTATTCCTGAAAAGGACTATAAGGAAAAGAGTTCTGAGGAGGCTACTCCACTGGGTTATATGTTCGCTGTGACCAATCTAGTCGATGATAGTGAAAAGATCAATGTTTCCATCTTTGCTCAGGAGTGGGACGCTTTTATCTCTCCTAGTTTGACGGAGGGCCGATATCCTGAAGGGGATGACGAAGTGGTCGTGGATCAGTCCTTCGAGAATTATGGAATCAAGCTAGGTGATGCCATTCAACTCAATGGAAGCGAGGCAAGGTACAAGATTGTAGGCCTGACCCAAGGAAATAAATTTTTCACCGAGCCTGTTGTCTTTACGAGTCTGACAACTTATTGGACCTTACAAGGAACTTTAAAATCAAATAAATCGATTTCTGCCTTGGTATTGAAAAATGATATAGAAGTGGCTGGCGATGGACTGAAACAAATTTCTATTCCCAAAATGATTTCGAAAATTCCTGGTTACACACCTCAGGTGAATGTATTTTCAGGGATGATTATTGCTATGATTGTCATCACAGGCTTGATTGTGGGTATATTTGTTTATATCATTACCATACAAAAACTAGGACTTTATGGAATAATGCGGGCTCAGGGAATACAGATCAAAACCATTGTATGGTCTCTTTTCTGTCAAATCTTCTTCCTAGCTGGTATGGGGATCGCTTTAGCCTTGCTTGCTATTGGAGGAGTGATTTTAGTCTTGCCAGCTACCTTCTTTTTCTACCCAAGTTGGTTAGCCTATTCTGTCCTAAGCTTGGTGATTTGCTTGATGGCCATGCTAGGTGGTGTCATTTCACTTCCACGCTTGCTAAAGGTGGACCCGATTACTGCGATTGCAGACTGATAAGGAGAATAGTATGACAGCATTGATTGAAATGACTCAAGTGACAAAAACGTACGGGGAAGGAAAGATGAAAGTCGTAGCTCTACATGAGACGAATTTTCAGCTAAATGCGGGAGAGTTCGTGGCTATCGTTGGGCCTTCAGGCTCTGGAAAGACGACCTTTCTAACGACTCTAGGCCAACTTCAGGAAGCATCGAGTGGAAAGATTTTAGTTAAGGGGAAGGAAACAGGCAGTTTGACGGAGAAGGAGAAAACAGACCTCCGTTTTAGAGAGTTTGGCTTTATTCTTCAGGCTTCAAACTTAATTCCTTTTCTAACGGTCAAAGAACAGCTGGATTTGATTGACAGACTGGATAAGGGAAAAAATAGTAAAAGTGATCGAAAAGAGTTACTGGACTTGTTGGATTTGGAAAAGGTACAAAATCATTATCCCAAGGCTTTATCAGGTGGTGAACGTCAACGGGCCGCAATTGCTAGAGCGCTTTATAACAATCCGAGTATCGTTCTTGCAGATGAACCAACAGCCAGTCTGGATACCCAGCGTGCTTACCAAGTAACAGAAATGTTGGCTGCCATTGCCCATGAACAAGGTAGAGGTGTTGTTATGATCACTCATGATACACGCCTTCTAGATAAGGTGGACCGTGTTTATGTGATGAACGATGGACACCTAGTTGAAGAAACACATGCATAAAAAGAGAGTGAACGGTGCTGATACTGTTCACTTTTTAATTTCAAAAGTTAAAAATAAGCCTAACTTTTTGTAAAACTCCCAGTATTCATAGCTGATTTTTGAGAAATGTGGTATAATTTTTCTTATGGAAAAGATTATCATTACAGCAACTGCTGAAAGTATTGAACAAGTTAAACAACTGCTCGAAGCTGGCGTAGACCGTATCTATGTCGGTGAGAAAGATTTTGGCCTTCGTCTGCCAACAACCTTTAGTCATGACAAATTGCGTGAAATTGCTAAGGTGGTTCATGAAGCAGGTAAGGAATTGATTGTTGCGGTTAACGCCCTCATGCACCAAGATATGATGGATCGTATCAAGCCTTTCTTAGACTTTTTGGAAGAAATCCAGACAGACTACATTACGATTGGGGATGCAGGTGTCTTTTACGTGGTCAACCGCGATGGTTATTCCTTTAAGACCATCTACGATGCTTCGACTATGGTAACTAGCAGTCGTCAGATAAACTTCTGGGGACAAAAGGCTGGTGCATCTGAGGCTGTTTTGGCGCGTGAAATTCCATCAGCTGAACTTTTCAAAATGCCAGAGATTTTGGAAATTCCTGCTGAAGTTTTGGTTTACGGAGCTAGCGTTATCCATCATTCTAAACGTCCGCTCTTGCAAAATTACTATAACTTTACGCACATCGATGATGAAAAGACGCGCAAGCGTGACCTCTTCTTGGCTGAGCCAAGTGACCCAGAGAGTCACTATTCTATTTTTGAAGACAATCATGGAACCCACATTTTTGCCAACAATGACCTTGATTTGATGACAAAATTGACAGAATTGGTAGAGCATGGTTTTACTCACTGGAAATTAGAAGGTCTCTATACACCTGGTCAGAACTTTGTTGAGATTGCAAAACTCTTTATCCAAGCGCGTAGCTTGATCCAAGAGGGTAACTTAAGCCATGACCAAGCTTTCTTGCTGGATGAAGAAGTGCGCAAGTTACACCCTAAAAACCGTTTCCTTGATACAGGATTTTATGACTACGATCCTGACATGGTTAAATAAAGTAAATGATTCGTTGAGAGAGGGAAGATGCAAACATTTCTTCTCTCAATTTTTCTTATTCTCCAATATTTTCAAAAAATAAGTAGGCTAGGATGCTCTATTTACTAGGATTTTTAAGAAAAGTGACCTTCTTGAGTTTGAAAATTATCCTATGTTTGCAGGTGCCAAATGGCCCTTTTTTTGGTATAATTTTTTATAATGAAAACGATTGGTAATCGCTATGTTGTAGTTGATTTAGAGGCAACTAGCACAGGTAGTAAGGCTAAAATTATCCAAGTGGGGATTGTTGTGATTGAGGACGGAAAAATCGTCGATCACTATACGACGGATGTCAATCCACATGAACCCTTGGATGCTCATATCAAAGAACTGACAGGATTGACAGACCAACGTCTGGCGCAAGCACCTGATTTTTCGCAAGTTGCTAGAAAAATCTTTGACTTGGTGGAGGATGGGATTTTTGTAGCACATAATGTTCAGTTTGATGCTAATCTCTTGGCGGAAAATTTATTTTTTGAAGGCTATGAACTAAGAAATCCTCGTGTTGACACGGTCGAATTGGCTCAGGTCTTTTTCCCTGAACTGGAAAAATATAGTTTGCCGATATTGTGTCGAGAATTAGGAATTCCTCTTAAACACGCTCACACAGCCCTTTCAGATGCCCAAGCTACAGCGGAATTACTTCTTTTTTTACGAGAAAAGATGGCCCAACTTCCTAAAGGACTCTTGGAACGCTTGCTGGAAATGGCTGACGCCCTCTTATATGAGTCCTACCTGGTTATTGAAGAAATTTATCGCAGCCAATCTATCCTGAGTTCTCCAGACTTGGTCGAAGTTCAAGGACTGTATTTCAAGAAAACTGGAGCTCCCCTGGAGCCACGAAAACTATCCCAAGATTTTTCTAAAAATATTTCTTTGTTGAACCTTGAAGTGAGGGAACGACAAGAAAGTTTTGCTAAAGAGATTGGCTTGCTATTGAAAGATGAGCCTGTCTCTCTGATTCAAGCACCGACAGGGATTGGGAAAACCTATGGCTATCTCTTACCCGCTTTATCTCAAGCCAAAGAGCATCAAATTGTTCTTAGTGTTCCGACAAAGATTCTTCAAAATCAGATCATGGAAGAAGAAGGTAAACATCTCAAGGAAGTGTTCCATATAGATATTCATAGTTTAAAGGGACCACACAATTATCTGAAGCTGGATTCCTTTTATCGTTCCTTGCAGGAAAATGATGAAAATCGCTTATTTAGACGCTTTAAAATGCAACTCTTGGTCTGGCTGACTGAGACAGAGACAGGAGATTTGGATGAAATCGGGCAACTATACCGTTACCAACATTTTCTAACAGATCTTCGTCATGACGGGAATTTATCATCTCAGAGCTTATTTGTGACGGAAGATTTTTGGAAACGTAGTCAAGAAAGGGCACAAACCTGCAAGCTTTTAGTGACCAATCATGCCTATCTTGTAACCAGACTTGAAGATAATCCTGAATTTGTCAGCGACCGTTTATTGATTATTGATGAAGTTCAAAAGATTTTGTTAGCTCTAGAAAATCTGCTTCAAGAGACCTACGATATCCAGTCTATTATCGATTTGCTTGATAAGGCTTTACTGGAGGAGCAAAATAAGGTTCAGCAACGAATACTAGAAAGTATTCGCTTTGAGTGCCTTTACTTGATTGAACAATTTCAGTCTGGAAAATCTAGGAAAAATATCTTGGATTCTCTGACCAATCTCCATCAGTATTTTTCAGAATTAGAGGTAGAAGGCTTTGAGGAGCTGGTTCGCTATTTTACAGCTGACAGAGATTACTGGCTTGAAGCAATTGAAACGAGTCAAAAGAAAATTCAGATTTCTTCTACAAAATCAGGCCGTATTCTTCTATCTTCTTTAATACCTAATTCATGTCAAGTCTTGGGAGTGTCGGCTACTCTTGAGATTAGTCAGAGGGTTTCTTTGGCAGATCTTTTAGGCTACCCTGAAGCCAAATTTGTCAAGATTGAAGCTCGGGGAAAACAGGATCAAGAAGTGGTCTTGGTCAAAGATTTTCCACTGGTGACAGAAACCTCCTTAGAAGTTTACGCTAAAGAGGTAGCTAATTTGCTGATGGGTGTTCAAGCTTTCCAACAACCGATTTTAGTTCTCTTTACTGCTAAAGACATGCTTTTAGCAGTTTCAGATATGCTTCCTGTAAGCCACTTGGCCCAGTATAAAAATGGGGATGTTTATCAGCTTAAGAAACGCTTTGAAAAAGGTGAACAACAAATCTTGCTTGGTGCAGGAAGTTTCTGGGAGGGAGTTGATTTTTCAAGTCATCCTTTTGTGATTCAAGTTGTACCAAGACTTCCTTTTCAAAATCCTCAAGAGCCCTTGACGAAAAAGATTAATCAGGAACTGAATCAAGAAGGAAAAAATGCCTTTTATGATTATCAGTTACCAATGGCCATTATTCGTTTAAAGCAAGCTTTGGGAAGAAGTATGAGACGCGAACACCAACGTTCCTTAACCCTTGTTTTGGATAGGAGAATTGTCGAAAAGCGATATGGTAAACAAATTGTGACTTCTCTAGCAAAAGAAGCGACTGTTAAAACCGTCTCTAAATCCGAAGTTGATGAGGATATTGATAAATTTTTAAATGAACTTTGATAAATAATATTGTATGAAAGTATAAGGTTAGTATATATGAAACGTTCTCTCGACTCTAGAGTCGATTATAGTTTGCTCTTGCCAGTGTTTTTTCTACTGGTTATTGGCGTGGTGGCTATTTATATAGCCGTTAGTCATGATTATCCAAACAATATTTTGCCCATTTTAGGGCAGCAGGTCGCCTGGATCGCCTTGGGGCTTGTGATTGGTTTTGTGGTCATGCTTTTTAATACAGAATTTCTTTGGAAGGTGACCCCTTTTCTATATATTTTAGGCTTGGGACTTATGGTTTTACCTATCGTCTTTTATAATCCAAGCTTAGTTGCATCAACAGGTGCCAAAAACTGGGTATCGGTAAATGGTGTTACCTTGTTCCAGCCGTCAGAATTTATGAAGATATCCTATATCCTCATGTTGGCTCGTGTGATTGTCCAGTTTACAAAAAAACATAAGGAATGGAGACGTACAGTTCCGCTGGACTTCTTGTTGATTTTCTGGATGATTCTCTTTACTATTCCAGTCCTAGTTCTTTTGGCACTTCAAAGTGACTTAGGGACAGCTTTGGTTTTTGTAGCCATTTTCTCAGGAATCGTCTTGCTATCAGGAGTTTCTTGGAAAATTATTATCCCAGTATTTGTGACTGCTGTAACAGGAATTGCTGGTTTCTTAGCTATTTTTATCAGCAAGGATGGCCGGGCTTTTCTCCATCAACTGGGAATGCCGACATACCAAATCAACCGTATTTTAGCTTGGCTCAATCCATTTGACTTTGCCCAAACAACGACCTACCAACAGGCTCAAGGGCAGATTGCCATTGGAAGCGGTGGCTTGTTTGGTCAAGGATTTAATGCTTCTAATCTGCTTATTCCAGTTCGAGAGTCGGATATGATTTTCACGGTTATCGCAGAAGATTTTGGCTTTATTGGCTCTGTCCTTGTTATCGCCCTTTATCTCATGCTGATTTATCGTATGTTGAAGATTACTCTTAAATCAAATAATCAGTTCTACACCTATATTTCCACAGGTTTGATTATGATGTTACTCTTCCATATCTTTGAGAATATCGGTGCCGTGACAGGTTTGCTTCCTTTGACTGGGATTCCTTTACCTTTTATTTCGCAGGGAGGATCGGCTATTATCAGTAACTTGATTGGTGTTGGCTTGCTTTTATCGATGAGTTACCAGACAAACCTAGCTGAAGAAAAGAGTGGAAAAGTCCGATTCAAGCGGAAAAAGGTTGTATTAAAACAAATCAAATAAGGAGAAAATAATGGTTAAAGTAGCAGTTATGTTGGCTCAGGGCTTTGAAGAAATTGAAGCTTTGACAGTTGTGGATGTTTTGCGTCGGGCAAATATTACTTGTGATATGGTTGGTTTTGAAGAGCAAGTGACAGGTTCGCATGCAATCCAAGTAAGAGCAGATCGTGTTTTTGATGGTGATTTATCAGACTATGATATGGTTGTTCTTCCTGGCGGCATGCCTGGTTCTGCACATTTGCGCGATAATCAGGCCTTGATTCAAGAGTTGCAAAGCTTCGAGCAAGAAGGAAAAAAACTAGCAGCCATTTGTGCTGCGCCAATTGCCCTCAATCAAGCAGGGCTATTGAAAAACAAGCAGTACACTTGCTATGATGGCGTTCAAGAGCAAATCTTTGATGGTCAATATGTAAAGGAAACAGTAGTGGTAGATGGTCATTTGATAACCAGTCGAGGTCCATCAACAGCCCTTGCCTTTGCCTACGAGCTGGTAGAGCAATTAGGAGGAGATGCAGAGACTTTACGAACAGGAATGCTCTATCGAGATGTCTTTGGTAAAAATCAGTAAAACGGGAGTCAAACTCTCGTTTTTTTATGTGGAAAACTCAGGGAAATCATCGCTTTTTTCATAAAAAAATGCTATAATGAAGGGTATGAAATATCACGATTATATCTGGGATTTAGGTGGAACTTTACTGGATAATTACGAAACTTCAACAGCAGCATTTGTTGAAACATTGGCATTGTATGGCATCACACAAGACCATGATAGTGTCTATCAGGCTTTAAAGGTTTCTACTGATTTTGCGATTGAGACATTCGCTCCCAACTTAGAGAATTTTTTAGAAAAGTACAAGGAAAATGAAGCCAGAGAGCTTGAACATCCGATTTTGTTTGATGGAGTTTCTGATTTATTGAAAGATATCTCAAATCAAGGTGGCCGTCATTTTTTGGTATCTCATCGTAATGATCAGGTCTTGGAAATTTTAGAAAAAACCTCTATAGCAGCTTATTTTACAGAAGTGGTTACTTCTAACTCAGGCTTTAAGAGAAAACCAGATCCTGAGTCCATGATTTATTTAAGAGAAAAGTATCAGATTAGCTCTGGTCTTGTAATTGGTGATCGACCGATTGATATCGAAGCCGGGCAAGCTGCAGGACTAGCTACCCACTTGTTTACCAGTATCGTGAATTTAAGACAAGTATTAGACATGTAAGAAAAAGGAAAAAGATGACAGAAGAAATCAAAAATCTGCAGGCACAAGATTATGATGCCAGTCAAATTCAAGTTTTAGAGGGCTTAGAGGCTGTTCGTATGCGTCCAGGGATGTATATCGGATCGACCTCAAAAGAAGGTCTTCACCATCTAGTCTGGGAAATTGTTGATAACTCAATTGATGAGGCTTTGGCAGGATTTGCCAGCCATATTCAAGTCTTTATTGAGCCAGATGATTCGATTACTGTTGTCGATGATGGGCGTGGTATCCCCGTCGATATTCAGGAAAAAACAGGTCGACCTGCCGTTGAGACTGTCTTTACTGTCCTTCATGCTGGAGGAAAGTTTGGCGGTGGCGGATATAAGGTCTCAGGTGGTCTTCACGGAGTGGGGTCTTCAGTAGTTAATGCTCTTTCCACTCAGTTAGATGTTCATGTCCACAAAAATGGTAAGATTCATTACCAAGAATACCGTCGTGGTCATGTTGTTGCAGACCTTGAGGTGGTTGGAGATACGGATAAAACGGGAACAACAGTTCACTTCACACCGGACCCAGAAATCTTCACTGAAACAACAACCTTTGATTTCGATAAATTAAATAAACGGATTCAAGAGTTGGCCTTTCTAAATCGCGGTCTTCAAATCTCCATCACAGATAAGCGTGAGGGGCTAGAACAAACTAAGCATTACCACTATGAAGGTGGGATTGCTAGCTACGTTGAATATATCAACGAGAACAAGGATGTTATCTTTGATACACCAATTTACACAGATGGTGAAATGGATGATATCACAGTTGAAGTAGCCATGCAGTACACAACGGGTTACCATGAAAATGTCATGAGTTTCGCCAATAATATTCATACCCATGAAGGTGGAACGCATGAACAAGGTTTCCGTACAGCCTTGACTCGTGTTATCAACGATTATGCTCGTAAGAATAAGTTACTGAAAGACAATGAAGACAACCTAACAGGGGAAGATGTCCGCGAAGGATTAACTGCAGTTATCTCAGTTAAACACCCAAATCCACAGTTTGAAGGACAAACTAAGACCAAACTGGGGAATAGCGAAGTGGTCAAGATTACCAATCGCCTCTTCAGTGATGCATTCTCTGATTTCCTTATGGAGAATCCTCAAATTGCAAAACGCATTGTAGAAAAAGGGATTCTGGCTGCTAAGGCTCGTGTGGCTGCTAAGCGTGCGCGTGAAGTTACCCGTAAAAAATCTGGTTTGGAAATTTCTAACCTTCCAGGAAAATTGGCGGACTGTTCTTCTAACAATCCTGCAGAAACAGAACTCTTCATCGTCGAAGGAGACTCAGCTGGTGGGTCAGCCAAATCTGGTCGTAACCGTGAATTTCAGGCAATCCTTCCGATTCGCGGTAAGATTTTGAACGTTGAAAAGGCAAGTATGGATAAGATTCTAGCTAACGAAGAAATTCGTAGTCTTTTCACAGCGATGGGAACAGGATTCGGTGCAGAATTTGATGTTTCAAAAGCCCGTTACCAAAAACTCGTTTTGATGACCGATGCCGATGTCGATGGTGCTCACATTCGTACCCTTCTTTTAACCTTGATTTATCGTTATATGAAACCAATCCTAGAAGCTGGTTATGTTTATATTGCCCAACCTCCAATCTATGGTGTTAAGGTTGGAAGTGAGATTAAAGAATACATCCAGCCAGGAGCAGATCAAGAAATTAAACTCCAAGAAGCCTTAGCCCGCCACAGTGAAGGTCGTGCCAAACCAACTATTCAGAGGTATAAAGGTCTGGGTGAAATGGACGATCATCAGTTATGGGAAACAACAATGGATCCCGAGCATCGCTTGATGGCCAGAGTTTCTGTGGACGATGCTGCAGAAGCAGATAAAATCTTTGATATGTTGATGGGAGATCGAGTAGAGCCTCGTCGTGAATTTATCGAAGAGAATGCCGTCTATAGTACACTTGATGTCTAAAAAATCGGGAGAAGTAGTTCCCTTGGTCTAAAAAATATGATATAATCATTACGATTGTTTCAAGTAAAAAAGGAGTTTAATATGTCTGGTACACTAGTAATTTATCTTGCAATTGCAGTTGCAGTTTTCTTAGTGATTGCCTATGCTATAGCAATTTATGTACGGAAACGCAATGAAAGTAAATTAGCAATTTTAGAAGAGAAAAAAGAAGAGCTGTACAATCTTCCAGTTAATGATGAAGTTGAAGCTGTAAAAAATATGCACTTGATTGGACAAAGTCAAGTGACTTTCCGTGAATGGAACCAAAAATGGGTTGACCTATCTCTTAACTCTTTTGCCGATATCGAAAATAATCTTTTCGAGGCAGAAGGTTATAACAATTCATTCCGTTTTTTTAAGGCTAGTCATCAAATTGACCAAATCGAGAGCCAAATTACCTTGATTGAAGAAGATATTGCGGCAATTCGCAATGCCTTGGCAGATTTGGAGAAACAAGAATCTAAAAACAGCGGTCGTGTTCTTCATACCTTGGACTTGTTTGAAGAGTTGCAACACCGAGTGGCTGATCATTCTGAAGAATATGGCCAAGGTTTATCTGAAATCGAAAAACAATTGGAAAATATCCAATCAGAGTTTTCTCAGTTTGTTACTTTGAACACTTCAGGTGACCCAGTAGAAGCTGCTGTGATTTTGGATAATGCTGAAAATCATATCTTGGCTTTGAGTCACATTGTTGACCGCCTGCCAGCGATTGTAAAAACATTATCTAAAGAGCTACCTGATCAATTGGAAGATTTGGAGGATGGTTACCGTAAGCTTTTAGATGCTAACTATCATTTTGCTGAAACGGATATTGAATCTCGCTTCCAATTGCTTTATGAATCTTTGAAGAAAAACCACGAAAATATTGCACAATTAGAGTTGGATAATGCTGAGTATGAAGATACTCAAGTTCAAGAAGAAATCAATTCACTCTATGATATCTTTACACGAGAAATCGCTGCTCAAAAAGTAGTAGAAGGCTTAGTTGCAACTCTTCCTACATATTTGAAACACATGAAAGATAGTAATGCTGTTTTAGTGGAAGATATTCAACGATTGAGTAACAATTACCTACTATCTGAAACGGATATTAGTCATGTTCATAGATTACAAGCTGAGTTAGAATCTTTAGAAGAATCTGTATTGGAATTAACTTCTGAACAAGAGGAACATTCTGAACCTTATTCATTCCTTGAAGATCGTTTGGAAAACTTACAAGCGACTTTGAAGGAAATTGAAGATGAACAAGTTGCGGTTAGTCAACGCCTTGCTCAGATTGAAAAAGATGATATCAATGCTCGCCAGAAGGCAAATGTTTATGTTAATCGTCTTCACACAATTAAGAGATATATGGAAAAACGCAATCTTCCAGGTATTCCTCAGAATTTCTTACAGTTGTTCTTTACAGCAAGTAACCATACTGAAGAGTTGATGGCTGAACTAGAAGAAGCCCGGGTCAATATCGAAGCTGTGAACCGTATGCTTGAAATTACAACAAATGATATGGAAGCACTTGAAGAAGAAACCTATAATATTGTTCAATATGCAACGTTGACAGAACAATTGCTACAGTATTCGAACCGTTACCGCTCATTTGATGAACGAATTCAAGAAGCCTTTAATGAATCATTAGAAATTTTTGAAAAAGAATTTGATTATCATGCTTCATTTGATAAGATTTCGCAAGCTTTGGAAGTTGCAGAACCAGGTGTAACCAACCGTTTTGTCACTTCATACGAAAAAACACGTGAGACGATTCGTTTCTAACATAATAAAAAAGATTTGGTTCTGTGAGAAGCAGAACCAAATCTTTTTTATTTATTCATTGTTTTTAAAAATGCCCAGTTGCCAATTGATTTTGATCCGTATTCTAAGTCCATATGGTCCAGTAATACATAATCGTTTTTTTCGTAGAATGAGACATTTCTAGCTGTACTAGTTATGAGTCCCAAGTGTTTACAGCCTTTTGATTTGACATAGGGTTCAATGCCTTGTTTCAAAAATGTACTGCCTATTCCCAGCCCTTTATTTGATACATTGACAGCTAAGGCCATCAAATACCAATCAAACTCTCCTGCTTGTTCTAAGTGCTTTTTGGAACGTTTTACAAAGTCAAAGTATTTAAAAAGATTTCGTGGTCGAATGTAGCGAAAAATGTTTGTTCCGCCATTTTGAAGATAGGATAGTATACAGAAATCCTTTTGTTGCAAAAGGGCGACTGCTAGTAACTCTCCATCTTGTTCCGCAATTAAACAATGTCCCTTTTTGATATAGACTCTAGTGAGCAATGTTTGTAATATTTCTACAAAATTAGGATAATAATCAGGTTTCTTTAAGTCATCAGTTATAATCGTTAAAAAAGGATAGTCAAGAAAGGACTTGGCTAATAGTTTTCCAATTTTTTCGTATTCTTCAAGTCTTGCCTCTCGATATATGATGTCTCCCATGCTTGTCTCCTTTGTTAGCCATAAAACCATGAATGATAGGATTTCAAGATAAAAAAATGGAGATGATTTAAAAAGCAAGTTAGAACCCAACTCTGTGCTATAAGGTTCAATAGCTTTCAAATCTCTCCAAGATTTTATTTGGTCGGAATTGAAATTCCAATTAATTTTTCTGAATAGAGGGTTTTGATATTGGCTTCATCAATAGAGTCCTTATCAATTTTACGTTTCAAGAAAAATTCTTGAATAGCTTCGATTTCAGGTTCGCGAATAGCGCGGTGTTTGTTTGAGATGAGGATTTCATAGTGAAGCGGAGCTTGGGTAAAAATAACATCGGTATTCCCAGCAGAATAGACCTCAACAAGGGTTGCATCTGTACTTTCTAGCTGGCTTTTAACAAGTTGCGAGTGTGAGTTTGTCGTATTGATTAGCTTCATAACATTTCCTCCGATTTTCTAATTCTATTATAGCACTTTTTGAATAAAGTAGCTTGATTTAGTCAATCTTATGCTGTTTTTTCCAAGATTCAATAGCCCATTTATGGCTACCACGTTTGAGATTTTCAATCGCCTTGTCAATAGGGAACCAGGCAATATGATTAAAGTCTTCTAGTGGCTTTTGCACTTCTTTGAAAGAAGTCGCTTCATAGAGGTAGGCAGGATTGTAGTAGTAGGTGTCACGGTGACGAGAGTAGAAATATTCGTCAGCTTGTCCGTAATAGGTACCAATCTCAGCTGTGAAGCCAAGCTCTTCAATCAATTCACGTTTTAGGGCTTCCTGATGGTTCTCACCAGCTTCAATTTCACCACCTGGTAGGAACCAAGCGCCATTGGGTGCTTGAACAAGAACAATTTGTTTTTGTTCAGCATCAGGGATAACTGCATATACGCCATAACGGTGCTGGTAGGTTACATTCTCTTTTTTTTCTCCAAAGGTTGGATTTGCCATTGCATTTTCCTCATTATCTATTATCTTTATTATTATCTTAATGGACAAAGGCCGAGCTGTCAAGAACTTATAGTTATTTTTGTAAAAAGGAGCAGAAAATTTTCATTTTCTACTCCTTTTCTATAGGATTTATACTTCTTTTTCAGAAGTTTTTACTTCAGATTTTTTGGCAGACTTAATTTGAATCTTGCCCTTGCTGGTCATAACTGCCTTGAGGTCTTTTTCGCTTGGATTTTCAAGGTAGTAGTCAGTGATTGCGTCCTCAATATAGTCTTGAATAGTACGACGAAGTGGGCGTGCCCCCATTTTTGGATCATAACCGAGGTCAACTAATTTTTCCTTGACCTTGTCAGTTACATCTAAATGAATGTTGTTACTTGAAAGACGTTTGTTAACATCTGCTAGCATAAGCTCGACAATCTGAAGGAGGTTATCCTTGCTGAGAGCCTTAAATTCAATAATACCATCAAAACGGTTCATAAACTCTGGGCTAAAGAAGTTACCGAGTTCACCGAGAACAGAATTGGTACGTCCTTCTCTAGCAGCACCAAATCCAACGCTGGCTTCGGCCTTACCTGTACCTGCATTTGAGGTCATGATAATGATGGCATCCTTGAAGCTAACGGTACGTCCTTGCCCATCTGTCAAACGACCATCGTCCAAGACCTGGAGGAACATATGCATAACATCTGGATGGGCTTTCTCTACTTCATCCAAGAGAATAAGAGAATATGGATTACGGCGGACTTTTTCAGTTAATTGCCCAGCCTCATCGTAGCCAACATAACCTGGAGGGGCGCCGACCAACTTAGCTACACTGTGTTTTTCCATATATTCACTCATATCGAAGCGAATCATACTCTCAGCAGAACCAAAGAGTTCGATAGCTAGTTGTTTGGAAAGTTCTGTCTTACCGACGCCAGTTGGTCCGACGAAGAGGAAGCTTCCAATTGGGCGATTAGGCGTCCCAAGTCCAACACGATTACGGCGAATAGCCTTAGCAATCTTATCGACAGCATCGTCCTGTCCAATAACATGAGACTTGAGGTCTTCAGCTAGATGGATGAGTTGAGATTGTTCTTTCTCTTTCAAATCTCCAACAGGGATATTGGTTTTCTGTTCGATAATGTGCTCAATGGTTTTCTCACTGATGATAGGAGTATCTTGGTCTGTGACCTTTTTCTTTTGCATTTCCTTATATTTAGCAATCTGGTCACGGAAGTAGGCAGCTTTTTCAAAATCTTCCTCTCGTGTAGCTTGAGATTTGAGATTTTCAGCTTCAATCAAGCGTTGATCAATCACTTTAGGATCCACAAAATTCAAGGTTAAGTTCATCTTAGAACCTGCTTCATCTAGGAGGTCAATGGCCTTGTCAGGTAAGAAGCGATCTTGTATGTAGCGATTGGAAAGAGTTGCAGCTGCTTCAATTGCGGCATCGGTATATTGAACGTGGTGGTAGTCTTCGTATTTCTTTTGAATGCCTTTGAGGATAGTGATTGTTTCTTCCACCGTTGGTTCATCGACCTTAACCGGTTGCATACGACGCTCTAGGGCCGCATCCTTTTCAATGATACGGTATTCATTAAGGGTAGTAGCACCGACCAGTTGTAGTTCCCCACGAGCAAGGGCTGGCTTGAGGATATTTCCTGCATCCATATTGCCATCGCCTGCAGAACCTGCACCGACAATTTCATGGATTTCATCGATAAAGAGGATGATGTCCTCACGTTTGCGAATTTCTTCCATGAGCTTTTGCATGCGTTCTTCAAATTGTCCACGGATACCGGTTCCTTGAACTAGGCTAACCACATCCAGACGGATGACTTGTTTACCTTGTAGTTTATGTGGAACATCGCCATCAACGATTTTCTGAGCTAGACCTTCGACAACGGCAGTTTTTCCGACACCTGGTTCACCGATAAGAACAGGATTATTCTTGGTTCTGCGATTGAGAATCTCGATGACACGGATAATCTCATCATCGCGTCCAATAACGGGGTCGATATCGCCACGACGAGCAATCTCAGTTACATTGATACCAAATTCTTCTAGTAGGCCTTTTTCTTGGCTTGGAGGCGGAGTTTGGGCAGGTCCACGATTTTGGGAGCCATAACCGCCGTTTCCACCGTAGCCTCCACCTGATTGGGTTGGGGGAGTTGGAGGAGTATTGTTAGAAGGTCTGAAATTGTTTAGGTCATTGAAGAAATCGCCGAAAGGATCAAAGTCACGATTGTTCAGATCCGTCATACCTTGAAAGAGGCTATTGTTAGGATCTGTCTTGATAATCTTATAGCAGTTTTGACAGAGGTCAATTTGTTTTTGCTTTCCATTAAGATTGGTATAAAGATGAATTGTTGAGTCGTTTATTTTACAGTTTTGACAAAGCATACATCTACCTCGTTTCTTTCTTTAGCCTGACCTGTTTAATGGTCAAAAATAGTCAAATTTCTATACTCTCATTATAACAGGATTGGGGTGTAAAGCAAGTAAAAAGATTGCAGCTTTGAGAAGTTGTTATAATGAAAATATTTGTGGATTTGGACTATAAAAAAAATCCTATTTGTGAGACAAAAAGGATTTTGGTTAGACATGCAGGGTGTAATCCCAGCTTGTTTTGTATTAGTAAAGGAGTTCGTAAATCTCCATTGCAATCAAGTCAATGCTGTCAAACGTATAAGTTTCGCGAGCTTCTACATCACGAAGGGTAAAGATTGATCCGTTTTCTTCGTCGTGGCTGTATGCAACTTCTGCAACAACAACTCCTTCGCGTTCAAAATTACGTTTTAAATTTCCGCCGTCTTTTGCCATTGCTTCAAGGCGGTTGATGATTCTAACCAAATGTGATTCCATTTTGATTCTCCTTCATTTCTTATCGTTACTATTTTACCATAAAGAAGGTCAACTTGCCTAGAAAAAACTAAGATTTCTCGCTAATTCTACCAGCTTAAAGATTTTTTGAATAAATTAGACAAAAGATTTGAATTTTAATTCAACTCATGTTATAATCATACAGTATTCTATTTTAGAAAGCAGTGAGACTATGAATTTTTCTTTTTTACCAAAGTATTTACCTTATTTTAACTATGGGGCTGTTGTGACGGTTCTCATTTCTATCTGCGTTGTCTTTTTTGGGACTATTTTGGGTGTTGTCTTGGCTTTTGGGCAACGTTCAAAGTTTAAACCGCTTGTTTGGCTTGCCAACTTGTACGTTTGGATTTTCCGTGGGACACCGATGATGGTTCAGATTATGATTGCCTTTGCTCTTATGCATATCAATGCTCCGACTATTCAGGTCGGGATTTTGGGTGTTGATCTTTCTCGTCTGATTCCAGGGATTTTGATTATCTCAATGAACAGTGGTGCTTATGTTTCTGAGACTGTTCGGGCTGGGATTAATGCGGTTCCTAAGGGGCAGCTAGAGGCGGCCTATTCTTTAGGGATTCGTCCTAAAAATGCGATGCGTTATGTGATTTTGCCACAAGCTATCAAAAATATTTTGCCAGCATTGGGAAACGAATTTATCACTATTATCAAAGATAGTTCTCTCTTATCAGCTATCGGTGTTATGGAGTTGTGGAATGGAGCTACAACAGTTTCTACAACAACCTATCTACCTTTAACACCACTTTTATTTGCAGCCTTTTATTACTTGATTATGACCTCTATTTTGACAGTAGCCTTGAAAGCTTTTGAAAAACGTATGGGACAAGGAGATAAAAAATAATGACAGAAACCTTGATAAAAATTGAAAATTTACATAAATCCTTTGGAAAGAATGAAGTATTGAAGGGCATCAACCTCGAGATTAAAAGAGGAGAAGTTGTCGTTATCATCGGTCCTTCAGGGAGCGGGAAATCTACCTTGCTTCGCTCTATGAATTTGTTGGAAGAAGCAACAAAAGGGAAGGTTATCTTTGAGGGAGTTGATATTACGGACAAGAAGAATGACCTGTTTGCTATGCGTGAGAAGATGGGCATGGTTTTCCAACAATTTAACCTCTTTCCTAATATGACTGTGATGGAAAATATCACCTTGTCACCTATCAAGACCAAAGGTGAGAGCAAGGCAGTGGCTGAGAAGAGAGCCCAAGAACTTTTGGAAAAAGTTGGTTTACCAGATAAGGCAACTGCTTATCCACAGAGTTTGTCAGGTGGCCAGCAACAGCGGATTGCTATTGCGCGTGGTTTAGCTATGGAACCTGATGTTTTGCTCTTTGACGAGCCAACTTCAGCCCTGGACCCTGAAATGGTAGGTGAGGTGTTGGCTGTTATGCAAGACTTAGCCAAGTCAGGAATGACCATGGTTATCGTAACACATGAAATGGGATTTGCTCGTGAGGTGGCAGACCGTGTCATCTTTATGGCAGATGGTGTGGTTGTTGAAGATGGAACACCTGAACAGATTTTTGAACAAACCCAAGAACAACGGACTAAAGACTTCTTGAGTAAGGTTTTATAAGTTAGTTTTGTGGAGCTATTTGTAGCTAACTTTACATATAAAGTATAGATTAATGAAAAGCTCGACTAGAGCTTTTTCTTATAGTTTGAAACTATAGGATAGCCTAGGAAAGAAGTGTTAGAGGGGATTAGCAGTTTTTGGTATAATGGAAGATATTTGAAAGAAAAGAGAAGTGATATGACACAGATTATTGATGGGAAGGCTCTAGCAGCTAAGTTACAAGGACAGCTGGCTGAAAAGACTGAAAGATTAAAGGAAGAAACGGGGCTAGTACCTGGTTTAGTAGTGATTTTGGTTGGGGACAACCCTGCCAGCCAAGTCTACGTTCGTAACAAGGAGAGGTCCGCCCTTGCGGCTGGTTTCCGTAGTGAAGTAGTGCGAGTTCCAGAGACCATTACTCAAGAGGAATTGTTAGACTTAATTGCTAAATACAATCAAGATCTAGCTTGGCATGGGATATTGGTCCAGTTACCATTACCAAAACATATTGATGAAGAGGCAGTTTTGTTGGCTATTGACCCCGAAAAGGATGTGGATGGTTTCCATCCTCTAAACATGGGGCGTCTTTGGTCTGGTCATCCAGTCATGATTCCCTCTACACCTGCAGGAATTATGGAAATGTTTCATGAATATGGGATTGACTTGGAAGGTAAAAATGCGGTCGTCATCGGTCGTTCAAACATTGTTGGAAAACCCATGGCCCAGCTTCTTTTAGCCAAAAATGCAACAGTGACCTTGACCCACTCACGCACCCATAATCTTGCCAAGGTGGCTGCAAAAGCTGATATTCTTGTGGTAGCAATTGGTCGTGCTAAATTTGTGACTCCTGATTTTGTGAAACCAGGTGCGGTAGTTATTGACGTTGGGATGAACCGCGATGAAAATGGTAAGCTCTGTGGTGATGTTGATTATGAGGCAGTTGCCCCACTTGCTAGCCATATTACGCCAGTTCCTGGAGGTGTAGGTCCTATGACCATTACTATGCTGATGGAGCAAACTTATCAAGCAGCACTCCGGACATTGGAGAGAAAATTTTAAAAGTAAGTTTATAAAAGGAGGTATGCGCTTCCTTTTTGTTGTATAATGGAGTGAGGTGATTAGATGATTTTAAAAATTTATAATGGAGAATATAGTTTACAATGGGATAGAATATACTACTTAGCACTAATTGATTATCCAAATATTCAAGAGTGGGAATTAGAAAAAATTGCTAAATTTATAGCTTACGAAAAACTTCATAGACGTCAAACAAGTATTGAGTGTGCTGATTCTTGTTTAAAAAAAGAAATTTTAGATTACATCTGTCAGCATCCCTTTCTGCCACCATTTACCCCTACAGATAAAAGAGTAGCCTCGACTTATGATCTACATAAGAGGTTAGTGACTTCAGACTACTGTAGTCATACTACGACTATAGATGTAGCGATTTCTATCTTTAAAACAGGTCAGATTTTATCTGCTGTGAAAGCCTTTGGGCGAGATGCTGAGGAGTTGGTTTTGGATAGTAGAAATGCTGCATCGGATCCGATAGATTATTTTGACTATGTCATGTTAGGGTGGTCAAATACAAGTTCTGGTTATCGATTAGCGATGGAGCGTTTATTAGGTCGAGCTCCTTCAGAGAAAGAATTACAAGACAAGTTTATTCCTGGAGTAAGTTTTCATTTTATCTATACAGATTTGATTAAAGTTCCTGGTTATATTTTTGATGGTTACCATGCTGTAAAAATTAAGGACATGCTTAATTTATTAAGTGAGTTGTATATTTGCATTATTCCAACTCATAATAAGAGCCAATTTGAAAATATTATTCCAACCAAAATACAAGATAGGGTGTATTATCTTGACTATGCTGGAGAAGACTTAGAAGAGTGGACTAAGAAAGTCTATCAAGTTGTTTTAAAACAATCAGATAAAGGATAGTTGAGGAAAAACGATGAGAGTGATTGAGCAAGCATTATTAGAAAAAGTCATTATTGAACGTTCTCGCACCAGTCATAAAGGAGACTATGGTCGTTTGCTGTTGCTTGGTGGGACTTATCCTTATGGTGGTGCTATCATCATGGCTGCTTTGGCGGCTGTTAAAAGTGGAGCTGGTTTGGTGACCGTTGGAACGGACAGGGAAAATATCCCTGCTCTACACAGCCATTTGCCTGAGGCTATGGCCTTTTCTCTGCAAGACCAGCAATTGTTACAAGAGCAATTGGAGAAGGCAGAAGTTGTCTTGCTGGGACCTGGTTTACGAGACGATGCTTTTGGAGAAGATCTAGTAAAACAAGTCTTTGTTAATTTAAGCCAAAATCAGATTTTGATTGTAGATGGTGGTGCCCTGACCATTCTTGCTAGAACAAGTTTGTCATTTCAATCTAACCAGCTTATCCTAACTCCCCACCAAAAGGAGTGGGAAAAACTGTCTGGTATTGCTATTGAAAAGCAAAACGAAGATGCAACAGCTAGTGCCCTGACTTCCTTTCCTCAAGGAACAATTTTGGTGGAGAAAGGTCCAGCTACTCGTATTTGGCAAGTTGGCCAATCTGATTATTACCAGTTACAAGTTGGCGGTCCCTATCAGGCGACTGGTGGTATGGGAGATACACTGGCTGGAATGATTGCAGGATTTGCAGGCCAATTTCGACAGGCCAGTCTCTACGAACGTGTGGCAGTAGCAACCCATCTTCATTCAGCCATAGCCCAAGAACTATCTCAAGAACATTATGTGGTCTTGCCGACGGAAATTAGCAGTCATCTTCCCAAAATAATGAAAAAAATATCTCAAAAAGGCACCTGATTGTTTCAGGCGCCTTTATATCTTTTAGAAAAATCCTTTAATCTTTCCAACGAGGCCATCTAGACCTTCAGAACCAGAAATCAACTGTTGAGCTTGAGAGAAGTATTCTCCAAGCTGTTCTTGATTTTCTGCAACAAATGTTTTTGCAGCTTCGAAATCTTTTGTTTCAATTAACTCTTTTACTTGATTAAACAAATCTAATGGATTCATCCTATTTCTCCTTTTCTGTACTTAACTATTTAACCATCTTTATGATAAAAAATCAACTGTTGCTGCTTTTGGCTAGGACATGTTTTTATCTACAAGTTCTCATAACTAAGATTCTAACTACCAAAACAAGGTGGACATAAAAATAAAAATGTTCGGGTTTTTCTAGTGTATCCATGAAATAAAAACGGATACATGTTATAATAGAAATAGCTCTTTAATGGAGGTGTTTGAGTGGAAAATCTGAAGAAAATGGCAGGTATCAAGGCTGCTGAGTTTGTCAAGGATGGCATGGTAGTCGGACTTGGAACGGGGTCTACTGCCTATTATTTCGTAGAAGAAGTCGGTCGTCGGATCAAGGAAGAAGGGTTACAGATTACAGCTGTAACGACTTCTAGTGTGACTAGTAAACAGGCTGAAGGGCTTAATATCCCGCTCAAGTCGATTGACCAAGTAGATGTTGTAGATGTGACGGTTGATGGAGCGGATGAGGTGGATAGCCAGTTTAACGGAATCAAAGGTGGTGGTGGTGCCCTTCTCATGGAGAAGGTTGTGGCAACGCCCTCAAAAGAATATATTTGGGTAGTGGATGAAAGCAAGCTAGTCGAGAAACTGGGTGCTTTTAAATTGCCAGTAGAAGTGGTTCAGTATGGCGCAGAGCAGGTTTTTCGTCGTTTTGAGCGAGCTGGCTACAAACCAAGTTTCCGTGAAAAAGACGGCCACCGTTTTGTGACCGATATGCAGAATTTTATCATTGACCTTGCCTTGGATGTCATTGAAGATCCAATTGCCTTTGGGAAAGAATTGGACCATATCGTTGGTGTTGTAGAGCACGGCTTATTCAATCAAATGGTGGATAAGGTCATCGTTGCTGGACGAGACGGGGTTCAGATTTTAACTTCAACAAAAGCAAGATAACTAAAATAATAAGGAGATACACTATGTCAAAATTTAATCGTATTCACTTGGTAGTATTAGATTCTGTAGGAATCGGTGCTGCACCAGATGCTAATAACTTTGTCAATGCAGGGGTTCCAGACGGAGCTTCGGACACACTGGGACACATTTCAAAAACAGTTGGTTTGAATGTGCCAAACATGGCTAAAATCGGTCTTGGAAATATTCCTCGGGAAACTCCTCTTAAGACTGTAGCAGCCGAAAGCAATCCAACAGGATATGCAACAAAATTAGAGGAAGTATCTCTTGGTAAGGATACCATGACTGGACACTGGGAAATCATGGGGCTTAATATTACTGAGCCTTTTGATACTTTCTGGAACGGATTCCCAGAAGAAATCCTGACAAAAATCGAAGAATTTTCAGGACGCAAGGTTATTCGTGAAGCTAACAAACCTTACTCAGGAACAGCTGTTATCGACGATTTTGGACCACGTCAGATGGAAACTGGAGAGTTGATTATCTATACTTCAGCTGACCCTGTTTTGCAAATTGCTGCCCACGAAGACATCATTCCTCTGGATGAATTGTACCGTATCTGTGAATACGCTCGTTCGATTACGCTTGAGCGTCCTGCCCTTCTTGGTCGTATCATTGCCCGTCCATATGTCGGTGAACCAGGTAACTTCACTCGTACGGCAAACCGTCGTGACTTGGCCGTTTCTCCATTTGCACCAACTGTTTTAGATAAACTCAATGAAGCAGGTATCGATACGTACGCTGTTGGTAAAATCAATGATATCTTTAATGGTGCAGGAATCAATCATGACATGGGACACAACAAGTCAAACAGCCATGGAATTGATACACTCTTGAAGACTATGGGACTTGCTGAGTTTGAAAAAGGATTCTCATTCACAAACTTGGTGGACTTTGATGCCCTTTACGGCCACCGTCGTAATGCTCACGGTTACCGTGATTGTTTGCATGAGTTTGATGAACGCTTGCCTGAAATTATCGCAGCCATGAGAGAGAATGATCTTCTCTTGATTACTGCGGACCATGGAAATGACCCAACCTATGCAGGAACAGACCACACTCGTGAATACATTCCATTGTTGGCCTATAGCCCTTCCTTTAAAGGAAATGGTCTCATTCCTGTCGGACATTTTGCAGATATCTCAGCAACAGTTGCGGATAACTTTGGTGTTGAAACTGCCATGATTGGTGAAAGTTTCTTAGATAAATTGGTATAAGATGACGCGTTATGCTTTACTGGTTAGAGGCATCAATGTTGGTGGTAAGAATAAGGTCGTCATGGCGGAGCTTTGTCAAGAATTGACAGAGTTGGGACTGGAAAAGGTTGAGACCTACATCAACAGTGGCAATGTTTTCTTTACTTCGACAGACTCAAAATCCCAATTGATTGAAAAGTTAGAGGCTTTCTTTGAAGTCTATTATCCATTTATTCAGAGCTTTTCTTTACTGAGTCAAGAAGACTATGAAGCAGAAGTGGAGAATCTACCAGCTTGGTGGAACGAAGACTTGACAAGAAAAGATGTGCTCTTCTACACGGAGAGCTTGGATGTGGATCAAGTCATCGAGAAAGTGAACAGTTTGGAACTGAAAGATGAAGTGCTTCATTTTGGAAGACTTGGGATTTTCTGGGGGAAATTCTCTGAAGAATCCTACTCTAAGACTGCCTATCACAAGTACTTGCTCAAGATGCCTTTTTATCGCAACATCACCATTCGCAATGCAAAAACCTTTGACAAAATCGGTCAAATGCTAAAAAATAATAAAGGAAACACACAATGACATTTTTAGATAAGATCAATGAAACAGCTGCCTTCCTGAAAGACAAGGGAATCCAAGCTCCCGAGTTTGGTCTAATCCTTGGATCAGGACTGGGAGAACTGGCAGAAGAAATCGAAAATCCAGTTGTAGTAGACTATGCTGAGATTCCAAACTGGGGCCGCTCTACAGTAGTCGGTCACGCTGGTAAATTGGTATATGGTGAACTTGCAGGTCGCAAGGTCTTAGCTCTTCAAGGGCGTTTCCATTTCTACGAAGGAAATCCTCTGGAAGTTGTGACTTTCCCAGTTCGTGTCATGAAAGTTCTTGGATGTGAAGGTGTCATTGTAACCAATGCAGCTGGTGGTATTGGATATGGGCCTGGTACTTTGATGGCTATCTCAGACCATATCAACATGACAGGTCAAAACCCATTGATGGGTGAAAACTTGGATGATTTTGGTCCACGTTTCCCTGATATGTCTAAAGCCTATACACCAGAATACCGTGCTACTGCCCATGAAGTGGCTAAGAAACTTGGTATCAAGCTTGATGAAGGTGTCTATATCGGTGTAACTGGTCCGACTTATGAAACACCAGCAGAAATCCGCGCTTATAAGACGCTGGGAGCAGATGCAGTTGGTATGTCGACTGTTCCTGAAGTTATCGTGGCAGCCCACTCAGGCTTGAAAGTTCTGGGAATTTCATGTATCACTAACTTTGCAGCTGGTTTCCAAGAAGAACTCAACCACGAAGAAGTTGTAGAAGTGACTGAACGTGTTAAAGGCGACTTCAAAGGCTTGCTTAAAGCGATTCTTGCAGAATTGTAATCATGTTAATAGAATTGAGGAGTATTTTTCGAAAAATCCCTTATAATTTTAGATTATTCCTAGCAGTAATTCTACAAGGAATAGTTTCGGGTTTATCTGGTATAGTTCTCCATTATCTTTTAGAGATGGTGGAGGAGCTAGCTTTTGGTCAGTCAGAGAATCATAGTGGATTTTTGACAGCTGGAGTTTCCTCGTTACGGATAGGACTAAGTTTAATAATCGTGGGTATTGCTTCATCCTTGGTCTGGTATTTCTTGCAAAAAGGGTCGAAGATTTATTCCATCAAAGCTCAGATGAAGGATGAGACTTCACAATACAAGCTTCATTTTCTAAAACAGCTATTTCATTCAATTTGGCAGATCATTGCAGTTGGAGGGGGAGCCCCTATTGGCAAAGAAGCTGCACCACGAGAGATTGGAACTCTATTTGCAGGACTAATTGGAAAAAAATGTTTTCTCTCTATGAAGGATCGCATCTTTCTCCTTGCTTGTGGTGCTGGTGCTGGTTTAGCGGCTGTCTATCAGGTTCCATTAACAAGTGTCTTCTTTGTTTTTGAAACCCTAGGAATTGCTCTATCTATTAAACGATTTGTCTTAGTCGGTTTGACTACCTATGCGTCAACCTATATAGCAGGCTGGGTTATTTCAGATCAGGCTCTCTACCAGATTCCAGTCATTGCATGGTCATTAAAGGAAATGTGGATTATTCCCTTATTACTTCTTTTCTTAACTCCACTAGCTTGGCTTTTTGGTCGCTTGAGTAAAGAAGTGTCTTCAAACAGGATAAAAGATAAACGAGTACTTCTCACATTGCCTACAGCTTTTCTTTTTCTTGCTGGGTTGGCAAGTTATTTTCCACATCTACTTGGAAATGGACGTATGATGGCTCAGGAGATTTTAAATGGTAGCAGTGGCCAAACAGTGCTTCTCATGTTTTTCCTAAAAGCAGTGGTCGTTCTTATTATTTTGTGGGCAGGGGCCTATGGTGGTACCCTTACGCCATCTTTTGCCTTGGGGATGGCTGGAGCTGCTCTCTTGGGCATGATTCTAGGTTTGGACAGTCAGCCAACCGTTTTACTTTTGGGTTCTGTTTGCTTTTTATCTGTGACCTTGAGGGCGCCCATTTCTGCAACCGGATTAGTTATAGGTTTCACTGGGCTAGGTATAGATTCTCTTCCGTATCTCTTAGTAACAGCTGTTTTAGCCTATGAATTTGCAAAAATGTTAGACCGCTTTCCTTGGGCTAGCATACTGTGTCAGAAGTCAAAGAATAAAGTAATTAGGTAGGAAATGCCCGTTTCTTCTAGTTAAGGATTTAACTTAAAAGATTAAAAAATACTATCAATTTATTAATAATTGTTTTAAATAAAAATGTAGTAGGCCTATTGGAATCTTGATTGAATCCGATTTTTCCTAGCTATAAAAATAAAAAAAGAAAGGTAGAGCGAGATGTTCTGATTTGAACACGAGCTGAAAACTTTTCTAAAAATCAGAAAGCAAGGGAAGTTCTGGCTTGAATTGAATCCGGGCTAATCTTCTCAATATCATCAAAATTAAGAAAGAAAGGAATTGAACCCACCCTAAAAGCAGTGGGAAAAAGATAGTTGGTCTAGCGAGCATCGCTCACTGCACCCAACTCCTATTTTCCCTATGCTTTTTGACGGGTTTGGTATCTTATATTATGTCTATCCATATTGCTGCTCAGCAGGGTGAAATTGCTGATAAAATTCTTCTTCCTGGGGATCCTCTTCGTGCGAAATTTATTGCGGAGAATTTCCTTGAAGATGCTGTTTGTTTTAACGAAGTGCGTAACATGTTTGGTTACACTGGTACTTACAAGGGCCACCGTGTATCTGTCATGGGAACTGGGATGGGGATGCCATCGATTTCGATTTATGCGCGTGAGTTGATTGTTGACTACGGTGTGAAAAAATTGATCCGTGTGGGAACAGCAGGTTCATTGAATGAAGATGTCCACGTTCGTGAATTAGTTTTGGCGCAGGCAACTGCAACCAACTCAAACATTGTCCGTAATGACTGGCCACAGTACGATTTCCCACAAATCGCTAGCTTTGATTTGCTAGATAAGGCCTACCATATCGCCAAAGGACTTGGTATGACAACCCACGTTGGGAACGTTTTGTCTTCTGATGTCTTTTATTCAAACTACTTTGAAAAGAACATCGAACTTGGTAAATGGGGAGTCAAGGCTGTGGAAATGGAAGCAGCAGCCCTTTACTATCTGGCAGCCCAACACCATGTTGACGCGCTAGCTATCATGACAATCTCTGATAGCTTGGTTAATCCAGATGAAGATACAACTGCAGAAGAACGCCAAAATACCTTCACCGATATGATGAAGGTTGGATTAGAAACCTTGATTGCAAAATAATTATAGCCAAAAAGGAAGCCCTTCTTTATGAATTGGAGGACTTCCTTTTCTTATCCAGAAATTGATCTATCTCTTTTTGTGATCTGAGGATGACCACTTTATATGGATAGGTTTCTTGAACCCACTTGTAGCGTTCCTTAGCGGATTTGCTCCGTCCGTCCCAAAGAATCCATCGAATAAACTCCCAATTAAATTGTTCTTGACAACCAGCTGCCATACTTTCTCTGACCTTGCCTCGGTATGTGAGATAACGTTTAAAGGCTCGAAAGAGACAGGTCAATGGCGAAAAATTAAGAAAGATGATTTGGTCAGCTTCCTGCATTCTTTCTTCGTAATAGCACCAAGAATAATTCCCATCAGTGATCCAAGCTTCATGCTTGGTGAGAAAGCTTTTCATCTCGGTCAACATCCATTCTTGGTCACTGTCTTGCCAACCGGGTTGAAATTGGAGTGTGTCCATGTGAAGTTTTGGGATTGAGTAGTAGAGAGATAACTTTTCAGCTAGAGTTGACTTACCAGCACCAGAATATCCGATGATTGCGATTTTCATTTTCTACCTTTTCCTATTTGGGGACAAAAAAACAGCCTCATGGACTGTTTCTTATTTAGCAAGTTTAGCTGAAAGACGAGCTTTATCGCGGCTTGCTTTGTTTTTGTGAATCAAACCTTTAGTTTCTGCTTTATCGATAGCTGAGCTAGCAGCACGGAAAAGTTCTTCAGATGGGTTTGCTTCGAAAGCTTTGATAGCAGTACGCATAGCTGATTTTTGAGCTGAGTTCTTTTCGTTTTGTTTAACGTTCAATTCAGCGCGTTTGATAGCTGATTTAATGTTTGCCAATGTTCTTACCTCCATATTTACTAACTATACTATTATATCTGAAAACTTACGTTTTGACAAGGGAAAATTATTTTTTTAAGTAAATTTCATCGATTTCATGGTTCTTTGTTTTATGAAGAATCACTTCCGCACGATTTCTAGTTGGTTCAATATAATTTTGCAGATTTGTGAGATTGATACTGGTCCAGACCTGATGGGCAAAGGCTTCCACTTCCCCAATCGGCATTTGTGTAAAACGATAATAGTAGCTATCAGGGTCGTTTTGGGCTAGGCTCAGCATTTTCAAAAAACGGTCTAGATACCAACTTTCGATGTCATCGACTGCAGCATCAACATAGATGGAAAAGTCAAAGAAGTCAGTAATGTAGAGACGCTCATTTTGTGGATTTTGAAAGACATTTATTCCCTCAACAATGACAAAATCAGCAGCTTTGACGCTTTGCTTTTCCTCGGGTACGATGTCGTAGACTTCATGAGAATAGACAGGAATATCCACATCTTGTCCATTTTTGATGCGATCCAGGAAGTTGAGAAGAGCTTCCATATCATAGCTTTCAGGAAATCCCTTGCGATTTAAAATTCCTTGTTCAATCAAGGTCTGGTTGGGATAGAGAAAGCCGTCAGTTGTTACTAACTCAACCGTAGCATCTGTAAGCGTACGGGACAGTAGGATTTGTAGTAGGCGGCTAGTTGTGGATTTTCCAACGGCAACACTCCCAGAAACTCCAATGATAAAAGGTTGGGATTTACTTTCACGTTGGAGGAAGATTCCTTTGGAAAAGGCTAAATCATCCTTGGTACGCTTGTAAATCTGGATGAGATGGGCTAGGGGGAGATAGACATCGGTAACATCCTGTAGACTAATCTGGTCATTAAAACTCTTGATAGATTCTAATTCCTCTTCTGTCAAAGGAGGTGTTGTCTTTCGATGTAAAGATTGCCAAGTCTGGCGGCTGATTTTTTCAAAATGTAAAAATTCGTTGGTCATTTGTTTTCCCCTAGATATTTTGTTTATCATACCATAAAAAGCTAAAAAAATAAAGCGGTTTCTTGATGATAGTAAACTAATATCGTATAATAGAAGTAGATAGGGTTGAACAATTTATTGATGAAGTAGGAGATAGTTTCTACTGATTTATAAACTTATAAAGGGGGCTTTTTAGTTCACAACTTATAGGAGGTGTACTATGAAAATCTTAAAACGTTACATATTGGAACTCTGTTTTATTTTAAGTTTTGCCTTACCTTTTATAAAAGGGGCGAATGCGGATAATGGTAGACGCTTTGTGGAAATCTATTACGGTTTTACTTTTTTGATGGAACATGCTATTGTAACAGCTATCTTTATCTGTTTGCTCTTGATTGCTTGCATACTAAAAAAACGGTGGACGAAATGGCTTGCTGCTGGAAGTTATCTATTTTTGATTTTGTGGATTGCTACAGAGGGTTATTTATTCCGTATGTCATTAGAAGATTTGATACGACTTTGGACAAGTTTGGAAATTCTGACACAAACTTATCAGTTGGGCTTTTATCTAAACATCTTATTGGGAATCCTGTTGATAATTAAGTATCTGAAGGTTAAGCAATAGTAATAAGAATGCGTCCGATTGTAGATGATAAACTTTTTGTTATATCCTAATTATGATATTTCTAGTTCTAAATGGCTTATTATTTATAAGTGTTTAAAGAGATTGAAGAAAAGTCTTCTTGACTAGTTTTCTTCAGTCTTTTTCGTTTTATTATCAATTTGTAAACGATTTACAATTTAAGTCAATTTATGGTAAAATAGTTTCATGAGTAAAATGTATTATGCAGAAAATCCTGACGCTGCTCACGACATTCATGAGTTGAGAGTGGACTTGTTGGGAGAAAAAATGACCTTTTTGACGGATGCGGGTGTTTTTAGCAAGAAAATGATTGACTTTGGAAGTCAACTCTTGCTCAAGTGTCTTGAGGTCAACCAAGGAGAAACTGTCCTGGATGTAGGCTGTGGTTACGGACCTTTGGGCTTGTCTTTAGCTAAAGCTTATGGCGTTCAGTCTACCATGGTCGATATTAATAATCGTGCCTTGGATTTGGCGCGACAAAATGCTAAACGAAATAAAGTAGAAGCGACGATTTTCCAGTCCAACATCTATGAACAAGTTGAAGGGGAATTTGACCATGTCATTTCCAATCCTCCTATCCGTGCGGGCAAGCAAGTGGTTCATGAAATCATTGAGAAAAGTAAAGATTTCTTGGAAACTGGTGGAGATTTAACAATCGTTATCCAGAAAAAACAAGGGGCCCCAAGTGCTAAATCCAAGATGGAAGAGGTGTTTGGCAATTGCGAAATCTTAAAAAAAGATAAGGGATACTATATCCTTAGAAGTGTGAAAGAATGAGAGCAGTTGATTTAATCCAAAAGAAACGAGACGGTCAAGAACTGACTTCGAGTGAAATTGAATGGCTGGTAGAAGGCTATGTGTCAGGAACTGTTCCTGATTATCAGATGTCTGCCTTTGCTATGGCTGTCTATTTCAAAGGAATGACGACTCGAGAAATATCTGATTTGACCATGAGAATGGTTCAGACAGGCCAAGAGTTTGATTTATCCGCTATTGATGGGGTTAAGGTTGACAAGCATTCTACTGGGGGTGTTGGTGACAAGGTGACTTTGATTTTAGCTCCTCTTGTTGCTAGCTTCGGTGTACCTGTGGCCAAAATGAGTGGTCGTGGTCTCGGCCATACTGGCGGAACAATTGATAAGTTGGAGTCCATTAAGGGTTATCAAGTAGAACGTAGTCAAGAGGATTTTATTCGTCAGGTACAGGACATTGGTGTATCTGTCATTGGGCAATCAGACCAGCTGGTCAAAGCAGATAAGCTTCTCTACGCCCTCCGTGATGTAACCGCAACTGTCGACACGATTCCTTTGATTGCGAGTTCGGTGATGAGTAAGAAAATCGCGGCAGGAGCGGATGCTATTTTGCTAGACGTGACTGTCGGTGAGGGTGCCTTCATGAAAACGGTTGATGAGGCGCGTGAGTTGGCTCAAACCATGGTGGAACTTGGTAAGGCAGTTAGTAGAAAAACGGTAGCAGTGATTACGGATATGAGCCAGCCTTTAGGGCGTGCTGTTGGAAATCGTCTGGAAATCCTTGAAGCATTGGAGATTTTACAAGGGCAAGGCCGTCAGGATATTACCCACTTCATCTGTGAATTGGCTCAAATTATGCTTGGCCTGGCAAATGTAAACAAGACAGTTGAAGAAGTTCGCCAACATCTTGAAAATGGCCAAGCGCTGGCTAAATTTGAGGAAATGGTCCAAGCCCAAGGTGGAGACTTGGAAGACCTCTATCGCCCAGTCAATGTTGCCCATGTGGTGGAAATCCCTGCTCAGGAAACGGGTGTCATTTCAGCTCTTCCAGCAATGGAATTTGGTCTCTATGCCATGAGGCTGGGGGCAGGCCGTGCAGTCAAATCTGATGCCTTGGACTATGAAACAGGAATTGTTTTTGAAAAGAAAGTTGGAGATTCCGTTCAACAGGGAGAAATTGTTGCAAAAGTATACACAAATGGAAAAATTTCTCCTCAGCTAGTTACAGATTTTCAAAAATATGTTAAAATAAATGATAGGGTGCAAAGTTTACGAGAAATTATAGAAATTATCTCATAAACTACAGGAGAATCCGTATATGAAACTAAATAAATATATCGATCATACGCTTTTAAAGCAGGATGCGACAGGAAAACAAATTGATTGTTTGTTGTCTGAGGCTAGAGAGTATGATTTTGCCAGTGTTTGCGTTAATCCGACCTGGGTTGAACATGCTAAAAAAGGGCTTGAAGGCACAGATGTCAAGGTCTGTACAGTAGTAGGTTTCCCTTTGGGAGCAACAACTTCAGCTGTGAAAGCATTTGAAACAAAAGAAGTTATCCAAAATGGTGCAGATGAGATTGATATGGTGATCAATGTTGGAGCTCTCAAATCAGGTAATCTTGATTTGGTTGAATCAGACATTCACGCAGTAGTAGAAGCAAGTGGTGACAAGTTGGTTAAAGTCATTATTGAAGCTTGCCTGCTGACAGACCAAGAAAAAGTTGAGGCTTGTCAATTAGCCCAGAAAGCGGGAGCTGACTTTGTCAAAACATCTACTGGCTTTTCAACTGGTGGTGCTACGATAGCGGATGTTAAATTGATGCGCGAAACAGTTGGACTTGATATGGGTGTCAAGGCTGCCGGTGGAGCTCGTTCTTATGCAGATGCTCTTGCCTTTGTAGAAGCAGGTGCGACCCGTATCGGAACGTCAGCTGGTGTAGCCATTTTAAAAGGAGAATTGGCAGATGGCGACTACTGAGTTGATTGACCTGGCAATTGAAACCAGCAAACATGCCTATGTCCCCTATTCTCACTTTCCTATCGGAGCAGTTTTAGTGGCAAAAGACGGAAGTGTTTACACGGGAGTGAATATCGAAAATGCTAGCTATCCTTTGACCAACTGTGGAGAACGTACAGCGATTTTTAAAGCAGTTTCCGAAGGTCAAAGAGAGTTTTCAGAATTGATTGTCTATGGACAAACTGAAAAACCAATTTCGCCATGTGGCGCTTGTCGCCAAGTGATGGCTGAATTTTTTGAACAAGATCTAAAAGTGACCTTAGTCGCAAAAGATAAATCGACGGTCGAGATGACGGTCGGGGAGTTACTTCCATACTCTTTTACAGACTTAAACTAGTCTGAGTCGCTCTCTGAGTGGCACGGTCCTTGTGACCAACCAATCCATACTTGCAACATCGTTGCACATCTTATTTAGGAGGTTCAGTAATGAACAAGAAACAATGGCTAGGCCTTGGTCTAGTTGCAGTGGCAGCAGTTGGACTTGCTGCATGTGGTAACCGCTCTTCTCGTAACGCAGCTTCATCTTCTGATGTGAAGACAAAAGCAGCAATCGTCACTGATACTGGTGGTGTTGATGATAAATCTTTCAACCAATCAGCTTGGGAAGGTTTGCAAGCCTGGGGTAAAGAGCACAATCTTTCAAAAGATAAAGGCTTTACTTATTTCCAATCAACAAGTGAAGCTGACTACGCTAACAACTTGCAACAAGCGGCTGGAAGTTACAACCTAATCTTCGGTGTTGGTTTTGCTCTTCACAATGCGGTTGAAGAAGCAGCAAAAGACCACTCTGACTTGAACTATGTCTTGATTGATGATGTGATTAAAGATCAAAAGAATGTTGCGAGCGTAACATTTGCTGATAATGAATCTGCTTACCTTGCAGGTGTTGCAGCAGCTAAAACAACTAAGACAAAACAAGTTGGTTTTGTAGGTGGCATTGAGTCAGAAGTTATCTCTCGTTTTGAAGCTGGTTTCAAGGCTGGTGTTGCCTCAGTAGATTCATCTATCAAAGTACAAGTTGACTATGCTGGTTCATTTGGTGATAATGCCAAAGGTAAAACAATTGCAGCAGCACAGTACGCAGCTGGTGCAGACGTTGTTTACCAAGTAGCTGGTGGTACAGGTGCAGGTGTCTTTGCAGAAGCAAAATCACTTAACGAAAGTCGTCCTGAAAATGAAAAAGTTTGGGTTATCGGTGTTGACCGTGACCAAGAAGCAGAAGGTAAATACACTTCTAAAGATGGTAAAGAATCAAACTTTGTTCTTGTATCTACTTTGAAACAAGTTGGTACAACTGTAAAAGATATTGCGAACAAGGCAGAAAAAGGTGAATTCCCTGGCGGTCAAGTGATCGTTTACTCATTGAAAGATAAAGGGGTTGACTTGGCAGTAACAAACCTTTCAGAAGAAGGTAAAAAAGCTGTCGAAGATGCTAAAGCTAAAATCCTTGATGGAAGCGTAAAAGTTCCTGCAAAATAATGGATGGAAGTCATTTCTTAGGAAGCGGCCCTCGGCCGCTTTTTTAAGAGTTGAGACAAAGTCATTTTGTCTCAGTAAAGCTTGCTACTAGAGAAACTAGCAAGTTTTATTGAAATAAAATAAGACTCTGAAAGGAAGAGCACATGGCACACGAAAATGTCATTGAGATGCGTGATATTACCAAGGTGTTTGGTGAATTTGTTGCCAACGACAAAATCAACCTGCACCTACGAAAAGGTGAAATTCATGCACTTTTAGGAGAAAATGGGGCTGGTAAGTCTACGCTCATGAACATGTTAGCAGGGCTTCTTGAACCAACCAGTGGTGAAATTGTGGTCAACGGTCAAGTTGTTAACCTCGACTCACCATCTAAAGCAGCTAGCTTAGGAATCGGAATGGTTCACCAGCACTTTATGTTGGTAGAAGCCTTCACAGTGGCTGAAAACATCATTTTAGGAAGTGAATTAACTAAAAATGGTGTGCTAGATATCGCTGGAGCTAGCAAAGAAATCAAGGCTCTTTCTGAACGTTATGGCTTAGCTGTTGACCCTTCTGCCAAGGTGGCAGACATCTCAGTTGGAGCCCAACAACGTGTAGAAATTTTAAAAACCCTTTATCGGGGGGCTGATATCCTTATCTTTGACGAACCAACGGCCGTTTTGACTCCATCAGAAATTGATGAGTTGATGGCTATTATGAAAAATCTTGTCAAAGAGGGGAAATCAATTATCTTGATTACCCACAAGTTGGACGAGATTCGCGCAGTTTCTGACCGTGTTACAGTTATCCGTCGTGGGAAATCAATTGAAACCGTTGAAATTGCAGGGGCTACCAATGCTGATTTGGCAGAAATGATGGTAGGACGTTCTGTTTCCTTTAAAACAGAGAAGCAAACCTCTCAACCAAAAGAAGTAGTCTTGTCGATCAAAGATTTGGTGGTCAATGAAAACCGTGGTGTCCCAGCTGTTAAGAATCTGTCCTTGGATGTTCGTGCTGGAGAGATTGTTGGTATTGCGGGGATTGATGGAAATGGTCAGTCTGAACTGATTCAAGCCATTACAGGTCTTCGCAAGGTTGAATCTGGTAGCATTGAGCTAAAAGGAGATTCAATTGTAGGCTTGCACCCACGACAAATTACAGAGTTGAGTGTTGGGCACGTTCCAGAAGACCGTCACCGTGATGGCTTGATTTTGGAAATGATGATTTCTGAAAATATTGCTCTTCAAACCTACTACAAAGAACCACATAGTAAAAATGGAATTTTGAACTATTCAAATATTACTTCTTATGCTAAAAAGCTAATGGAAGAATTTGATGTTCGTGCTGCCAGTGAATTTGTTCCTGCAGCTGCACTCTCAGGAGGAAATCAACAAAAAGCAATTATTGCTCGTGAAATTGATAGAGATCCTGATCTCCTTATCGTCAGCCAACCAACTCGTGGTTTGGATGTCGGTGCCATTGAATATATCCACAAACGCTTGATTGAAGAGCGTGATAACGGGAAGGCTGTCCTTGTTGTCAGCTTTGAATTGGATGAGATTTTAAACGTTTCAGACCGTATTGCCGTTATCCACGATGGTAAGATTCAAGGTATTGTATCACCAGAAACAACCAATAAACAAGAACTTGGTGTCTTGATGGCTGGTGGAAACTTGGGAAAGGAGAAGAGTGATGTCTAAAAAATTACAACAAATTTCGGTTCCCTTGATTTCTGTCTTCCTAGGAATTTTACTCGGAGCCATTGTTATGTGGATCTTCGGTTATGATGCTATTTGGGGTTACGAAGAATTGTTCTATACAGCCTTTGGTAGTCTGCGTGGGATTGGAGAAATCTTCCGTGCTATGGGGCCTCTAATCTTGATTGGTCTTGGTTTTGCCGTTGCCAGTCGCGCTGGTTTCTTTAACGTTGGGCTTCCTGGTCAGGCTTTGGCAGGTTGGATTCTCAGTGGTTGGTTTGCCTTGTCTCATCCAGATATGCCACGTCCCTTGATGATTCTAGCAACTATCGTGATTGCCTTGATTGCTGGTGGGATTGTCGGAGCGATTCCGGGTATTCTTAGAGCCTATCTAGGGACGTCAGAGGTTATCGTAACCATCATGATGAACTACATTGTCTTGTATGTAGGGAATGCCTTTATCCACGCCTTTCCTAAAGACTTCATGCAAAGTACAGATTCGACCATTCGTGTTGGGGCTAATGCAACCTATCAGACACCTTGGTTATCTGAGTTGACTGGTAATTCGCGGATGAATATTGGTATTTTCTTCGCCATCATTGCAGTTGCAGTTATTTGGTTCATGCTCAAGAAAACGACTCTTGGTTTTGAAATCCGTGCGGTTGGTCTTAATCCACATGCTTCAGAATATGCTGGTATTTCTGCCAAACGAACAATTATCCTCTCAATGATTATTTCAGGTGCATTGGCAGGTCTTGGTGGAGCTGTTGAAGGTCTGGGAACCTTCCAGAACGTCTATGTTCAAGGAGCATCTTTAGCTGTCGGGTTTAACGGGATGGCGGTTAGTCTGCTTGCGGCAAACTCACCAATTGGTATTCTCTTTGCAGCCTTCCTGTTTGGTGTTCTCCAAGTTGGAGCCCCAGGTATGAATGCGGCGCAGGTACCGTCTGAGCTTGTTAGCATTGTAACAGCGTCTATTATCTTCTTTGTCAGTGTTCATTATCTTATCGAACGCTTTGTCAAACCGAAAAAACAAGTTAAAGGAGGTAAGTAAAGATGTCTATTACAACCTTGCTCACCCTCTTGGTGTCTTCTATGCTGATTTACTCAGCACCCCTCATCTTTACAAGTATTGGCGGTGTTTTCTCTGAACGTGGTGGTGTGGTAAACGTCGGCCTTGAAGGAATTATGGTTATGGGTGCCTTTTCTGGAGTTGTCTTTAACCTTGAATTTGCAGAACAATTTGGAGCAGCAACTCCATGGCTATCCTTGCTTGTAGCAGGATTTGTTGGAGGCCTCTTCTCTATCATCCACGCAGCAGCGACGGTTCATTTCCGTGCAGACCATGTTGTCAGCGGTACGGTATTGAACTTGATGGCGCCTGCCTTGGCTGTTTTCTTGGTTAAAGTTCTTTATAACAAAGGACAAACCGACAACCTAAGTCAGACTTTTGGACGCTTTGATTTCCCAGTTTTGGCAAATATCCCAGTGATTGGTGATATCTTCTTCAAGTCAACTAGTCTGCTTGGTTATATCGCGATTGCCTTCTCATTCCTTGCTTGGTTTATCCTCTTCAAGACTCGCTTTGGTCTTCGTCTCCGCTCTGTTGGTGAACATCCTCAAGCAGCGGACACGTTGGGAATCAATGTCTACAAGATGAGATATTTAGGGGTTATTATTTCAGGTTTCCTAGGTGGAATTGGCGGAGCGATTTATGCTCAATCAATCTCAGTTAACTTCTCAGTGACAACTATTGTTGGACCTGGATTTATCGCCCTTGCTGCGATGATCTTTGGTAAATGGAACCCAATCGGAGCCATGCTATCTAGTCTCTTCTTTGGCCTTTCACAAAGTTTGGCTGTTATCGGTTCTCAATTGCCATTCCTACAAGGAGTGCCTGCGGTTTACCTTCAAATCGCACCTTATGTTTTGACTATTTTGGTCTTGGCAGCTTTCTTTGGAAAAGCAGTTGCACCAAAAGCAGATGGTATCAACTATATCAAATCAAAATAAGCATATAAAAAAACGTCAGTACAGAATGTACTGACCCCAAAAGTTAGACAATTAATTTATCCGAAGGATTTAGTTCTGTATTGCACAGGGCTAAGTCCTTTTAGTTTTACCTTAATTCGTTTATTGTTGTAGTAATCAATATAGTCTACAATA